>JBDKIG010000036.1:0-16260 GCA_039797215.1 Verrucomicrobiota bacterium | reverse complement strand
CCGCGTATTTTGTGATGAGGAGGGTCATGCGCGTCAGGCTTTGAGAACGATCCGGTAGCGCGGGCTGCCGTGCTCGAGGAGGTCGAGGGCGGCATTCACATCGGAGAGAGGAAATTCCTGAACGATAGGTGCGATCGAGTGGCGCGCGCAGAAATCGAGCATTTTCGCGGTGGTTGTGGGGCTGCCGAGCGGGGAACCCGAGATGCTTCGCTGGGCCATGATCAGAGGAAACGCACTCACCGGGATGGGCTCGAGAACCGCTCCGACGGTGTGGAGACGGCCACGCGGGGCAAGGGCGTTGATGTATTCGCTCCACTCGAGTGGGACATTGACGGTGCTGAGGATAAAATCAAAGCGACCCGCTTCGGCTTTCAGCGCGGAGGAATCTTTGGAATTCACAACCCGGTGCGCTCCGAGTTTCGAGAGCTCGGCGGACTTGTCGGGATTCGAGGAAAACGCAGTTACTTCGCACCCCCATTTGTTCAGGAATTGAACGGCGAGGTGGCCGAGACCGCCGATGCCGATCACGCCCACGCGGTCGGTGGGGCGGACATCGAATTCCATGATGGGGTTAAATACCGTGATGCCGCCGCAGAAAAGCGGGCCGGCGCTTTCGCCTGGAAGGGCCTCGGGGAGGGGTGTGGCCCAGATCCAATGGGAGCGGACAAGATCCGCGAAGCCGCCGTGCCGACCAACGATCACGCCTTCGCCCTTGGCGCAGAGGTTTTGGTCGCCGCCGAGGCATTGGGGACAGGTCATGCAACTGCCGGAGAACCATCCGACGCCCACGCGGTCTCCGGGTTTGACGGATTTCACCATCGAGCCAACCTCCTCGACCCGGCCGACGATTTCATGGCCGGGAACGATTGGATAGGACGACATTCCCCATTCGTTGCGGAGCATGCTGAGGTCGGAGTGGCAGATGCCGCAATACTCGACGCGGATATCGACCTGCTCGGGGCCGATTTCGGGGAGCGTGAATTCGAAGGGTTCGAGGGGCGAGTTGGAATCTTTGGCGGCGTAGGCGTGCACGGTTTTCATAGCGCGCGGATCATCGGCGGGGTGGAGGGTTTGATCAAGCCGTTCCGCCGGTTCGGCGCTGGGTAGTGTAGGCCAGAAAGGTGGTTTGGATTTCGTCGCGGACGCGGCGGAACTCGGCAAGGATTTCCTCGTCCGTTCCGGTGGCATGAGCCGGGTCGTCGAATGGCCAGTGGTGGCGGTGGACTTGGCCAGGAAATACGGGGCAGGCTTGGTCGGCATTGCCGCAAACGGTGATAACCGTGTCGATGTCGCGGTCGAGAAAATCATTCATCGACTTCGAGGTGTGGGAGGAAATGTCGATTCCGATTTCAGCGAGGACGGCGATGGCTTTGGGGTGGACGAAGCCGACTGGTCGGGATCCCGCGCTGTGGACCTCGAGGATGTCGCCGGCGGCGGCGCGGAGGATGCCTTCGGCCATATGGCTGCGGCAGGAGTTGCCAGTGCATAGAATCAAAATGCGGGGTTTGGAGGAGGCTGCGTTCATTTTGGCAGGCCGCGCTGATACCAGGTTTTGGTTCCGACGCAGAAGCGGCAGACGGAAAGCATGACCGGCACTTCGACAAGAACGCCAACAACCGTGGCCAGAGCGGCGGGCGAGGACGGGCCGAAGAGCGTGATCGCCACGGCGACGGCGAGTTCGAAGAAATTGCTCGCGCCGATGAGCGCGCCGGGGGTGGCGACATCATGGCGGACTTTGAAAAGCCGCATCAACAGGTAGGCGAGGCCGGAGTTGAAGTAGACTTGAATCAGGATCGGAACCGCCAGGAGGGCAACCATGAGTTTGTTGCCGAGGATGTTTTCGGCCTGAAAGGCGAAGATGAGCGTGAGTGTCGCAAGAAGGGCGGTGATCGCCACGGGACGAAAGGCTGGAAGGAGCTTTTGTTCCAGCCACACAAGGCCTTTTGTTTTTAGAAAAAAGGAGCGCGCGGAGTAGCCAGCAGCAAGCGGCACAACAATGAAAACGAGCACGGAGGTCAGCAGGACCCCACCCGGGATGTGAACTCCAGTGACTCCCACCAGCAGCATGACAATCGGCGCAAAGGCGAAAACCATGATGAGGTCGTTGATCGCCACTTGCGCCAAAGTATAGGGCCCATCGCCGTCGGTGAGGTAGCTCCAGACAAACACCATCGCGGTGCAGGGCGCGGCGGCGAGGATGATGAGTCCGGCGACTTGGTTTTTTGCTGTCTCCGGATCGATCAAGCCGAGGGTTTTTGCGAAGAGTTCAGTCACCAGCAGCCAGCCGAGCAGGGCCATGCTGAAAGGCTTCACCAGCCAGTTGACGAACAAGGTTACGGCCAGTCCTCGGGGTTTGGCGAAAACGCCACGGAGACCGCCGAAGTCGATCTTCAACATCATGGGAAAAATCATGAGCCAAATAAGAATCGCGATCGGCACATTCACATGGGAATCGGTGCCGAATTCGATTTGGCCGATGTGGCGCGTGAGATCGGGGAATGTAGTTCCCAAGCCGATGCCGAGACCCATGCAGAGAAAAACCCAGAGCGTGAGATGGCGTTCGAAGAGGTCGAGTTGCTTGGCGGGAGCGGTGTCGTTCATGGTTTGATGTTTGTGGTCGGGAGACAATCCGAGTTTTTGATCAGCTTCTCCAAGCGGGCGGCGTCCTTCTTGAAAACCGTCTCTTCGCGGCAGCAGTCCTGTAGGCAGGCTAGGTTCTTCGCCAGAAGCGGGGAGGGATTTTCCGGCAGGCTATAGACCATCCATTGGGCGCGGCGCTGGCAGTCGATCATCCCCCGCTCCCGAATGTAGGCGAGGTGGCGGGAGATTTTGACCTGGGGTTCGCGTAAGACCTCCTGGATGTGGCAAACGCATAGCGGGCCCCGCAAAAGAAGATGCACGATGCGAAGGCGAGTCCTGTCACACAGGCACTCATGGATTCGGATCAAGTCCATGCCGGAGCGTATACTCGCAAAAACAAATATGCGGAAAGTAAAATATCCGGGGAGGAATTGGCCGCAGTTTTCGATCCGGATCGATCAGGGAAGATCGAAAAGCAAGGCTTCGGTGGGCTTTCGCGCCTTGAGTGTGAGTCGTCCGGATTTCTCGGTGCTGGCGCCATCGCCTTCATCGAGATCGAGGCCATTAAGTTCGACCGAGCCTTCGGCGATTTGTAGCCATACGGCGCGCCCGGTTGCCAAATCATGATTCACCGTTTCACCGGGCTTTAGCCTGATGCGGTAGACTTCTGCGTCTTGCGCAATGACAGCAGAGCCTTCGCGTCCGTCTGGCGAGATGACCAACACCTTCGTCGCACCCTTTTGTTCCGCCGAAGGACGCCATTCGGTGTAGCGGGGTTCGATGCCTCGTTGGCGCGGCTTGATCCAGATTTGCAAGAAATGAAGTCCTTCTTCGCGCGAGGGATTGAATTCGCTGTGGCTGATGCCGGTGCCGGCGCTCATGAGTTGGATTTCGCCGCGTTGTAATTGTCGGCCATGTCCCATGCTGTCTTTGTGTTCCAGCGTTCCCTCCAGCACATAGCTGAAAATCTCCATGTCGTTGTGAGGATGCATTCCAAATCCCCTGCCGGGGGCGACGCGGTCGTCGTTGATCACGCGCAAGTCTCGGAACCCCATGTGGCGAAGGTCATGGTAGTCCGCGAAGGAGAAAGTGAACCGTGAATCGAGCCAACCGTGGTCCCCGACACCTCGTTCATTGGCCCGGCGGATGGTGATGTCGGAAGACGGGACCTCAGAAAATGTCGAGGCCTCCACTGGGTTGATCAGATTTGCGGCGGTCATGGCGATGATGAGCAGTGGGTTTTTGATTGAGGTCAGCAAGGGGTGTGGGTTTGAAGTTTTTGCCGAGAGTAACCGGGAATCCACAAATAACACATCACCTGATTGTGCATGGGGTGATTTTTCTATGGGGTGACGCCTCTCGAGGCTTGGCAGTCATGTGTCTGCGGAATAATTTGAATGCCTATGAAAACGATACTCGCTCTTCTTGTTTCAGCTCTCACATTGGGTTCCGCCATCGCCTCCGACGATAGCTCCAAGGAAATCCGCAATACCTCGGTTGTCGACTCTGGCACCTATCAGGTAACTGCCAAAAAGGTGGATGCCGACGAAAAGGAAATCTATGTGACGACCGCCGACGGCAAAACGCTCGAGCTCTACTTCAGTAAAACAACCAAACTCACCCAAGGCGGCAAGGAAGTCGCTTTCGAGGCCCTGAAGAACGGGCAAAACCTCGAAATTCAGGTGGAAAAAGCCGGCAACAAGCTCAAGCCTCTCGCTGTTTCCATTCTCGAGTAGGTCCGTAAGGATCAGCTTCCGATTTGATGCGAACGGTCATTCGACGGTTTCATCGTAGCTTTTCGCCATTTCTGTTTCCTCTGGTTGCGGTCAGTGCGGTCACTGGGATCGCCTACCGGGCCGGGAAGAAGTGGTTTGGCATGGATGGCCAGACCGGGCAGACCGTGATGGAGTGGCATACCGGCGAGTGGTTGGGGCCGTTGCTGTCTCCGTTCTATGTGTTGCTCGTTGGTGGAGGGCTGCTTTTTCTGGTTTTCACCGGAGCAACCATACTTTTGCAAAAATCCGGAGGTAGCCCGGTGCGCCTGTGGCATCGGATTCTCGGAGCCATTCTTCTCTTGCCGTTGACCGTTACAGCTCTCACCGGAATTCTCTACAAAGCTGGTCAGGAGTGGTTTGGGTTCAGCGAAGAAACCTCCGACCTGCTCATGACGATTCACGAAGGCGGATGGCTCGGGAAAAACCTTAAAGTCTATTACAGCGTGGTGCTTGGCGGCGGTTTTTTAGCGGTCGGTCTTCTTGGGTTGCTATTAAAAAGAAAGCCAAGGAAAGCGCATTGATTTAAGGCCCAAAAAGCTGAAATCGATAATCTTGAATGACTTCAAGAGTTGCAGGAAACGCAGCAGTTATGTGGTTTGGGATGGGGTTCTCTACTTAAAATCACAAGGATTTTATCTGCTGAACTTGCAACTTCCCGATTAAATGAAGTAACAAACCGAAGAGGTTTTCCATAGCTGTGACGGGTTGTTCCTGTTGTGGAATTGATTCGATCCATAGTCTCCGCAATGGTGCGCCCTTTGGAATCCAAGAGCTGAACATCAATATGGGTGGATTGAGGTGTATATACACCTGGCCGCTTTGAAACTGAACCCGTAACATAGATTTTTCCTGACTTTTCAATAATGCGGGCCGTTGTGTAAGCCTCGGTGGATGGGTGGATTTCCAAGGCGGGAGTGAAACTTTTCAGCTCCGAGTTTTGCCTTGTGCTCGCACACCCTAATTGAAGTCCTAACAAAATCGTTAATATGATGGTCGATAAAATAATTCTATTCATAATGTAGTTTATTAAATAATATAAAATATTAATAATATATTGTTTTTATATATATTTTTTAGAAAGGATTAGTGAATGAAGAATTGGCAAAAGTAACGAGCAGGGTTGGTATTTTGGTTTTCATCGAGCGGATTGAATCGCGTTGGCGTTGATGATGAGAACATCGCCGCCGGAACCCGCAGCGACCTTACCGCTGACGGTGACCTCGGCCAGATTGGCGAGGCCGCTGATTCCCTCGAGGCTGTGTTTGAGGACCCGGCCCTGCGGGTTCACGATTTGAATGGTGGCGATGGCTTTGGCCTTTTCCTCAGGGTTGTTGCAACAGGCATCCCACGGAGTTGAACACTCGTCGCCGGGTTTGTCGCTGCATGCGTTGATTATCGCGGGATCGGCGATGATGAAGGCGGCGCGACCTTCCACAAAGGGTTTCGCATTGCCCATGATGCGGCCGGTGAGTGTAACCTCATCCCCGGGCTTCGCGGTGGCTTTCAAATCCCTGATAGCCTTGGCGTGACTAAGGGGTGGGGTCCGAAGCACTTCCTCCGCCAAGGTTATCTCGGCAGATAAAGGTTCCCCGGATGGGGCGTTGGTGGGTGGTTGTGTCTCCTTGCAGGCAGCAAGGATCAAAACCGTGGCGGATAACAAGTGGATTGGCTTCATGTGTGTGGTTGTTGGTGGTTTGTTGATTTCAAGACATCCGGAGGGCCGAATGCAGTGAGGGTTTGAGGCAGCGAATGGCGGGAGGCAGTGCGCCAAGCAAGCCAAGGAAAAATCCGGTGGCAATGCCAGTGAGGGCGACCCCCGGACCGACTTCCAGGGTGAATGTGCCGATGGAGAAAGGCACGGTGCGTCCATCCAATAGAAACACGGCGAGTGCCGAGGCGAGCAGTGTGCCGGCGAGGCAGGCCAGCATGCTTTCCTGAATGAGGCTGAACAGCAGCGCGCGCCGACCAAAGCCGATGGCCTGCAAGGTGGCCATTTCGCGGATGCGGGATGCGAATGCGGCGTAAAGTGTGTTGATGCCGCCGAAGAGCGCTCCAGCGGCTATGAGGCCGGCTGTGATCCAAGTCATCGCGCGCAGGGGCTGAAAGAAGGCGCCGAGTCGGTCGTAGTAGTCGCTTTCGCGCAGGGCGGAAAGTTCGAGATCGAGGCGTTGTTTCGCGAACAGATCGGCTTCCTCGAAATCGGCGGGGTCATCGAGTCGCACCACCACGCAGGAGAGGGTCTCGCGTTTCGCCAGAACCCGCAGGTCGCCGAGGGTGGCCCAGAGTTCGGATTCCAGGACGGTGCCGGGGGCTGCGAATACGCCGGATATTTTCAGCGTTTGGCCATCGAGCGTGATCGAACTTCCAGGTTTGAGATCGCCCTCGCCGACACCGAGTTTACGGCTGGCGAGCCGCCCGACCATCACTTCGCCGGAGCCCGGAAAGCGGCCATCGATCAGGCGGACCTGCGGATGGACCCGAAGGGCTTCTGGTGCGACTCCGCGGATCAATGCCTGCGCCTGCCGGTCGCCTGCGAGTTGGACATAGCTCATGTAGTGGATCTCGCTGGAAACGGCTCGGACGCCGAGTTGCTCGTTGATGCCCGGGATGCTGGAGCCTGCGATGCCGGGGGCGGTTTCCGGGATTTCGCTGCGCTGGATGCTCTCTTCCGAGCCTGCCCCGACGAGAATGACATTGTGGGGCGAACCAGAGGCGGAAAGGACTTTTTCCATTCCGCTGTTGATCGCGGCGGCGGTCATGACAAGGAGGACAACGAACGCGCTGCCGCCGATGGTTTGCAGGAGTCTGGATTTGCTGCGGAGGAGGTTCCGCACGGCGTAGGTGAATGGCAACATATCAGCCTCTCAGGTTTTTGACGATGGGTTGGCTCATGGCCTGCCACGCGGGCCAAAGGGAGGCCAGAATTCCGAGGAGGAGTGCCGCCCCCACGCCGATGGCCACCACTGCGGCGTCGGGACGGATGGCAAGCGTTTGGCCCTCGTTGCCCATGGTGAAGCTCTGCCAGTGCAAGAACGCGGTGGCGAGCCCGACACCCGCGATGCCGCCTGCCAGTCCCAACATGCCGCCCTCGCCGAGCACCAAGAGGCCGATGGCCCGGCCGGGGTATCCCAGCGTGCGCAGGACGGCGTTTTCCTTCACTCGACCATGCACGACGAGCAGGAGCGCGTTGGCGATGAGTCCTGCGACGGCGATGACCGCTCCCATGCCGAGCCAACGGGTGAAGCCGATCAATTCGATCAACTGTGCGGCGGTTTCGGCGAAGAAGGCTTTTTCGGGGCGAGTGTCCGTAGGCTCCTGGGCGGAGCGGAACAAATCGTCGATTTTGGCGGCGACGGGTTTCAGATCGGAGGAGGAGTTCACGCGAACATTGAACTGGGTAACCACACCAAGGCCGGCACGGGAGGCTCGTTGCAGAAATGGCAGCTTCACATAGGCCACATTGTTGTCCTGAGTGAAGGGCGAGCGGATGATGCCCGCGACAGTGACCGTGATGCCCGCCGCATCAAAACGGTCCCCTGGCTTCAATCCGCGCCGCTTCGCGAAGGCTTCGCCCAGCAAGGCAGCGTCGTCGCGGCGGTTCCATTCGGCTTCGCTGCCAGCGATGATCATGATTTCCGGCGCGAAGCGCTTCAGCAATCCCTCTGGCACGCCGCGGTAGGTGATGACATCGAGCGAAGCACCGCAGTTGTTGACCACGATCTTGACGGGGACGACCTCACGCACTCCTTCGATACGGCGAATCTCATCGGCGTAATGCTCTGGCAGGCGGCTAGCCGAGGGGCAGAACCGGTTCTGCCGGTAAACGACAAGCGTGGTGTCGGCGGCGGTGGATTCGGTGGCTGTGGCCAGCGAGCGTTGCAATGTCTCGACGGCGGTGAAAAGAAACATTCCGGAAGCCACGCCAATGACCGTGAGGGCCGAGCGGACCCGGTGGCGGATGAGTTGGACCCAGGCGAGTCCGAGCAGATTGAGAATTGGGGTCATATGGCGGCCTCGAGCAGTCGGCCTTTTTCGAGATGCAGTGTGCGGTTGGCGGAGGAGGCGGCTTTGGCATCGTGGGTGACCATGACGATCGTCTTTTGATGCCCGCTGGTGAGTTCGCGAAGCAGTTCGAGGATGCGCGTGGCGGATTCGCGGTCGAGGTCGCCAGTCGGTTCGTCGGCGACGAGCAGGGGCGGATCGGCGACGATGGCGCGGGCGATCGCCACGCGCTGTTCCTGACCGCCTGAGAGTTCGGCGGGTGTGTGGTGCGAGCGGTCATCGAGACCCACCAACTCCAGTGCGGCATGCACCCTGGCATGGCGTTCCTTTTTGCCCAGATTGTCCAACAAGAGGGGCAGTTCGACATTCTCGAACGCTGTCAGCACCGGCACGAGATGATAGAGCTGGAAAATGTAACCGACATGCTTCGCGCGCCATTTCGTCAGGTCGCGGCGGGAGAGGGTGGCGATGTCGGTTCCTGCGATGGTGAGCGACCCGGAGGTCGGCGAATCGATGCCGGAAAGCAGGTTGAGCAGCGTGGTTTTGCCCGAGCCGGACGGCCCCATCAGTGCGAGGAACTCGCCCTTGCGCACGGTGAGATCGAGAGCCTCGAGCGGGGTAACGGTGTTGCTGCCCTTGCGGTAACTTTTGGAAACGCCTCGGCATGTGATCATGGGTTCGGTCATGGTGTGGTGAGTTTAGGGTTGACGCGCTGGCCATCGTTCAAATCGGCAGGCGAAAGGACGACCCATTCGCCCGGGTGGAGCCCTTCGGAGATGCGGGCATAAGCATCGCGGATATCGTTCGAAACCGAGACTGCGCGCTTTTGCACGCGCTTGGTTTCGGGATCGCAGACCCAAACTGCCCCATCTGCCAGGGCGACGTGCGGAATCCAAGTGGCCAGTGTTGTTGCGGAGCTTGCGGGAGCGCCGGATGCTGAAGGTTTTTTTGAATCAAGGAACTCAACGCGGCAGAGCATTTCCGGTCGGAGTTGTTCCACGGGATCGATGATGAGCACCTTGGCTTGAAGCGTGTTGCGCTGGAGATCGGCCTCGCCGAGGATGTGGGTGACTTTTCCCTTGAAGGGAGAATCAGGCAGGAGGGAGCAATAGATGCGGGCCTTCTGGTCCACATGAAGCCTCGCCGCATCGGCGAGCGGGACATCCACTCGCACCTGTAACTGATCTGGACGGTAAAGGATGGCGATGGTGTTGCTGTCCGGATCGTCCATTTGAAGCATCTTCTTCTGCCCGGGGGTTGCAAGCAGGCGAAGCACTCGCCCATCGACGGGAGAGGTGATCTCGGTGCGGCTTAGTGCGAGGGCCGCTTGTTGAATCTCCACGGCGGCGGAGTCCAATTCTCCCTCCCGGATCCCGGTTTCCGCCTTGAGTCGATCAATTTCGGCGCGCATTTGCTCGACGGCGGCGGCGGCGGACTCCGTTTGGGCGATTTCGCGTTCGTGATTCAGTTGGGCGGAAACCAAATCGACTTTGGGCACGGTGCCCTCCATTCGATTCACACGAGCGGCCTTGTCCGCCGCCTCCGCCTGCCGTGCCTTGGCGGCGGCAAGTTCGGCTATCAAACCGGCCATTTTCCTTTCAGCTGCGTTGATCGCCGAGAGGTGGGCTTTCAGCGCTGCCACCATTGTGCGGTGCTTGTGTTCGGCTGAAGCATGGGCGAGGCGCGCGTCATCGGCAATCAGCGAGGCAAGTGGTTGGCCCTGCTGGACAGGCTCGCCGGGGAGCACATGCACTCTGTCCACCACGCCATCGATGAGCGCCGTGGCTTTAATGGACAGAGGCGAGGGTTCGACCCAGCCGCTGGCCTGAAAAAGCACCCCGCCATCGGATGATTGGGTTGATGTGGAATAGGAGGCGGTTTCGCCTGTGTTCCCTGCGTCGGCGGGAGTGGCAAGCACGATGGCCACATCGACGGCGGGCGCGGGCAACAGGCGATCGCCAAAGAGAATAAGAAACAAGGCGGAGAAGCCCAGGAGGATGCCAAACGGGATGGCCCATGTCGGCAGCCTTCTGCCGGGTGGAGCGGTTTGCAGGGATTTTGCAGACAGTGTCTGTAAGGTGGATGAAAGTTTCACAACAAGGAACGAACTGATGATTGGGTCTCCCGGTGCGTGTGGGAGGTGGGACATCACGCAAAAACGCGATGCACGGTGCTTGCGAATGGCAGGCGCCTTACAATCTCCAGATGTTCAGCACGGCCAAGCGGGCCGTGGTTGGACAAATCCGAGAAGGCTGGGGGGATCGACACAACAAAGGCACGATTCGTTCGGGGACGACCGCAAATTCAGCCATTTCTGGTGGGAGTGCATGGCTGGGAGATGCGGGCGTCTCCACAATCCGGAGCGGAGCGGTGCTTTCAGGAAGAAGTTCCACATCGGCACAGCAATCTTTGGGTTCGGAGTCGCAAGTGCCGCAGCAATTCTCCGTCCGCTCCTGCTGTGCAAGCAGGCAAACACGCACAGGCTTTGCCGATACGGGAAGAAGGATCCCGAGGCAGATCAGCAGAATGGTGGCTGAAAGCTTGTGCATGCGGTATCGAATCTACATCGATCGATAAGCGGAACAACGGCAAATGTCCGAGACATTTTTATCAATCCATCGCGAAGTTCATGGCCAAGCGGTTCCCCAAGCCCGCGGCATGATCCCGCGAACCGGCGTTAAAGTTTGCTGATCTGCGCGGCAAGGAGCTTCATCGAAGCCTCGGCTTTTTTGAGGGAGGATTTGGCTTTTTCCCAATCCTTGTCGTCGGACGCGTGGTGGATGGAGTCATAGGCGCGGGCGAGGTTTTTGGCCTGGCCTTCGATGCGGGCGCGGGCGGACGACTCGAGCGCCGAGGTCTTGGACGGGATGGCTTTGAGGTAGGCTTGCAAATGCTCTTCGGCATCGTGTGCAGCGGGGATGTCCTGCTTGCTGATCGCTGTGGAGAGTTTGGCGTGCTCAGCCTCGATGGATTTCCAGAGGTCGGAAAGTTTCTCCGGGATGGTGACTTCGACATGGGAACCATGGCTGTGTCCATGGTCATGATCGTGGTCATGGGTTCCCCCAGCGAATGCGACTGGCGAGAGGGCAAGGGTTGCGATGGCGGCGAGTAGTGTTGGTGTTTTGGTTTTCATTGTTGGTTTGTGTTGATGTGATTCTCGGCGGCCTTGCGTCCGAATTTCCAGAAGACAAGCGGGCGGAGAGTGAGGTCCAGGAGGGTGCTGCTGAAAAGGCCGAAGAAGATGACGACGGCGACGGGGTGCAGGATTTCACGACCGGGTTGGCCGGCTCCGAGGAGAAGCGGGATCAACGCGAATCCGGCTGTAAGGGCGGTCATGAGGACCGGAATAATACGCTCCTGCGTGCCGCGGAGGATCATTTTTTGATCGAAGGCCTCGCCCTCCTCTCGCATGAGGTGGAGGTAGTGGGAGACCATCATGATGCCGTTTCGCGCGGCGATGCCGGTGAGGGCGATGAAGCCGACCATTGAGGCGATGGAGATGGTGCGGTCGGAGAAAAACCAGATGCCGATCACCGCGCCGATGAAGGCGAGGGGGATGTTCAGCATGACCTGGAGCGCGAGCGAGACGCTTTGGAACTGGAGGTAGAGGACGAGGAACATGCCGGCGAAGCTGGCGGCGCCGAGGAGCAGGATGAGGCGCGAGGCGCTGGATTGGCTCTCGAACTGGCCACCGTAGGTGATGAAGTAGCCGGTGGGGAGTTCGACCTCGGCGGCGATTTTTTCTTGGGCTTCTTCAACGGCTCCGACGAGGTCGCGGCCGGCGACATTCGCGGAGACATAAATCCGTCGCTGGCCGTTTTCGCGGTTCACCATGTTCGGGCCCATGGCTTCCTCGACTTCGGCGACGAGACCAAGTGGAACGAGTTGGCCGTTGAGCGTATCGATAGGAATCTTGCGGATCGCGTCGAGGTCGGTTCGAGCCGAGTCGGGCAGGCGCAATGTGACATCGTAGGATCGCTGGCCCTCGAGGACCTTGGTGACGGCGCTGCCGCGCAGGGCGAGTTCGGCGTAGCGGGCGACTTCTCCCGGGCGGAGGCCGAAGAGGGCGGCTTTCTCCCGGTTGATGCGGACATGGACCTGAGGGATGAGCGTTTGGCGTTCCGCTTGGACATCGGTGAAGCCGGGAATAGCGGCGACAATGTTGCGGATTTGCGCGGCTTTTTCGCGGAGGGTGCCGAGGTCGTCGCCGAACAGCTTGATCGCGACCTGAGCCTGGACGCCCGAAAGGAGGTGGTCGATACGGTGGGAGATAGGTTGGCCGACGCTGGTGAAGACGCCGGGGATTTCGGCGAGCTTGGCGCGGATCTCGGCGAGGATTTGGGAGCGGGGGCGTTTCGAGGGGGCGAGTTCGAATTCGATCTCGGCGGAGTTCACCTCTTGGACATGTTCATCGCCTTCGGCGCGGCCGGTGCGGCGGCCGATGGTGCGGACTTCGGGGACTTCTCGGAGGAGTTGTTCGGCGACGCGTCCGATGCGTGAACTTTCCTCTAGTGAGGTTCCTGGCGCAGTGAGGACAAAAACGGTGGCGCTGCCTTCGTTGAAGGGCGGGAGGAACTCACGGCCGAGGAACGGGACTAGGGCCAGGGCGCCGAGGAATGCAGCGAGCACCAGAGCGAAGATGGTTTTGGGAATGCGGAAACCGACGGCAAGGATGCGGGCGACGAGCCACTTGAAAAAGCGAACGACGGCACCATCCTTCGGATGTGCCATGCGTTTCATATTTGGCAGAAGGTAGGAGCAGAGCGCTGGGGTGACCGTCACGGCGACGAGTAGGCTGGCGGCGATGGAAACGATGTAGGCGAGTCCCAGCGGAGCGAAGATGCGGCCTTCAATGCCACTCAATGCAAAGAGAGGAATGAAGACCAAAATCACAATGATCGTCGCGAAGACGATGGAGTTGCGAACTTCGCGGCAGGCCGAGAGGACGACGCCGGTGACGGGTTTGGGATTTGCGCAGAGGCGATTTTCACGCAGACGGCGGTAGACATTTTCGACATCCACGATCGCGTCATCCACGAGTTCACCAATCGCCACGGCGAGGCCGCCGAGCGTCATGGTATTAATGCCGAGGCCAAACCATTTGAAGATGATGAAGGTGATCAATAGGGACAGGGGGATCGCGGTTAGAGTGATGAAGGTCGTGCGGAAATTCAGAAGGAAAAGAAACAGGACGATCGAGACCATGAGGCTGCCATCGCGGAGGGCTTCCTCGACATTGGTAATGGCGCGCTCGATGAAATTCGATTGGCGAAAGATGTCGTCGTGGATGGCGACGCCTTTCGGCAGCGAGGTGCGGAGGATTTCGAGTTCCTTTTCGATTTGCCTAGTGAGTGTGATGGTGTCCGCGCCGGGTTGTTTGGCGACCGCGAGCATGACGCCGGGTTGGCCGTTGATGCCTGCCTCGCCGCGTTTGACGAGGGGACCAGCCTCGCGGATTTCGGCGATGTCGCGCAGGAGGATGTTCGCGCCGCCGGGTGTCGCTTTGACGACCGTGCTGCCCAGGTCCAAGGGACTTTCGACGCGGGCGAGGTTGCGGATGAGTTTTTCCTCGTAGGGTTCGAGGAGGAAGCCACCGGAGGAATTCACATTCGATTCGCCTAGTGCAGTGCGGACTTCATTGAGGGAGATGCCGTAGCCGATGAGTTTCGCGGGATCGACAAGGACTTGGAATTCCTTGAGGTCGCCACCTTGGATGGTGATTTGCGAAACACCTGGGATGGCGAGGAGTCTGCGCTTGAGGTCCCACTCGGCGAGGCCGCGGAGTTCCATAGGGCCGACCTCGGGGTTGTCACTGGTGAGGCCAATTGCCATGACCTGGCCCATGATCGAGGAGATTGGGCCAAGGAACGGGCGGATGCCCTCAGGGAGGGTTTCGCTGACACCTTGGATGCGCTCGGCGACGATCTGGCGTGCGAGGTAGATGTCGGTGGTCCAGTCGAACTCCACGAAGATGAGCGAGAGGCCGATGCCCGAGAGCGAGCGCACGCGCTGGACATGTGTCGCGCCATTGACCGCCGTTTCGAGCGGGAGGGTGACGAGGGATTCCACCTCTTCTGGAGCAAGGCCCGGAGCTTCGGTGAAGATGGTGACGGTCGGGCGGTTGAGATCGGGAAAGACATCCACAGGCAGACTGCGGAGAACCCAGGCACCGTAGGCGACGACGAGCGCGGCAAGGGCAACGACGAGGAGCCGGTTGCGGATGGAGAAGGCGATGATGCGGTCGAACATGGTGGTTTAGTGGCTGTGGCCGTGCTCGTCTTCGCCGCTTGTGGACTCGGCGCCGAGGTATTGGAGTTGGTAGTTGCCGGTGGTGACGACTTTTTCGTCTGGAAGGACGCCTTCGAGGATTTCCACGAGGTTTCCGGAGCGGAGGCCGGTGACGACTTCGCGTTTTTCGAAATGGCCGTCCTCGTTTTCAACGAAGACGAAGAGTTTTCCGAGCGATCCGAGGATGGCGCGGCGCGGGACAGCGATGACGGGTTGGGGTTCGCCGAGGTCGATACGGAGTGTGCCGCGGAAATTCGGGCGTAGGCGGTGATTGGGATTCGGGATGGCAGCGTAGAGGTGGAAGCCGGGGTCCTCCGCGGCGTGGCCGGTGTCGAGTCGCTGTAGGACGCCCGCAAATTCCTCGCCGGAGAAGACATCCAGGAAGAGCGAGGCGGGCGCACCGATGCGGATTTTGTTGAGTTCCGGCGACTGGAAAATCAGGCCCTGCGCGAGAAGTGTGGTGTCGTCGCCGACTTCGACGAGCGGGGTTTCGGGCGTGAAGGCGAGGCCGGGCATGGCGTTTTGTCGAATGACATGGCCGGAGACCGGAGAAGAGAGGGTTTGCGCGGGACTGCCGATGGCGAGTGGGGCGACGCGCACGACAGGATCGCCGGCTTGGATTTGTTGGCCGAGTTTCACCAAGACCTCCTCTACACGGCCAGCGAAGGGCGCGCTGATGGAGCCGTGTTTTTCAGGTGGAACAACGAGGACGGCGGGAATCTCGACCGAGGGGGCGAGATCAACGATGGCGGCTTGGGTGGTTTCGAGGCCGAGGTTTTTGCGTTGGGATTCGGAGAGGGCGACCGGGCCGGTGAGGGCGGAGGCGCCCATTTCAGGGCCGTGGTCGTGGCCTGGGCCTGCATGGAGGGCCACGGGCAGAAGAATGCAGCCTATCGCTGTGGCGAGGAGCAAGAGACGGGCGTGCTCCCTGAGACCGGCGGGATGGAGGTGGGTGGGCTGGATGGAATCGGAAGAGTGGCTCATGGTTTTTTTTCGGTTGAGTTGGAGAGGTAGGAGCGGCGGATGGCGGGGTGGCTACCGCTGGTGGATTCTAGTTCGGCCAGGGCAAGGGCGAGTTGGGATTGGAGGGCGATGTGCTCGAGGCGGAGTTCGCCGAGTTTTTCCCGGACGGTGAAGAGGTCCCGCATGTCCACGCGGCCGGCTTCGAAGCCGGACTGCATCTCGGCGAGGTCGGAGGCGACCGGTTTGATCGTGAGTGTCTCGAAAACCGCCAGGCGCTTTTGGATCAAGTCCACGGTGCGAAGGTCGGAGGCGAGCGCGTTTTCGATCTCAAGTTTCGCGGCTCGGACGCGCGCGAGGTTTTGGTCGCGGATGGCGGCGCGTTCCTCGGCAAGGCCTTTGTTTTGATCCCACACCGGCAACGGAATGGAGACCGAGAGGCCCAGGAAATTATCGGTGCCGAGGCCTTCCGGCTCATCCATGTTTTGGTCGAAGGCATACTGGACGCCGATGCGAATGCCCTCCCAGGCCTCGGCGCGGGCGAGAGCGCTTTCGATGCCCGCCTTTTCGGATTCGAGCAGCAACAGATCCACATCTGGTCGGTGGATCGACTCGGGGCGGGCCTTTGCCAGCACGGCGAGTTTTTGGATGGCGC
>JBDKIG010000035.1:0-16330 GCA_039797215.1 Verrucomicrobiota bacterium | reverse complement strand
CTGTCAACCCCAGCACGCCGTGGAATTTTTCCGCGACATTCACGGCTTGTTGACCTGTGGCGGCGTCGGCCACGAGGAGGATTTCGCGGGGTTGGAGAAAATCCCGCAGTTGCTTGAGTTCCTCGATCAACGGCTCGTCGATTTCCTGCCGACCTGCCGTGTCATAGATTTGAACATCACCGCCGGTTTGGGCGCACCACTCTGCCGCGCGCTTCGCCACCGCGAGCACATCGGTTTCCCCGGGCTCGGGTCGGAAAACAGGCACACCGATCTGCCCGGCGAGCACGGCGAGTTGGTCGATCGCGGCCGGCCGCATGAGGTCGCAAGCCACGAGCATGGGCGAGCGGCCTTGGGATTTCAGCAACCGCGCCAGCTTAGCCGACGAAGTGGTTTTTCCCGCACCATTTAAGCCCACGATCAGAATGCGACCGGGCTTTTCGAGATCGAGCGGGGCGGAGTCGCCGCCGAGCAACGCGCACAGCTCCTCGTGAAAAATTTTTACGATCTGCTGACCCGGAGTCACGCTGCGAAGCACCTCTTCGCCGAGCGCTTTTTCTTTCACCCGGGCGATGAAATCCTTCGCGACTTGGAAATTCACATCCGCATCGAGCAAGGCCAACCGCACCTCGCGGAGGGCATCGGCGATATTCGATTCCGTGATCCTCCCCTGCCCTCGCAGGTTTTTGAAAACATCCTGTAGCTTATCGGAAAGTCTGCCAAACATGGGGCGGCAATCTACGCGTGGCGTGGCGGAAGGAAATCTCTGATTTGACAGGTCGTGCGAACTACTCCGCTACGGGGATTTTTTTTAGAAATTTTTCGGGATCGTTTTGGAAATCTCGCTTGCACTCCCGGCAACACACTTGGACCTCCTGTCCTTGATAGTTGATCGAAATCGGGCGCCTCGAGGCCTCGAGCGGTTCGTCCGACACGATGCAGGTCTGGAGCGGATAGGGCTTCACTTCCCCCGCGAGGGCGGAAGCAAGAAATCCCAGGAGAAATGCAGTGGCAATTTTTTTCATTAAACAAAGAGGGGGCTCTTTACTAGCCACTCGCCAGCCTGCGGCAAAGCGGGATTTCTCTCGAGCAAGTGCGCCGCAAGATCGGGAGAAGCTGCCAACATCTTTTCGCAAGAAATTTGCAATCCAACCTTGACTGTCGCAATCGATTTGCATTTAAGAACGCCTTCTCAAGATGAAAAAAATTCCACTCTTCTTATTGGCGATGGTTAGCAGCGCGATGTTTTGCGGAGCCCACGGGCCCGGGCATTTCCACCGAAATGCGGAGCAAGAGGTCAACCAGGCCCTCAGCGAGCAAGGCCCATCCGTCAACACCCAAACTACCACCCGCGCGACCACGAACGAGGGGTCTGGAAAAAATTTCAAAGAAATCGTTCCAGAAGCTCCCGAAAAAATCTGGGATGCCTCGCTGACGACAGGCTGGGAGAGTCGCCACATTCATTACGGCGTGAATGAAACCGGCAATGGGGGAGCTTGGACGACCGAGGTCGAGGGCTCCATCGGCGGCTTGGGAATTTCAGCCTGGAATGGATTCGGACTCGGAAACGCATTTGAAGAATGGGATTTCACGATCGCCTACACGATCGAGGCCGGGCCGGTGTTTTTCATTCCGGGCTACAATTTCCGCTATACGCCGGGAATCGTGGAAGAGGGCCACGCTCACGAACACGGCGAGGAGGAGCATGAGGGCGAAGCGGAGCACGAAGAGGAGGAAAGCTCCCACGCGCACGGTCTCTATAATAACGAACTTTTCGCGATCCTCGGCACGAATGCCATCCCGTATGTCACCCCGAGCGTGCTGTTCCTTTGGAACCTCAACGAGGCTCCCGGCGGCTTCCTGGCCTTCCGACTTGATGGCGAGGTGCCGGTTATCAAAGACACCTTCACATTGAACCCCTACGCGCTTCTCGGCTTGAACCTCGGCTATAACACGACCGATTCCTACGGCTGGAACAACTTCGAATTCGGCGTGCAGGGCAACTGGCAAATCAACCAATACCTCACCGCGTTTGCCGGAGCGAATTACAGCGTGGCGATGACCGCGCTGAACGACATCGGCCAAGGAAACGAGTTCTGGGTGAATGCCGGCGTGCAGGTGGGATTTTAAAAAAATCTCCCCTCCCCGCAGGCGGGATTATTTTTTCAGGTAACTTCGAGCGAGGGCCGTTTCCTGCGGGCTGAGGAAATCACCGGAGAGGTTCTCAAAATGCATCCGCGCTCGCTCGCGGTCACCACTCGCGGCAAGGGCCATGGCTTGGACGGCCTTGTGTCGGGCGAGCAGGAAGGGATCGTCCGGCGGGGCTTGGGTGATCACCAACTCATCCACCGCGCGATCGCTTTGGCCAGCGCGCAGGAGGGCCAGAGCTTGGGTGATTTGAAACCGCATGTCGCCTGGGTGCTTCGCCGCCAAGGCTGAGATAGTGGCTGGGTCAACTTTCCGGCCAAGAACCAGGTCACAATAGAAGATTTCATTCTGAAGCAGAGCCCGCTGGTCCTCACTCAAGCCAGGTGCGGCGGCAAGGAGATCAGAAAACTTCCGGAGTCCCGCCGTGTCTCGCCATCCCCTGACCGCCGGCATCAAGGTCTGGAGTCCGCGCGGCGCTTGGGCCGGATCGAGAAGAAGTCGGGATAGCGCGCTCTCGAAAACCTCGCGTTCGCCGGCCTTCCCCAGAAACGAAACCGCCTCCAAGGCCGACTCGGGATCGGCTTGAGCCAGCGATACAGCTTGGATGTAGGCGGCATCGGCGGCGGCGGATTGACCCAAGAGTCGTTTCGCCCGACCGGTCTGCAGGGTCTTGCGCCAATCTTTAAGAGGATTTGGAGCGTCGAGGGCCGCCAACACGGCATCGGGCCGCTTCGATAATGCGAGCGCGTCGAGCCAAGCACTGAACAATCCCGCCTCCTCCACCGCCTCGCGGGCTTGGAGCAAGTCCGCCGCGCGGGCTGGTTCGCCATTCGCTAAAAGCCAAAACATTCCCGCCTTGCGATCGGTCAAAGGCGCGCTCCCCAATCGGGAAAACAGCCCCTCCGCGACTCGGGCTTTTGTAGCGGGGTCCCGACGGACCTCTGCGGCGTCAGCAGCTAGCAGCATCGCGGCCGTGCGGTTCGGATGGGCACGAAGTTCTTGAATCCAACGAGGTGCCTCGGCCGGTGGTGCGAGATTTTTTTCTAAAGCCGTGGCGAGCATTTGGGCGCCAGCGGGCGATTGGAGTCGCTTGGTCTGCACCAAAAGCTCGTAAACCTCGGGGGTCGTCTGGAGATCCAGCCGGTTGGAAATCAAAAAATCCGTGAGCAGGATTCGGCTTTGCTGGGTGGAATCAATTCCCACGGCTTCGCGAAGGCAGGCTTCCGCGCGCGGGGAATCGCCGCGCATCGCTGCGAGTTCGGATTCCAGAATGGGGGCTTGCACGGATTTTGGCCCGGCACGAAGGGCTTTAACTAGCCGATCCGCGACCTCCCACTCTTTCAAGCGCCCAGCCAAGCGCGCGTAGTTTTCCACATCCGCCGCGGTGAAGGCCCGGGTGGCGGAGAGTTTCTTGTAGGTTCCCAGTGCCGCCAAATCCTCGCCAGCTGCGATCTGGATTTTTGCCAGGAGACGGAGCGAGTTCGGATTTGCGGGATTGCACTCGAGGGACTTCATGGCGACCGCCCGCGATTCGGCTGTCTTTTCGGCTTTCAACAAATTCGAGGCCTCGAGGGCCAAACGGTCGCTCCGCCAATTTAGAAAAAGGTCATACACCGTCACGCCCCCACGCCAGGCGGCGAACCCTACGATTGGAAGAAGAACCACGGCGACCCAAAGGCGCCAGTTGAGAAATAAGGAGGGCTTGGTTTTATCGGGCATGAAAATCGGGGAGCATCAAAATCTCTCTAATCGGCACCACGCCCCGAGCATTTGGGCAAGCAGGAATTGCGGAGATTTTCACGCGAGGGATCTCTGGGAAATTCGAAATAGGGATTGTCGGAAAAACTCGGGGAGGGTAAATACCACGCTCCTTTTTCAAAGCTCACTCATCGCACATGAATCAAACAGGCAAAATCGTCCAAGTCATCGGCCCCGTCGTCGATGTCGAGTTCAACCCGGCAGACGGCGCGCTCCCGAAAATCTACGACGCGCTCGAAATCGCCTTCGAAGTCGGAGGGGTCAACCAAAACCTCACCCTCGAAGTCCAACAGCACCTCGGCGAAAACTGGGTTCGTGCCATCGCAATGAGCTCCACCGAGGGGCTCTCCCGCGGTATGGGTGTGAAGTCTACCGGCGCACCGATCTCCGTGCCAGTGGGCGAAGGTGTCTTAGGCCGCATTTTCAATGTCACCGGCGATCCTACCGATGGACGCGGCCCCGTGCCCCACGAAAAAAAATATCCCATCCACCGCAAGGCTCCCCCGCTTCTTGAGCAAAACACCAAAGCTCAAATCCTCGAGACCGGCATCAAAGTCATCGACCTCATCTGCCCGTTCACCAAGGGTGGAAAAGTCGGTGCATTCGGTGGTGCAGGCGTCGGCAAGACCGTCGTCATCATGGAACTCATCAATAACATCGCCAAAGGCCATGGCGGTTATTCTGTTTTTGCCGGCGTCGGCGAGCGCACCCGTGAGGGCAATGACCTCTACGCGGAAATGAGCGAGTCCGGCGTTATCGTCCAAGACGACCTCACCAAATCGAAAGTCGCGTTGGTCTATGGCCAGATGAACGAACCTCCAGGAGCCCGTCTCCGTGTCGCCCTCTCGGCTCTCGCGATGGCAGAGTATTTCCGCGACGAGAAAAACCAGGATGTGCTCCTCTTTATTGATAACATTTTCCGTTTCTCGCAGGCCGGTGCGGAGGTTTCCGCGCTTCTCGGCCGCACGCCGAGCGCCGTGGGTTACCAACCCACCCTCGCCGCAGAAATGGGCGATCTCCAAGAACGCATCACCTCGACCACCAAAGGCTCGATTACTTCGTTCCAAGCGGTCTATGTGCCAGCGGACGATTTGACCGATCCCGCGCCCGCCAACACCTTCGCGCACCTTGACTCCACCATTGTTTTGGAGCGCTCGATCGCCGAATTGGGCATTTACCCAGCCGTCGATCCCCTGGGTTCCACCTCGAAAGCACTCGCGCCCGACATCGTCGGCGAAGAGCACTACAATGTGGCCCGAGGCGTTCAGCGCGTGCTCCAACGCTACAAGGACTTGCAAGACATCATCGCGATTCTTGGCATGGACGAGCTTTCGCCGGAGGACAAACTCACGGTCTATCGCGCCCGCAAAATCCAGCGCTTCCTGTCGCAACCCTTCCATGTCGCTGAAATCTTCACCGGCACCAAAGGTCAGTATGTTTCCACCGCCGAAACCATCCGTGGCTTCAAGGAAATCCTCGAAGGCAAACACGACGATGTTCCCGAAGCCAACTTCTATATGAAGGGTGGCATCGACATGGTGAAGGAAGGCTAATCGCCATGGTGCGTCTCGAAATCGTCACTCCGGAGGCCAAAACCTTCTCGGACAATGTCGACTCCGTTGTGATTCCCGGCGTCGAGGGGGAACTCGGCGTGTTGCCCATGCACGCGCCGATGATGACCCTCCTTGAGCCCGGCGAGCTCCGAGTGATGAAAAATGGAGAGGAAATCCTCCTCGCTGTCGGCGAGGGATTCGTCGAAATCACTCAGGAAAAAATCGCTGTGCTCACGGATATGGCGGTTAAGGAAAGCGATATCGACGAAGCAGCCGCCGAGGAAGCCATCCGCCGCGCTGAAGAGGCGATGCGCGGAGAGAGAATGAGCGACGAGGAGCAGGCCACCACCAAGGCTGCCCTCATGCGCTCCCTCGCCCTCGTCAAGGTCAAGCGCCGCCGCCACGTCTGATTTCCGCCCGACCCCGCATGGATTCCCTGCATGCGGCGGCCCATGAACCGCTCAACGAATTCCTCTCTGGGGCAGTTGGATTAGGTTTTTTTCAGATCGGCCAAGTCGTCATCAAAATAAACCCAGAGGGTTTTTGTCTCCGCCACCAAGACGATGCCGACCGCGAGGATTTGGAGGTTTTCTCTTCGCCCGATGACGCCACCCTGATCGCTCGAAAGGATGACGCTGGCGATTACCGACCTCTTAAAACAGCCCCGAATCTTCGTCACGGCTGGGAGTTGCGCCTCGACTCCCTGGCCACTCTCCGCCTTGCCCTCGACGGGATTTACCCTGCGGCTTTGGGGAATTGGCGCGCGGTCTTGCGGGGCGAAAAGATTGCCCCTCCCCTGCGTGAGACGCTAAACCGCCAGACCGGAATGTATCGCATCACAGGACTCTTCACCCACCATGAAGCCTCCCGAATCATCGGTTCGCTTTGTCGGCCGGGCTGCCTGCGCCAAATCCTCTGGCCCATTGAGTCAGACGACTCAGCCCCTGTGCCAGCGGCTCCCGAAGGTCGCATCCCACTTTTTTGCACGAATCCCTGCAGCCACTTTCTCGGCAAGGCCCGCGAAGCGGTGAAATCACGCCCCGTCGAATCATGAGCACCCCAACCCGCGTCAACATCCGCACGCCAGAGGTCATGGCCCAGGTCCAAGCCCAGGTGGAATCCCACTACCGCAGCGAACTCGTGGAAAAACTCCGTGCGCAGGGCGGTGTCCTCCAAGCGGGCAATACGACCATCCGCCTCGCGAAAGAATTCGGGTTTTGCTACGGCGTCGAACGCGCCATCGACCTTGCCTATGCGGCGGGCAAAGTTTTCAAAGACCGCCGGATTTTTCTCCTCGGCGAAATCATCCACAACCCCGATGTGAACGCCCAAATCGAGGCGCTGGGCATCCACTCACTGGCTGCCCATCCCTCCGATGCCGACCTCGACAACCTCCAAGCCGAAGATGTCGTGATCGTGCCGGCGTTTGGCGCCGAGGTCGCCGTGATCAACGCGGTGAAAGCCCACGGCTGCCAGATTATCGATACCACCTGCGGCGATGTGATGAGCGTCTGGAAGCGCGTCCGCCAAAACGCCACCGAGCGTGTCACCTCAATCATCCACGGCAAAGCCTCGCACGAGGAAACCCGCGCCACCGCCTCGCGCGCACTGGGACAGGACGGACAGGGTCACTACTTGATTGTATTTAACCTCGAGGACGCCCAAGCCGTCGCCCATTTCATGGTTCATGGCGGCGATCCCAGCGAATTCCTCGCCCGCTTTCACGGCACCACCAGTCCCGGATTTGATCCCCTTCTCCACTTGCAACGCGTCGGCGTGGCGAACCAAACAACGATGCTCCGCAGCGAGACCGAGGCGATCCAAAACCTCCTGCGCGAGGCCGTGGCGATGCGCGACGCCGGCAGCACCGCGAATTTCCGGTATTTCGATACCATCTGCGGTGCCACGCAGGACCGGCAGGATGCCTTGTTCCAATTGCTCAACGAATCCCTCGACCTCCTTCTGGTCGTCGGCGGATACAACAGCTCGAACACCACACACCTCGTCGAAATCGGAGAGCACAAACTCCCGACCTACTTCATCCGCAATGCGGACTGCATCGAATCGGCCGACTCAATCCGACACTTCGATATCCACGAAAAAAAAGAAATCGAAGCCACTGGCTGGCTGCCGAAGCGCGACCACCTCACCATCGGCATCACAGCCGGCGCGAGTTGCCCGAACAATTTGATCGAGGAAACCATCCGCCGCGTGTTGGAACTACGCGGAGGCAAGGTTTCGTAGGCCCGCTCAGGCTTTTTCCATCGCGGCCATTACATCGGCCTCGATCTCTCCGTAGATTTTCGGATCAGTCTTTAGGATTTCCTTGGCGGCATCGCGGCCTTGAGCGAGTTGGCTGCCCTTGTAGCTGAGCCACGAGCCGCGCTTTTCAACGATGCCTTTCTCGAGGGCGAGATCGAGGAGAGATCCCGTATTCGAAATGCCTTCGTTATACATGATGTCGAACTCCGCTTCCGTGAAGGGTGGCGCGACTTTGTTTTTCACGACCTTGATTTTTGTGCGATTTCCCGAAATTGTGCCGTCTCCGTTCTTGATCGCGCCGATGCGGCGGATGTCCACGCGGATGCTGGCGTAAAATTTGAGGGCTTTGCCGCCGGGCGTTGTCTCGGGATTGCCAAACATCACGCCGATTTTTTCACGAATTTGGTTTGTGAAGAGACAGATCGTATTCGCTTTCGAGATGAATGAGGTGAGCTTGCGGAGCGCGTTGCTCATGAGGCGCGCTTGGGCACCGACCACCGCGTCGCCGATCTCGCCTTCGAGTTCGGATTTCGTCACCAAGGCGGCGACGGAATCGAGGACGATGATGTCCAGCGCGTTCGAGCGAACGAGTGTTTCGCAAATGCGGAGCGCCTCTTCGCCCGAGCTGGGCTGGGAGACAAGAAGCTCGTCGAGGTTCACGCCAAGTTTGCGGGCATAGCTAGGGTCGAGCGCGTGCTCCACATCGATGAATGCAGCGAGGCCACCGAGTTTCTGGGCTTGGGCGATCGCCGTCAAAGTGAGCGTCGTTTTTCCAGAGCTTTCCGGGCCGTAGATTTCGACGATGCGACCACGGGGAAATCCTCCCACTCCCAGCGCGCGGTCGATCATGATGTTCCCGGTGGGAATCGCTTCCACCTGCGAAACGGTGGAGTCGCCGAGACGGCGGATGGCCTCGCTGCCATAGTCTTTTTCGATTTGTTGGAGAGCGAGGTCGAGGTTCTTGAGGCGGGCTGCGGCCGCCTTGTCGTTGGATGAGGAATCGTCGGATTTGGCCATAAAGAAGGGAGGAATATGGCCCTCCCGGATGGGGCGTGAAACAAAAATCCGTCGCGCTCGATCAAATTCTCGCCGACCCCTGCCGCGACCGGTAAAACCACACGCCATGAGCGAACTTTTTCAGCAGGCCGTGGCCAATACACTTCCTCTCCTGCAGTCCATCGAGGTCGGCGTGAAATCCACCCCCAAAGCCTCGCTGGCCGCTCTCAAGAAACTCCAAGCCGCCGCCAAGGCCGCATCCCCTACCCCGCTGATGACTCGCGAAGATACAAATACCACCCCGTGGACATGGTCCACCTTGGAAAAAGCCATCCTCTCCTGCCAGAAATGCCAAAACCTCGTCGCCTCCCGCACGCAGGTGGTTTTCGGCGTCGGCAACCGCGACGCCGAATTGATGTTCATCGGCGAGGCGCCAGGGGCGGATGAGGACAAACTCGGCGAGCCCTTTGTCGGACGCGCCGGCCAACTCCTCACCAAAATCATCGAGGCCATGGGCTTCACCCGCGACGACATTTTCATTGCGAATGTCCTCAAATGCCGCCCCGACATGCCCGCCGGCGAATCCGGCAACCGCAAGCCCCGCATGGACGAAATGACGACCTGCCTCCCTTGGCTCCGCGAGCAAATCCAACTTGTCAAACCCCGCGTGATGGTCGCACTCGGCGCCACCGCCGCCGAAGGCTTGCTGGGGGAAACCCGCCCGATGCGCGAACTCCGCGGACAGTGGCTTGATTTCCACTCGACCCCCGTGATGGTGACCTACCATCCCGCCTACCTCTTGCGAAACCAGACCATCACCGAGAAACGCAAAGTCTGGGAAGACATGCTCCTTGTGCTGGAAAAATTGGGTCACCCGATCAGTGAAAAACAGCGGAAGTTTTTCACCCAAGCCGCCTAGCCGATGACGGCCCGCGACGCCTTCCACCTCGCCTTCTATCATTTCATCGTCGGGTCGCTGAAAAACTTCCTTCGCCTTGGCGCGCGTGTGCATTTTGTCCCCTTTTTCAAAATCCCCACCGGCCCGTGCGTGATGGTCTCGAACCACATCAGCCACTTCGATCCCCCACTTTTGAGCGGTTATCTCCCGCGCAAGATCGACTGGATCGCCATGGCCGAGCTTTTCGGAACCAAGTGGTCGAAGGTCGGCTTCACTTGGCTCGATGTGATTCCGGTGGACCGCCACGGCGACGACCGACAGGCGCTCCGCACGGCGATCAAGCGCCTCGAAGCCGGGCGGATGATCGGAATTTTTCCCGAGGGAGGAATTCGCGACGGCGCCCGCTCGATCCTCTCCGGCGCGGAAATGCGCGAAGGAGCGTTCCTCATTGCTGCCAAGGCCGGCTGCCCCGTCGTGCCGGTCGTCATTCTCGGCAGTGAACGCCTTTACAACCGCCGCAACTGGCTCCCCTGGCGACGGGCAAAGGTTTACATTGCCACCGGCGAACCCATTTTCCCCGCTGAGGGTGGACGCAAGCAACTCCGCGATGACACCGCCGCCGCGTTGATTCGTTTGAAGGACCGCCTTGTCGAAACCTGCCGACTCACCGAAGACGACCTGCCGCACTCGCCCCAGGAGCGGATGCGCGAGCCATGAGTGCGCTTTTCCAAAAACCCCTCGCCTGGCTCGTGGACGGCGCGATGTGCAATATGATGCATGTCCTCCAATGGCGTCGCCGCGCCGACTCCTGCACGCGCGAGGAATTGGACGGCTACATCGCACGGCACTCGCCGATGACGCGCGAGGAATTCTACCGCATGCCCCCCGCCGAGCGGCCGAGCTTGAAAAGCGGCTGGATCGAATGGGACACGCCCCACCCCACCGGTCACCCTGAGAACGACCGCGCCCGCGTTCGTTTTTTCCCTGCCCGCGACCAAAACGCCCCGACCGTTCTCATCCTCCACGCCCTCATGAGCGCAAGCGACATCGGCTACCGCCGCCTCGCGGCGTGGTTCAACGAAAACGGCTGGAGCGCCGCATTTCCCCACCTGCCCTACCACTACTCCCGCACGCCAAAAAAAACGCTCAACGGCGAACTCGCCATCACCGCCAATCTCGTCCGCAATGCCGAAGGAATCCGCCAAGCCGTCGTCGAGCAACGCCAACTCATGGCCCTCCTCCGCACCCGAGGAACCCGCGAATTCGCCGTCCTCGGCACCAGCTACGGCGGTTGGACCGGAGGGCTCCTGTCCCTGCTCGAAAGCGATTTTCGGTTCGTTGCCCTCGTTCAACCGATCATCAACACCGAGAAAGCGGTCTGGGAAAACCCCGGAGCCGCCGTGATGCGGCGCGAACTCCGCGCCCGAGGCCATTCCCCCGGCAACACACTCCCCTTCGAGCACCTCGCCTCCCCCCGCTGCGGCCAACCACTCTGCGACCCCGCAAACATTCTCGTGACCGGCGGTATCCACGACCGCATCTCCCCCCTCACCGACCTTGAAAAACTCACCGAAAGCTGGCCCGGCTCCAAACTCCTCCGCGTCCCCCAAGGCCACTTTGGCTACCGCGCCCTGCGCGAGACCATGACTCAGATCGAGCCGATGATTGTCGGATAAAATCCCCCGCCACAACCGCGGCACGGAGCGGAAATCAATCTCACACGATGGCACGAAGAAAATGAAAAAATGCGGCGGACAGGCAATTTTGTCTTTTATAAGCCCTTCATGAACAATCTTGCCTGAGGCTTGGGTCGTTTGCGGCGAAACGGCCCGACCTTTTTTTCGATTCGCGTTCATCTTCTGGCATTCGCGGTTCGCTCCCAAAACGGCAGAGGACTGCCGTTGCTACAATGCCCTCCTCTGTGTCCCCGTGCCTCCGTGAGAGCCCCTTGCTGTTCGCGGCGTGCATCGTGGGTGGGCTACAAGATTCGTTTAGGCCAATTGCAAAAGCGCGCATAGCGATTCACTCCGGCGCTGGTTTTCCTCATCGGAGAGAACGGGCTCCATCGAAACCTCTGGTGAGGCGGGTAATTCGACCCAGGACCGGCAACCGCCGAAGCGCTTTTCCATCGGAATAAACCACGGGGAGGACATTCGATAAATCCTCGCGAAGCCGACATGGAGGCCTGGAGGTTTCCCGAAGCGAAAGCGCTCCTCGATGACCTCCCGGCGCAGGATGTGGAAATCGCTCAAGGCGGCGAGTTGCTCCGGATCGGAGAGGAAGCAAGTCCACTCCATCTTGGCGACGAAGCGGATTTCGACTTCGCCCTCGCGCTCGGCTGGGAGCGCGAATCCGGGCTGGAGGGTGGTTTTTTCCAAAGTCTCGTGAAACCGCGTGGGGAAGAGGAAAAACTCCCTATGCAGAAAGGCAAAACCGTTACGCCCCTCGGCGATTCCGCCTTTGCGAAGGATCACGCTCTGGCGCCCGCTGCCCAACGCCTCGCACACCACCGCCCATTCCTTGAATGCCATGTTCATAAAACCGAGTTCCGTCTTTACACCCTCGGAGCGGGTGGAAGAAATACCCGTTTCCATGTTGCGCCGGTTCGATCTCCACACCCATTCGTTTTTTTCCAAGGACGCCTGCAATTCGCCCGAGGAATTGATCGCGGCGGCTGTGAAGCGGGGTCTCGATGGCATCGCGATCACCGATCACGACTCGTGCGAGGCCCATGACTATCTTCGCGGGCGCGAGTTGCCGCCGGGGTTTTTAGTGGTGCCGGGGGTGGAGGTAAGCACAGCGGAGGGGCATTTGCTTTGCCTCGGGGCGACGCTTCCAAGGATGAAGGGGCGTCCAGCAAGGGAGGTTTTGCAAGCGATCCAGGATGCAGGCGGCGTGGCGATCCCGGCTCATCCATTTGACAAATGGCGTGCCGGGATTCGGCCTAAGGTTTTGGATACGCTGGATATCGAGGTGCTGGAGGTCTTCAACGCGGCTGTGACCTCGCGCCGATACAACGAGCAAGCGCTCGAATATGCCCGACGACGGGGGCTTAAAACCACCGCTGCGAGCGATGCCCATCACGACTCGGCCGTAGGGGTTTCCACGACGGTTTTTGAGATGGAGGAATTAAGTGTTCCTTCCCTGCTTGAGGCTCTTCGGAAGGGGGGCCGACCCGAGGGGCGCTACCTCACTTTTCGCGAAGGACTGAAAAAGCATTTCGGAAACTGGTTTCGGATTCTGAACCGCCGCCCGGAGCCAAATCCGAAGTGATGCTTAGGAGCAGATGGGCGTGAAGTTTTTCGTCTCGGTGAGAAATTCCTCATCCGCGCCGGAGTAGAGTCCGCCAAAAGTCGGTGTGGGAATCGCGGGGCTCGTGAAGATTTTATTAGAGATCGTGAAACTGCGACGCTCACGAATCGCGGTGCAGGCGCTTTTCCAAAGAAGAGAATCCATGCACTGGCCGGGGAGTCGATGGATCAACTCCGAGGCTTCGTCCCAGCGCTCCTCACCGCTGAGAAGCATGGTGGCATTCATCACCGGGGCGTCGTCGAGGGGCCACAACTCGGCACAGGCGGCCCACTGGTCGATGGCGGAGTGGATATTCCCAAGGCGGTAGTGGGTGCATCCGAGCGCGAGCTTGGCATAGCCGGAGTTGCGGTTCAGGTCAGGCATCTCGGGCAAGATGTCGAACAGGAAAGTCTCCGGCTCGTTTTTGCATTTCCAAGAGATGAGATACTCAAAGGCCTCCGGGGATTCTGCATACTGGGCTTGGAATTCCTCGACAAGCGGTGCCAGGGCGGGAATCGCAGGGAGATCCGCGAGGCTGGCGTGCGGGGAATTTTGCAAATAGCAGACGATATGGTTTCGGGCGCAAGCGATCCGACCCCTCTCGGCTTGGAATTTTGCAAACTCGAGTTGTTTCTCAATCACCGTGCTGCGGATGCGCTGGGCGAGATTTCGGAAAATCTCCAGGCGCGGAGTGACGATCGATTGCTGCCACTCGGTGTATTCGGCGTAGAGGTCGGGGTGGCTGGCCTGCTGCAGTGGCGAGACCTCGAAGCAGGTCTGGTGCATCGGCTGCAGAAGCGTGCGAAACTTTTCCGGGATCGCTCGGAGGTCATGATAATCCAAGCAACGGATCGGATGAAGGCTTTCGTTGGCTTCGAGGATTTCGTCGAATGGAAGATTGCAGAACCGCATCGCTTCGCGGATCGAGAGGGTCATCTCGGGAATGCGAGACCAGAGGTCTGCCATTTCGCTATCGAGAAAGATTTTTCGGTGAGCATCCAGACTCTCGACATTGTGAAACCGGAACGAGCTGAGGAAGTGATGCAGGGCTTCGCGGTAATCACCCAGGCGGGTGGCTTTGCAGGCCAGGCCGTAGAGGCGAACGAGCGAGATGTCGTTGCTCAATGGCTGGATCGAGCGTTCGAGCTTGTAGGAATCGAGCAAACGCCCCGCGAAATTGTAGGCCAGAGAGATTTGGAACAAATCCTCATGCTCGCAGTGTTCGGGGAATTTCAGAGCCTCGTCGCCACACTGGGCGGCCCGCTCAAAATGCTCGAGCCGGTTGAAGATCGTCACGGCGACGAGAAAGGTCTTCTGGCAGGGCTCTGTGAGGAGCAGACTATTGATCAACGCCAAGGCCTCGTCATTCAGGCCGAGATTGAGGAGGGCGATGGCTTCTTCGAGTTTGGGTTTCGGTTCGCTAAGGATCATTTTAGGGAAAAATCGTTGGCGCAGACCGAGTTTTTGAACGGTCCACACGGAGTCGATTACCTTCCTAGCAATTTCCGGGCCTACCTTGCGGGACCCCGTATCTTGTGGGGGAAGCGGAGGAAAAACCCCATGGACGGGGTAAAAATTTCCCGATTCAGAGGTGTAGGCGGCATTTTCGGGTCGTTTGGAGGACAAAAAAAACGCGGGCGGTCAGAGACCGCCCGCGCCTTATTGAAGGGAAATTCCCTAAAGTATTAGAGTCCGACTTGGACTGTGAGAGATTTCTTCTCGGTGTCCTTGGAGTCGTCCTTGTCCTTGTCGCCGCAACCGCCACCTGGGCATTTACCTTCGGCGAAGGCTGAGCTGACTGAGAAAGCAGCAAGAACTGCTGCGAGTAGGAGTAGTTGTTTCATAGAGCGTTTAAGATTGCCTAGGTAGATACCAAGTCAATGAGAATTTTATCTCAAGCGCGGCCCATATAGGTGCCGTCGGCTGAGCTGACCTTGATGAGTTCGCCTTCTTTGATGAAGAGGGGGACATTGATGATCTTGCCGGTCTCGAGCTTGGCGGGTTTTTGGACATTGTTTGCCGAGTCACCGCGAACGCCCTCAGCGGATTCCACAACCTTGAGAACCACGGAAGAGGGCAACTCGATTTGAGCCGGGCGGCCCTCGATGCTGAGAACTTCGACTTTCAGATTTTCGACGAGATATTGCTTGGCGTCGCCGATCAATTCTTCGTTGAGCGTGATGGTTTCATAGGTCTCTGGATCCATGAAATGATAGCCCTGATGGTCAGCATAGCTGAACTCCAGCGGCTGGCGGTTCGTTTCGACCACATCGACTTTCTCGGTCGAGGAAAAGCGAATGTCGGCGGATTTTCCGGTGCCGATGTAGCGGATGATGCATTGCACGAACGCACGGAGATTACCCGGCGTGCGGTGGTGGATTTCAAGGACGATGGCGGGATTTCCGTTGTAGCGGATGGCCATTCCTTTGCGGAGGTCGTTGGCGGCTGGCATAAATTTGAGCCGTTACCAATAACCTCGCGCGGGCTTTTGACAAGGAGTGAAATGGGGCGAGGCCGAGCTTTTGGAATCAGGAAACCTGGTTCACACGAAGGCACGAAGACACGAAGGATTGGGGACCATTAACAATTCTTTTGCAACCTTCCTTGAATGTCGCCGCACCAAAATTAACAAGCAGGCCCAATGGCAAATCCAGAAGTCGAAGATAGGTGAGGACCTGTTTGGAGTGAACCGGCGATAAGTTTTCCACAGATTTCAATTCCACCAAAACAAGACCATCAACCAGCAAGTCTGCCCGAAATCCCTCCTCAAATGTGTAGCCGCCATACCGAATCAAAATCGGCTTCTGACGCTCCACAACCATTCCCTGATCTGAAAGCATCTTGGCCAACACCACCTCGTAAACGGTTTCCATCAATCCCGGCCCCAAATCGCGATGCAATCGGAAAGCGCAATCCACAACCGCTGCCGCAACTTGCTCCTTGTCCATTCGTGGCTTCGTGCCTTCGTGTGAGTTCTTCATTGTGTGCTATCAGGCTCGGAAAATAGCACCGAGTTTTTTGCCCAGGATGAGGCTTGCGCCGAGGATGGTGGTGGCCAGAAAGGCCATGGCCCAAACACCGAGCGCGCTGGCCACGAAGCGGCCTTCGCCGAGGAGTTGGTAGAGTTCGTAAATAGCTTTTGTGATCGGAAAGTCTTGCTGTTTTTGAGCGAGGATCAGCGAGTCGCTCACCTCCAGCATAGCGAAGGAAAAGGCCAGCAACCCGCCAGCGAGAAGGTTTGCGGCGATGAGCGGGATGGTGATTTTTCGGAGCGTGCGCAGCGGCGGACAACCCAGGTTTTGGGCGGCCTCCTCGAGCGTGACACTCGTTTGCTGGAAACCTGCGGCGGCGGACCGGACAACATACGGCAGGCGCCGCACCGAGTAAGCGATCACGAGGATGAGCAAGGGATCGATGGAAGGATTGA
>JBDKIG010000034.1:0-16675 GCA_039797215.1 Verrucomicrobiota bacterium | reverse complement strand
GCCCCATGATCGACATGGTGTTTCTGCTTCTGGTGTTCTTCATGGTCTCGGCCAAACCGATCAAGCAGGAGAGCGATGTGAATATCGGCCTGCCCGGCACCGTGGCTCAGGAGGAGGTCGTGGAGATCCCCGACGAACAACGCATCAAAATCCAAGCCGATGGCACCGTGATCCTGAATGACCAACCGCTCGAGGCCCCGCAGAACCAAGTCCTGAACCAACTCACGGCCACACTTAAGCGTTTCAAAGAATCCGCCGACGCCAACAAAAGCGAGGCGCTCGTCACAATCGATCCCGACGACCAGGCCCAACACCAACGCATCGTCGCGGTGCTGAACGCCTGCGCCGTCGCCAAAATCAACGGAGTCACCTTCGCCGACTCCTCCCAGGAGGAGGAATAAAAACCATGGCTGGAATCGAATCTCTACTCAGCGAAGACACCGGCGCCAAAAAACGCCGCATCCGGATGGTCATCTCCATCCTCATCGGCGTCGTCCTCCTTCATGTCGGTGCCGGAGTCATTGCCGGCATTTTCATCGTCGCCAAATACATCTTCCCGCCCCCCGCCAATTTCGTGGTGAAAAAAGATGTCCGCCTGCCTGCAAAAAAGCGCGAACAAAAGATGAACATGGCCTCCCTCGATGCCATCGCGCCCAAGCCCACTCTGAGCGACAAGATGCAAAGCACCCGACCGACCGCCTTCTCCCTCCCCGATGTGCCGAACATGCCGCTCGACCAAATGCTCCCCCTCGACCCCTCGCAACTTCTGTCTGACCAGATGGCCTCGATCTCGAACTCCGAGGCTCTCGGAACCGCCTCCGGAGCATCCGCAGGCGGCAGCGGCGGGTTTGGAGGAAAAGGCCTGAGCTTTCTTGGAGTCGATTCCAGCGGCCAGAGGATTCTGTTGATGGTCGATATCTCCAAGACCGTGGTGAACAAAGCCGAAAAAGCCGGAATCTCGCCCGAAAAACTCCGCGAGGAATTGATCGCCCTCATCAGCAAGCTCCCGATCACCTCCCGTTTCAGCATTATCCAATATGCCGGCAACTATAAACCCTTCACGACCGAACTCGTGCCAGCCAGCCAGCCAAACAAAACCCTAGCCCTCGATTGGATTCGGAATGAATGGGTGACCAGTGGAGGAATCCAAGTTTCGAAAAAAACCGTCGCCAGCCCATCTGGTTTCATCGGCGTGCTCCAAGCCGCCGGCGCCATGAATCCCGACGCCGTTTTCATCATCACCGACGGCAGCTACAAATCCAAAGTCCACCCGACTGGCATCCCTTGGGATGAAATCCGAAAAGTCTCCGATCAGCTCAAAGACTCCGACGGCCGCCGCACGAAAATCAATGTCATCGCCTTCGAGGCCGACGATGAAGATTTGAAACAGATGAAGCGAATGAGCCAAAGCAGCGGCGGCAACCTCCGCGAGATGAAGTAGCCGGCATTGCACAAAGAGCCGGGATGCTTCTCGGAGCGATCAATGGAGAATGAATCCGGTCGCAAACCTGCATAGGGCGCAGGCCATTTCGCGTTTTATTAACGAATTGCTACAATCTGGAATGTCACCAGTTCCTCTTGGATCGAGAGCAGTTTAGCCACGGCTTTTTGATACACCTTCATTTGCCCTGCATAGCGACTTTGGATGTCGAGGTTCATGCCTTGATCGGTTTTGAAGTCGTAGATCACTGCAGAAAGAGGATTGTTTTTTTGGTCGCAATGCACGACGACCCGATCGAAAACGCCGCTGACCCATTGCCCGTCGAGAATGATATCAAAGGCCTGCTCTCGCCACAGGCGGGTTGGACCTTCCGGTTTGGTGAAGACCTCTCGGGCCAGGGGCTTTCCCAAAAACTCCTCTACGAGTTTGCGGGCTTCGGGAGTGCGGGCGAGAAGATCGGCGCATGAAGTCTCCAGCCACTCGATTTCAGCAAGGGCCTCATGAACTTCGATACCAAGCTTTGCAGCGTGTCGGGAAACTCCATCACCCGCGACTCCAGTGGAGACTTCTGATTTGAATGAAGACGGGGAAATTGGTCTTGGCGTCCGGTGCAGGGGCGGTGTGAAAGGGCTTGGCGCTTGGTCTATCCCTAATTCGGGGGTCTTGATTTCATAGTCCGCGAACCAGCCAGGGTCGCCAAATTGTGCAGAGGAAGCATGGAATTGGAGCACAAGGTGGCGGGCAAAATTGATGGAGGTTGTATTTTCACCGAGTTCCGTAGTCACTACATAGAGGGCTTTTTTGGCCCGAGTGAGAGCGACATAGGCCGTGCAAATGTCGCCGTATTTTTTTTCGGCTTCTTGGATTTTGAGTTGTTGGCCAAGCACGGCATCTTGCTCGGCAAATTCCTTGGCGGGCAGAACGAGACCCCAGTGGACTTCCCGGGCAGAAGGACCCAGAGCGAGGTTCGTGCCATCGTTTCCCCTCCCCTTTTTGTCCAGTCCGCTGGCAATGACCATATCGAAACCCAGGCCCTTCGATTGATGAACAGTCATGACACGCACCACATCCGACGCCTCGTTTTCCTGAGTCTGACGGGATTCAATGAAACGAAGGAAATCTGGAATCCCCTCCGAGGAATTGCGGAGGGCATCGAATTCCTCGGCGGCAAGCAGGAAGGCTGCCGCGCGTTCTCTCAGAAAAGGCTCTGTGGCGAGATTGGCAGACTCTATCCACTGGCGAATGGTGCTGGCGTAGCCATTCTGAACTAGGCTCAACAGAGTCTTTTTTCGAAAGATCCAAGGCGTGTCGTCCACTCCCCAGGCTGAAATAGCAGGAAGACCACGAGCTACGGCGTGGGACAGGGCATCATCGGGGGATGCCACAATTCGCAAGGCCGCGATGATGGCTGCACCCAGTGGATTGTCCACACAGGGATTGGTTTTTCCCTCGACCGCAACGGGAATATCCTTCGACTGCAAAAGGCCGGCGAGCCTCTCCACACCGGTGTTGTCCCGTTTGAGAACGGCGCAAGAGAGCCCTCTTTCCCAGGCTCTTGTAGATTCCAGAATTTCGAGAATTTTTCGATCTTGGGTATCGCCATCCTCGTCCTCATCACCGTCGTTTTTCGGAACGGAAATCCACTCGGCAAAGCCCGGAAGGCTCCGGGTTTTTGGCGAGGTCACATGGTTGGCCCAAGCCTTGCCCCACTTTTCCAGAGTCGGCTCGGGAATTTCCAGAGGCCCACGGAGCGGTTTCAAGTCTGAGAAGGCTTTGTTTACGAAATCCAGGATGGGCTGACAGGATCGCCAAGATTCGTCGAGGGGGGGAGCATCTTGGATGGTTGAGGCGTGTCTGTTGTAGTCGTCGAAAATCTCAAAGAACAAATCCGGATCGCCTCCGCGCCAAGAGTAGATCGCCTGTTTGGTGTCTCCCACATAGAAGAAACTGCGGTCCTTTGAAGGATCCATAAGCACCTCATCAAGGAATGTTTTCAGGATTTTCCACTGGGGGCGACTGGTGTCCTGGAACTCATCGAGGAGCCAATGCTCAAATTTCTGATCGATGCGGTAGGCAGCGGTGCCGAGCCATGTCAGATCGCCGGATTTGCGCGCCAGGGAATCCGTGATGTCTGCGAAGGTGACGAGTCCCGCCGAGCGAACGAGAGAGGAATAAGCCATCTCGAATTTTTGCATGAACTCATGAAGCGATTGGCTTCGCCGAAGGGCCGCCTCAAATTCCGGCTTGAGCAGGCTATTTCGCAACTCATCTCGCAGCGCTCGAATGGAGGGGCTCAGGAAAACTCGGCCAGCGTGGGCATTTCGAGTGGGGATGTAGAGGAGGCCCTCCGGCGTCTGTTTTTCATTCGATAACTTGGCGAGGAATTTTTTCAGGTCTTCGGAATACGGACTCGGAGGGGTGTGCTGCACAGCAAGAGCAAGTCCTGCTCGCCAAGCAGTGGATGCATCCTCATTAAGCTGCGGGTGTTCGCCTTCAATAGCCTTCCAAAGCTTTTCGGCCAAAGGGGCAACCTCTCCAGCATTCAAGATCGCACACACCCCTGCGCCCCAAATCGCGGCGGCATCCCCCCAAGTGGCGTCATTTGGCGTGGCAAGAAATTTCCCATGGAGAGAACATGTCTCACGGAGCAGACCTCCGAAGACATTGCGCTCTCCTTGGGATCGATTGAGGCGACGCACGAGGTCGATAAAATCATGAAGGGAAGCCGAGGACTCGCTGGCGAACACGGTGGCCAGCGTCCGCTCACGGGCGGATTCGATTTCGGATACTCCCGCCATGTTGAAGTCTTCCGCGAGCCCGGATTCGAGAGGAAAAGCGCGGGCAATACGCGCGAAGAGACTGTCTATGGTCCCCATGCCGAGGCATCCGATTTTCCCAGAAAGGCCCTTCAACAGGGAGCGACACCGAGCGGCATCGAGTTTTTCCAGAAAAGGCTCACGCCGGAGATCAGCGAGCTTTTCTGGATCTTTCGCGGCCTGTGCGAGGCGCTCAAAAACAGCGGAAAGGAATTCACCGGCGGATTTGCGGGTAAATGTCAGAGCAGCAATTTTGCTGGGGTCCACACCTTGATCGAGAAGTTGGATCATTCGGGTGGTGAGCGCGTAGGTCTTGCCGCTACCGGCGTTTGCAATAAGTCGCTCGTTTCTCATTTTCTACCCTTCAAGAAATCGATGGTCTCTGGCGCGAAGCAGTTCTCCGGTTTTCCATTTAAAAAAAGAGCCCGAAACGGATCATCCCACGAAGTTTTAAAAGGCTGGGGCGGCCAGAAGACCCCGCGGTGAACCAAGCCAGCGATTTCCTTCGCACATTCCAACGAAGAGGCCATCACCTCCGCATTGAGTTCGGTGAAATCCTTTACCGATGTCTCGGATGGATCGGCCGAGAGGGTGAAATAAGCCGTAAGAACCGGCTTATCGCCAATTTCCGCACCATGCCAATGACGCAGGATGTGGCTGTAGAGGGGAAGCTGGAGATCGGCCCAGCGCTTTTTGACCTGTCGCTTCCCATTGTGAAATTCGAACTCAGCGGACGGCAACCACTCGCTGAAAAGTCGGGGGCCAAAATGCTTTTTTGCAGGAGGGATCGCTTTCGAGTGGGTTTTGTAGTCCAAGACACGCCAATCCCCAGTTCGCTCGTTCCTCTCGATGCGATCGATTTTTCCCGAGAGGTTCAGCGGACCAATCTGGAAGGGATTTTCCGTATCAGCCGCCAGTTTGCGTTCGGCGGAAACGATCCGCCAACCCGCGGCGAATTGTTCGGCTTGGACGCGTGCAAAGCTGATTAAGCGAATTTTGGCGGCTGCCACTTGGACCCGCACAGCTGGCGATGGCGATGGACCAAAAAGTCGGTTCACTGATGCCTCTAAGTGCCCTAAAACTAAGTGCTCGATCTTGGCCGTGTCAGACTCGTGCGGCGTTTCTGTGCCGTATTTCTCGAGAGCCTCGTGCAAAAGAGTTCCGAAGAGCTTGGGATCCATCTCTCTGGCATCTGAATTGAAGGCATCGAGATATAAAACCCTGCTTAGATAAAACCGGAACGGGCAGGCGAGATATTGCGCGAAGTCCGTCGGGCTCATTTTTTCGACGGATCGGCACATCGTGGAAGGCAGATTCCACAACCAATCGTTCATCCGACGGGAGCGCCGAGTTCCTCTCGGGAGTTCGCCAAAAAGCTCAATAACCCGCTCGGGCAGCGCGTCTTCGCCGCAACGCAAGAAAAGACGAGAAGGCACAGCCGGGCTCCCCTCCCCATCGAAACGGCTGAACGAAGCCTGAAATTCCTGAGGGGACCGAGTGATCAACTGGCACTGGAAAAGATAAGCGTCGCGGGCGAACCTCGCTGCATTGTCGGAGAGCCCCAAGGAGCTTCTTTTAGAATCGGGAAGAAAGGGGTGTCCGTTCACTGAGGAAGGCAGGAAACCCTCGGCACAACCCGCCAAAGCCAGTCTCCTCGCCTCGATCCACGGGGCCTCCAGCCAACCTGACAATTCCACATCTCCGGGATTCGAGGAGCTGAAAACAATTTCGGACTTTAGAGCGCGCGCGAACGCCTGATCCGCTCCCTCCCTGTCCTCGCGGTAGAACGGAGACACCTGAATGGTCTCGTGGAGCTCGACTACCGACCGCGCGGCCTCAAGACCCTCCCCTCCGCCACGCCAGGCTTTGGCGAGCAAGTCGGTTACCGTCAGGGGAAGAAGGCATTTCACTAAACCAATAAAAATCACAGCCTGGGCACGGCGCTTGGATTTGTCTTTATCCGGATCGCCCTCGACTCGCACAAAAGCCTCGGCTTCGGGCAACTCGGAAAGAACCGCCACACCGATGAGATAGTCGCAAACCGCGAGGCAATCATCGCTCGTGAGTTCCGATTCGCCCCTCAGCACGCGAGTGAAATGCGGCAACTCGATCAACCGGCGCAGCACTCGCAACTCGCCCGAAGCGCGGAACCGAGCCCATTCCAAAGCCATCACTCCCGGTTCACTCATGCTCAAGCGAATGCCATCCGGTAGAAAAGCCGCACTGCCTCGCGACTCCACCTCACTTCGAAATGTCATGCCAAGCTTCGGATCCGCGAGAACCACCGCATAGTCACCCGGCACAGGGCATGAAACGGCAAACTCGATGGCGAGCCGGGCTTCATCCTCCGGAGAGCGCAACGCAGTAATCTGACGCGAATAGATTAGCAACTCGCATTGCTCCCACTCCAAGGGATCTGGCCGTCCCCAACGATCGAAACTTCCACTCAAGCCCTCTGGACGCCACACGAGAACCTCGACCTGGACTCCACGCGATTCCAACGCTTCAGCGTATCTCTGCGCAGCCAGCGGCAGATCCGGGATGCAGGCAATGACCAACCTGTCCAACTTCCCAACACGCGAGGGGTTGAGCATTTCCGCAAAGCGGGCCTCATTCGGATCGGTCAAACCGAAATCCTCCAAAGCTGCAAGGTAGCAGGGATAAATCCGTCCCAGCAGCTCCCACCGGTCCGAGTCCTCACCGCAAGCCACGCTCAAGCGAGGGTCCGATGGTCTCCGACCCGCCTCGGCCAACAAATCACAAAGGTCGCAAAGGACTCCGCCACTTTTCAGCCGCGAATTCTGTGAGTCCAATTTGGCATCGGAAAAAAGCGGTTCCAGAAATTGCGCATCCAATTTCCCCAAAGCCAGCGCCCAGCCAGCCTCCCGCTCGAATCGCTCGGCGAGCCGACATCCATCGGGCAAAAGAGCACGCATCGGCTGCGTGAAGCGCGGCGAGAGCACTCCCCGCTCAGCCAGCGAGCTCCGAATCCTCCTCCCAGCCCCCGCCGTGGGAATCCAAACCTCCGCCCGACTGAGATCCCCACCCCCACTCGACAGCAAATGCTCGGCGACCTGCGACGCCAAAGCCTCCCGCTTCGTTAAGAAAAATCGATCAAGCATGGAATCGGGCACCTAGATCTTCAGCAATCCAACGGAAAATTAAAAATTGGCTTATTACCAAGTAGGGAGGAGAGCGGGTGAAGGGACTCGAACCCTCGACATCAACCTTGGCAAGGTTGCACTCTACCAACTGAGTTACACCCGCAGAGTGGCGAAAAAACTAGTGATCGGATCGGCATGCGTCAAGATGGTTTTTCTCATCACCATCTTGCCTGGGGCGCGTCGCAGTGAGGAGTATTGGGATTAAATAAGGGAGGTTTCCGTTTTGTCCCCGGACTCAGCGACGGGTTCTTCGCTGGCGAGGTTTTCGGATTTGCCGAAAGCCATGGCGACGCTCTCCGAGGATTTGGCGCGGTCGTCGGTGTTGTTGTTGCTGAAGCGCACGCTTACGAGTTTGCTGACGCCGTGCTCTTCCATCGTGACGCCGTAGAGCATGTCGGCGCGGGAGATCGTCCGCTTGTTGTGGGTGATCGTGACGAACTGGCTCTGGCCGACGAAGCGGTCGAGAATTTTGATGAAGCGGGTGATGTTCGACTCGTCGAGAGGGGCGTCCATTTCGTCGAGCACACAAAATGGGCTGGGCTTAACCATGTAGATGGCGAAAAGGAGTGAGACGGCTGTCATGGTGCGCTCGCCGCCAGAGAGAAGGCTGATGCTCTGGAGCTGCTTTCCAGGGGGCTTGGCGATGATCTCGATACCGCTCTCGAGCGGGTCGGAGTCGTCCATGAGCATGAGGTTCGCGCGGCCACCGCCGAAGAGTTCGGTGAACATGAATTGGAAGTTCACGCGGATTTTTTCGAAGGTTTCGGCGAAGAGCGTCTTCGTGGTGTGGTTGATCTTCGAGATGACTTCGAGCAACTCGGCCTTGGAGGAAACGAGGTCGGCGTTTTGTTTTTCGAGAAAAATATAGCGCTCCTCGAGTTCCTCGAATTCTTGGATGGCATCGACATTGACGGGGCCCATGGAGTCGATGCGCTCGGTGAGTTCGGCGACGAGTTCCTCGATGCGGTCCCAGGGAATGCCCTCCCCTTCGAGCGGCATGGCGACGGGCTCGGCGGGTTGCTCTTCTTCAGCAACGGGCATCTCTGCGGACAGTGTCTCTCCTTCGGTGGACTCGGGTTTTCGTTTCGCGCGGTCCCGGAAGGCGACGAGGAGCGAGTAGGTGTCGGGTTCAAAGGCTTCGAGGTCGGTCTGGTAGCGCTGGGAAACATGGCTGCGGATATTTTCCATCCGCATCTCGGATTGAGCGGCCTTGACCTCGATACGGCTGCGCTGGTCTTGGAGCGAGGCGAGTTGCTGGCGAGCGGCTCGGAGAGCGGATTCCAGAGCGGAGGCGCTTTCATTAACCTCCGAGCGCTGGGCGAGGACGGCGCTGAGTCGGGATTCCTCGGACTCGAGTTCGGCGCGCCATTCGACCATGGATATCTCGAGCGATGAATTCTCGGCAGCGAGGGATTCCACGCGGGATTCGTAGTTCGAAATATCCACCCGGCGGGCATCGAGGAGTTCATTGAGCTCGACGATGCGGGCGGACATCGGGCCGCGCTGGCGGTGGAGGCCTTCCTGTTGCTGGCGCTCGGTAGCCACTCGAACCCGGATTTCATTGAGGGCGTCGTTGGCGGAGCTTTCGCGTTCGCGGACCACTTGAATCCGGGTCTCACATTCGGAGCGAGCGGAGCGGAGGGTATCGAGGGAACAGGTGGTCTCGGCAATGCGGGATTCGAGTTCGGCGAGGTGCGCGAGGCTGCTGCGGAGACCCTCTTCGATATTGGCAGCTTCGCGTTGGAACGAGGCGCGCTTGGCCTCCGCATCGGCAAGCTGACGCTCGGCGTGGCGGCGTTCGTTGTCCACCGAGGCCGTTTCGACTTGGGCGGCGTGCATCGCCTCACGGGCATATTTGAGCCGTTCGGTCGCTTGGTCCATGGCGGCGGCGGAAGCGGCGCGGGCGGCGGCCAGGGCCTCGATCTTCGCTGTGGCGGCGCTGAGCGCGGCATCAAGCTCCTCGATTCGGATTTTCCGTTGGAGCGTGGACTGGCCAGCATTCTCGCCGGTGGCACCACCGTGGATAATGCCGCTGCGGGAGAGAAATCCTCCATCGAGCGAGGCGTAAGCAAAGCCGGGATGATCCACGCGAAACCGGATGGCGGCTTCGAGATTTTCAACAATCAGGACATCGTGGAGAAGTTGCCGGGCGAGGACTGCGCCGTCGGCTTCTCCTTTTACGCAATCGCAGGCTCGGCCAAAGACGCCGAATGGCATTGGCTGGGATGCGGGCTGATTGGAAGAAATCCATTCGGCAGGAATGATCGCGGCGCGGCCGAGTTTTTGACCGACCAGAATGCCAATGGCGGATTCGGCGACGATGGGGTCTTTGAAAACTACCGTTTGCAGGGCGGTGCCGAGGGCGGCCTCGATGGCCGGGATGAGGCGTTCCTCGACTTGGATGTGCTGGGCGAGCGTGCCCTTGATCGCGGCGTGGTAGAGGTCGGGATTGTCGAGGCCTTTGAGCAGAGCCTGCGAGCCTTCGTCCAAGCCTTCACCTTGCTCTTGGAGTTGGCGGAGGACTTCGAGACGGGACTCAATGCCGGCGGCGTCTTTTCCTGCGGCGTTCAGAATAGCCTCCGTATCTTGGCGCTCGAGCTGGGCCGTTTCGTGGTCCGCCATGGCGGAGGAAGTTTCGGCTTGGGAGTGCTCAAGAGCGAGGTGGGCGGCTTCGGAGCGCTGTTTGAGGGATTCGAGGTTGGCAGAAACCTCGCCTGCAGCGCGGGAGGCGGCCTCGATTTCATTCTGTAAAAGATGGAGGCGGGTTTCGCCCGATTCACGGCGACCAGTGGCGGCGGAGATTTCCCCACGAAGCGAGTTCAGGCGGGCCTCGGCATGGGAGAGTTCGGAACTCTGAGAGGAGACTTCGCGCTCGGCGGCGATGCGCTCGGAGCGGACCTCATTCAGTCGAGCGGTGTGTTCATCGAGGGTCTGCTGATTGGTGCGGAGGTTCTCGATCATCTGCTGGAGCAGCGTATCGGTTTGCTCGATTTGCTCCTGCTGGGTTCGGATTTTCTCCTCGGCTTGAAAGATATCGAGGCGGTGACGCTCGATGAGTGTGGCGGCTTCGGCGGAGCGCTCGTGGTTCGTGGCAATCCGGTTCTCGGCGGAGAAGACGCGATTGCGAAGCGTCTGCATGCCATCGCGGATCGTGCCGGCTTCGGCCTCAATCTCCTGGAGGCGCTGACGAAAGGTGGCGAGTTCCACTTCCTGCTGGGCGATCTCGACTTCATGGATCTCGCGGGCCTCCTCGCCCTGAGTGAGCTGGGCGCGGAGGGATTGGAGTTCGCTGGAAAGGTGGCTGTAATTTTTATGCGAAAGGTGGGTATCAAAAACCCGAAGGTCGTTGAGGATCGATTGGTATCGGCGGGCTTTTGCGGCTTGTCGTTGGAGCGAGCCGATCTGGCGCTTCACCTCCTTGATGATGTCCTGCACGCGCACAAGGTTCGACTCGGTGTATTCCAACTTGCGAAGGGCTTCCTTTTTCTGAGCCTTGAATTTCGTGATGCCTGCGGCCTCCTCAAAGATGGCGCGGCGGTCCTCCGGGCGGTTGCTGAGGATTTGGTCGATCTTTCCCTGCTCCATGATCGAGTAGGCGCTGCGGCCCACGCCCGTATCCATGAACAGTTGATGGATATCGCGCAGTCGGCAGGATGTTTTATTCAGAAAATACTCGCTCTTGCCGTCTCGATAAACGCGGCGGGTGATGCGGACCTCGTTCCAATCCACGCCGAGTTCCTTTTCGCACTCTGAAAAGGTCATCGAAACCTCCGCCATGCCGAGCGCGGGTCGGCTGTCCGTGCCGCTGAAAATAACATCGGCCATCTCGCCACCGCGGAGCGCTTTCGCCGACTGCTCGCCGAGCACCCAACGCATGGCGTCGAGCACATTCGACTTTCCACAACCGTTCGGGCCGACGATCGCCGTGACGCCTCGGTGAAAATTGAGGACGGTTTTTGCAGCGAAGGATTTGAATCCGATGATTTCGAGGGATTGCAGATACATGGCAAGCTTGGTTAGGTTTTGCCGATGGTTAGAAATGCCGCCGGATCGAGCAAGGAGAAAAATACAATATCCGGTGGATAACATTACCTAAGACCACAACATATAGAATTATGACAAATGACCCGCGCGTTGAGCAGTTAATGGATTTTGTTCGGATTCCGAGCGTTTCAGCCCAAGTCGCTCATGCCGCCGACATGGGGCGCTGCGCCGATTGGTTGGTGGAAAAATTGCGCTCGCTAGGTCTCCATGCCCGATGCGAGGAAACCCCCGGCTATCCGGTAGTGGTCGGAAAAACCCCACCCGATCCCGCCAAAAAAACCGTTCTCATTTATGGTCACTACGATGTCCAACCACCGGAGCCCCTCGAGCTGTGGACCACGCCGGCCTTCGAACCGGTGATTCGCGACGGGAGGATTTTTGGTCGAGGATCTTCGGATAACAAAGGCCAAATCCTCGCACACATCCTTGGAGTCGGCGAGGCATTGGCGGAAGCCACCTTGCCCGTGAATGTGATTTTCTTGATTGAGGGCGAGGAGGAAGTCGGGAGCAAGCACTTGGCGGATTTTCTGGAAAAACATCGGGAGGAATTCGCCTGCGACGCCATCGCAATCTCGGATACCGGAATGGCTGTCGATGGCTACCCCACTCTCAGCTATGGCCTTCGTGGAATTGCCACGATGGAGGTTCGAGTCCACGGACCCGCTCGGGATTTGCACTCTGGGATCTACGGAGGAGCCGTGGCGAATCCCGCCACAGCCGCCGCTCGCCTCATCGCCAGTCTGCATGACGCCGAAGGTCGCGTGGCGATTGAGGGTTTTTACAACATGCTGAAGCCGCTGGAGGGCTGGGAACGCGAAGCCGCCGCCGAATCTCCGCTCACCGATGCCGACATCGCTCGCGAGGCTGGAGTCGAGGAACTGGCTGGCGAGTCGGGCTTCACAGGCATGGAGCGAATCGGAGCCCGCCCAACGGCCGAAATCAACGGGCTCGGCGGCGGATACCAAGGGGAAGGCAGTAAAACCGTCCTGCCCGCTCACGCCTTTTTCAAAGTGTCATTCCGACTCGTGCCTGGTCAAAAACCTGACAAAATCCTCGCCCTGGCCCGGCGTCATTTTGAAAAAAACTGCCCTCGTGGAGTGCGTCTGGAGTTTATCGACGGCCACGGCGGAGAGCCCTTCATGCTGGACCCGAACAGCCCCGAGGGTCTAGCCGCACGGGCCGCGCTCGAGAAGGTCTTCGGGAAAAAACCTGCTCTCATGCGCGAAGGCGGCTCGATTCCGATTCTGTGCGATTTCCAACGAATTCTCGGCCGCTCCGCTCTTTTACTCGCCCTCGCCTCCCCCGATGCAAACGCCCATGCGCCCGATGAAAACTTCCCCGTTGCAAACTTCCTCCTCGGCATCCGCCTGAACAAAGCCGTGCTCGAGGAATTGGCGAAAATTTGACGAGATCGGTCGTTATCCCGAGATATTTTCTTATGAAAACTTCGATGACTTTAACTGAAACGGAGCTGAGGACACGCGTAACCAACCTCCTTTATGCCCTATCCCAAATTAAGGTCAGCGAGCCTGTAAAAAATTTTAACAGAGAAGATATTTACGAGCGCCAGCAGAAATTCACCGAGGATTTGAACCACGGCCAAATCTACAATGATGTGCGCGTAGTGAACCCGTTTCTTTAAGCGAGCCCCATTATGTAGGCGGCTCAAGTCCCGCAAAAAGTTTGATACGGATCGCTGCCAGCGGGGGCTGGGTCGCGATAGCCTTGCTTTTCCGGGTTGTCCTCAAAGGGGTTGGCCAGCGCCTCAAGCAAGCGATGCATCGGACGGAGATCGCCGCTGTCGACTGCTGCCGCGAGGGCTTCCTCGACTTTGTGGTTTCTTGGAATAACGGCGGGGTTCGACTTCCGCATCCGCGCGATGACGTCATCGACGGGTTGGGCCTGACGCGAAAGTCTCGCCTTCCATTTTGCCTGCCAAGCACCCAGTTCCGGAGCTTCGGCGGCGGGGTTCAGATTTCGGAAGGTGTTTGTGAAATCCCATTTCTCTCGCGCCATGATTTCGAGCAATTCACCAGCCAATCCCAAATCCTCGCTCTCGGCGTTGAACAAACCCAGTTTCCCCCTCATCCCCGCGAGCCAATGGGACTCGAAGCGCTTGGGGAAAATTCCGAGGATTTCCTTGGCGATCTCGATGCCGCGTTGCTCGTCGTCATCAAGCAACGGAACGAAAGTCTCGGCCAAACGCGCGAGGTTCCAATGCGCGATGCGGGGTTGGTTTCCGTAGGCATAGCGGCCCTGGCGGTCGATCGAGCTGAAAACCGTCTCGGGGTCGTAAGTGTCCATGAACGCGCAGGGGCCGTAATCGATCGTCTCCCCGGAGAGCGCCATGTTGTCGGTGTTCATGACCCCATGGATAAAACCCACCAGCATCCACCGAGCAACGAGTCCCGCCTGGCGGTCGATGATCACTTCGAGCAAGGCCCGGTGCGACTCGACAGAGAGAGCTGGATAATGGCGTTTTTGCGTGTGCTCGGCCAGCGCTCGCAGCGCCTCGGTATTTCGAGTGGCGGCCAAATACTCGAAAGTTCCCACGCGTATGTGACTCGCAGCGATCCGCGTCAGCACCGCCCCGGGCAGAGCGGTGTCTCGATAAACCATCTCGCCGGTTGTGGCCACCGCGAGACTGCGTGTGGTCGGAATCCCCAGCGCGTGCATGGCCTCGCTGATGATGTATTCCCGAAGCATCGGCCCCAGCGCAGCCCGACCGTCGCCCCGTCGCGAGAACGGTGTCCGGCCCGATCCCTTGAGCTGCACATCCAACCGCTCGCCGGAAGGCGTCAAATGCTCGCCAAGCAAAACCGCACGCCCGTCGCCGAGCATCGTAAAATTCCCGAATTGATGCCCCGCATAGGCCTGAGCAATCGGTTGTGCGCCCGATGGAATTTTGTTTCCCGCCAAAACCTCGGCCTCCAGCGAATCGATCTCCAAACCCATCGACACGGCGAGGGCGCGGTTCAATACCACCAACTCGGGATTCGCCACCGGCTCGGGATTTTGAGGAATGAACAACTTCTCCGGCAGGCGCGCATAGGAATTATTGAACCGCCAACCTGCCTCGATGGGATTTGCGTTTTTATTCACGAAAATTATTCCCTCAGGCCTTTACTCAAGACCGCTGGGAGCGGATCCCATCAATGGCAGAATTTGTTTTCCGATTCGCGCCAGAACGCGCTTCACGGCACTCCAATCGACTGCCTCGGAGTTCACGGGCACGGCCAAAGATGCACCTCTGCGGATTCGACCAACTCCCACTCTCCAGAAACACCCGGGGCACGGAGTTCCTCGGCAGTGTAGCGATTGCCGGGTTTGTTTTTCCAAGCCTCCTTCATCGCAAAATGCCGCTCGTTCACAGTCCCCTCTCCGAGCGGCGAATTTGGATTTTCTGTGGATTCGCCGGGATTCATTTAGCAACCCATAAGCCCGCCGCCACTTACCCTCAAGTGCTTGTTTCGGGACAATGCTCCCACAGCACTCCGCGCGTTGACTTGGGTGATCGTGGAACTAAAGTGCCCCGCATCGCATGAGTCAGAAAAATCGCCATGTCCTCTTTGTTTGCACCGGCAATGTGTGCCGGAGCCCGATGGCGGAGGCACTTTTCCGGAAGCTCGCAGCGGATGCTCGAGACATCACGACCGAGTCCGCCGGTCTCAGCGCTGGTCATGGCCAGCCAGCCAGCCGCGACGCCGTGGATGTGCTCGCCGCCGAGGGTGTGGAACTCTCAAAGTTCCGCAGCCAGCCGGTCACTGAGAATCTCCTCGAAAAAGCCACGCACATTTTTGTGATGACCGATGATCATCGCCGGCTCCTCGATTTGTTTTTCCCCGAATTCATCCACAAAGTCCGCCTCCTTCGGTTTGATGAAAAAGGCACCCCCGATGTGCCAGACCCCATCGGCCAAGGCCGTGCGGTCTATGCCGAATGCAAACGCAGCATTCAAAAGGCGCTCCCCTCAGTCATGCGTTTTATCAACCAAAATCCCATGCCATCCACACTCGACGCCCAACCCGAAGCCTCCGCCCTCGCCGAAACCGACCCCGAGATCGCCGCTGCGATCGAGAAAGAACACCGCCGCCAGTTCGAGCACATCGAGCTGATTGCGAGCGAGAACTTCACCAGCCGTGCCGTGATGGAGGCCCAAGGCTCCTGCCTCACCAACAAATACGCCGAAGGCTACCCCGGCAAACGCTGGTATGGCGGATGCGAGTATGTCGACATCGTGGAAACCCTGGCCATCGACCGCGCGAAGAAACTCTTCGGTGCCGAGCACGCCAATGTGCAACCCCACAGCGGCAGCCAAGCCAACATGGCCGTATATTTCAGCGTCCTCACCCCCGGTGACAAAATCCTCACCATGGACCTCGCGCACGGCGGCCACCTCACGCACGGCCACAAAGCAAATTTCTCCGGCAAACTCTACGAAGTCTCGCACTACGGCGTGAGCCGTGAGACCGAGATGATCGACTACGATGCCCTCGCCCGCCAAGCCGAGGAAGTCCGCCCCAAGATGATCACCGCCGGGGCCTCCGCCTATCCCCGCATCATCGATTTTCAGCGCATGCGCGAGATCGCTGATTCCGTGGGCGCTTATCTTTTCGTGGACATGGCCCATATCTCCGGACTCGTCGCCGGCGGCGTGCACCCCTCCCCTTTTCCCTTTGCGGATTTCGTCACCACCACCACTCACAAAAGCCTCCGCGGTCCACGGGCCGGGTTGGTCATGTGCAAGGAACAGTTCGCCAAAAAAATCGACGCCCAGACTTTTCCAGGCGTCCAAGGCGGCCCGCTCATGCATGTCATCGCGGCGAAGGCCGTGTGCTTCCACGAGGCACTGCGCCCGGATTTCAAAGACTACGCCCGCCAGGTCGTGAGCAACGCCAAAGCCCTCGCTGCGCGTCTCGCCAAAGTCGGCCACCGCATCGTCTCCGGCGGCACGGACAACCATGTCATGCTCGTTGACCTCCGCCCTGCCGGCATCACTGGCGCCGAGGCCTCCGAGGTTTTGGACAAGGCCGCGATCACGGTGAATAAAAACGCCATCCCCTTCGACACGGAGTCGATCATGAAAACCGGTGGCATCCGCATCGGCACCCCGGCCATGACCACCCGCGGACTGCGCGAGGATGACATGATGCAGGTAGCCGACTTCATCGACTCCGCTTTGAAGAAACGCCACGACGAAGCCGCCCTCA
>JBDKIG010000033.1:0-16942 GCA_039797215.1 Verrucomicrobiota bacterium | reverse complement strand
GAGGACCTCCTCAAGTTCGACAAGATCATCGTCACCCGTGGCGCGTTGGATAAAATTTCCGAAAGGCTGGCAAAATGAGCGATGTTTACGACCATATCCAATCCGTCCTGCTGACCGAGAAAGCGACCCTGCTTTCCGAAAAGCTTAACAAGTATGTCTTCCGTGTCCCTCCCTCGGCAAACAAACTTCAGATCAAGCGCGCCATTGAAGTGATCTTTAAAAAGAAGGTCGCCGATGTGAATACCGCCAACTTCGCGGGTAAAAAAAAGCGCGAACGCCGCGCTGATTTTGGTCGCCGCCCTAACTGGAAAAAAGCCATCGTCACCCTCAAGGCAGGTGAAAAACTCGACATCGTCTAAGAGAATCTAGCCATGGCACTCAAAACATTCCGTCCACTCACCCCGGCCGCCCGCTTCAAAATCCTTCCGGATTTCGCGGAGATTACCAAAACCAAGCCTGAAAAAAAGCTCACCGAGCCAATCAAGCGCACCGGTGGTCGCAATAATCAAGGTCGCATAACGATGCGCCATGTCGGCGGCGGTCACAAGCGTCGCTACCGCATCATCGATTTCAAGCGTCTCCGGCGCGATGTCGTCGCCAGCGTGGTGGCCATCGAGTATGATCCCAATCGCACTTCGCGTATCGCTTTGATCCAATTTCCTGACGGTGAGCGCGCTTACATTCTTGCACCGGTCGGTTTGACTGTTGGCATGAAGGTCAGTGCCGGTGAAAAAGCCGAGCCTAGCGTCGGCAATGCCCTTCCTCTGAAATGCATTCCTCTGGGAACCCAAGTTCACAATGTGGAATTCGTCCCAGGTCGTGGCGGTCAGATCATCCGCAGTGCCGGATCCTACGCCACCCTCGCCAACCGCGAAGGCGGATACGCTCTTTTGAAACTCGCCTCTGGCGAAATTCGTCGCATCAATGAAAATTGCTATGCCACGATCGGTCAAGTGGGCAATACAGACCACATGAATGTCTCGGCCGGCAAGGCGGGTCGTAGCCGCTGGCTCGGCATTCGCCCACATGTCCGCGGCATGGTCATGAACCCTGTCGATCACCCGATGGGTGGAGGTCAAGGCAAGAGCAAGGGCGGTGGCGGTCGTCACCACCCCATGTCCCCTTGGGGTCAGCTCGCCAAGGGCTTCAAGACACGCGCAAAGCACAAACCCAGCGATAAATTTATTGTCCAGCGCCGCAAGGCCAAATCGAAGAACTAATCCATGGCACGCTCACTGAAAAAAGGCCCTTATGTGGAGTGGAAGCTCCTCGATAAGATCGACCGGATCAATGACTCCGGAACAAAAAAACCCATCAAAACCTGGTCCCGCCGCAGCACGATTACGCCGGACTTCGTTGGCCACACATTCAATGTGCACAACGGCAAGACTTTTATTCCCGTCTTTGTAACAGAAAACATGGTGGGTCATAAGTTGGGCGAGTTTTCCCCAACACGAATTTTCAAGAAACACGGTTCTCACACCGCAAAAGTGACAAAATAAACGATGAGGGTTGTCGCCACGGCGGCATCTCTCGCGTTCCTGCTGCAGCTCTCAGGAGTCTCGGCACGGGACGACCGATCTTTGACAGATTTTGAATCAGGCAGTCCGGATCAGGGATACACAATCCCAGACCCGGAAACCAATGATGTTGTAGCTCTCAAAGAGCAACTCCTCATGGCATGTTCGCAGATGAAAAGCCTCTCCGAGGGCATCGCGGCAGCCAATGTGGAGGCTGAAATTTTTAAGCGTCAACTTTCAGAGGCTCAACTCCGTTTGGAGGCCTTCGGTTTGTCCAATGTCGACAACGATCCATCCCTACTGGAAGCGAGGTTACTCCAAGCTATCCGTGAACTCCGAGTTCTTAAGGAAAAACATCAGGCCGCTATCGACCAGTTGGTAAAACTCAGCGAATCCATTACAATCCTTGTAAAAACCTCAGGGGAAATCAAAACCGAGGCAAGAGTCGCTGTTGAAGCGGAATTGAGAGAAACCGCGCAAGTTCTTGGAGTGAGTGATTTACCAAGTAACAACTTGAGTGAAAATCTCCACCAAGCACGAGTGGTAGAAACAAAAGAAGACCTTGCACTACTTGTCGCCAATGTCGGCACGAGCCATGGAGTGAAGGTAGGAATGCCACTGATCATCCTTAGAGATGGTCAAATCATCGGAAATGCCAAAGTCATCGATGTGCGGGAACGCATCAGCGGTGCTGTGATTCAAAATCTTAGTTCGGATAACACGCGAGTGGAAATAGGCGACACGCTAAAAGTGGACGCCAAAAAATAAACAACAAAAGACATGCAGGTAAAATCGACACACAGGTTCGCCAAGATCTCAGCCTTCAAGGCTCGTGAGGTCACACGCGCCATTCAAGGCCTTCCCGCCACGGATGCGCTTGATCTTTTGCGTTTCACTCCGAAAAAAGCCGCCGGCTTGATTCTTAAGACTCTTCGTAGTGCGATCGCCAACGCCGAAAACAACAATAGCTTGAATGTTTCCGACCTCGTCGTGAAGGAAGCCGTTGTTGGCGAGGGACCGACCCTAAATCGTTCCCAGCCTAAAGCCCGCGGAAGTGCCGGCCCGATCCGTAAGCGCTCCAGTCATATTCGTGTCGTCTTAACCGACGAGATTGAAATCGTCCGGCGCGAGGACAAACTGAAGAAAAAGAAACAGAAACAGAAAACAACCATAAAGGCCTCCGCGAAGTCGAAGGCCTCAGCCACCGAGCCCGCCCCGGTGACTGAAAATCAATCCGCAGCTCCCGCCGCGGAAACTAAGGAGTAATCATGGGACAAAAAGTAAACCCGATCGGATTCCGTCTCCCCGTCACACGCGACTGGGGTTCCCGCTGGTATGCCTCGCGCAAGGATTTCGCCGACTACCTCATTGCCGACGACAAAATTCGCACCACTCTTAAGAAGAAACTTAAACAAGCCGCTGTTGCTCGGATTGTCATCGAGCGCGCTTGGAACAGCGTCCGTGTGACCATCCACACCGCTCGTCCAGGGGTGGTCATTGGTCGCCGTGGTCAAGAAATTGAAAATCTCACCAAAGAAGTCAGCGACCTCGCTGGTGGCAAGCAGGTGAAGATCGACATCGTTGAGATTAAGAATCCCGACCTCGATGCCCAACTCGTCGCCGAGAATGTTGCCTCGCAGCTCGAGCGCCGTATTTCATTCCGCCGTGCCATGAAGCGTGCTGTGCAACTTACGATGGATCAAGGTGCTCTTGGTATCAAAATCCGTTGTGCCGGTCGTTTGGGTGGGGCTGAAATTGCCCGCACCGAGCGTTACCACGAGGGCAAAGTCCCTCTCCACACTCTTCGTATTCCAATCGACTACGGGTTTGCGGAAGCCGAGACTGTGGCTGGTAAAATCGGTATCAAGTGCTGGATCTGCAAAAAAGTCGAAGAAGTAGAGCAGGAAAAACCGAAGGAACCCGTCGTTCGTTCCACCCCGGCCCCCGAGGTCGAGGCTCCGGCGGCTGTCTGAGATCATTAACGAATTTAAGTAAAAGGACAAAGTTATGCCATTGATGCCAAAACGCGTGAAGTATCGCAAAACCCAGCGGGGCAGCCGCAAGGGGATCGCTTCTCGCAATCTTAAGATCGATTTCGGTGAATTCGGACTTCAGACCCTTGAGCGTGGTTGGATCACCAACACGCAAATCGAGGCTGCCCGTGTTGCTCTCACCCGTAATATGAAGCGTAAGGGCAAGCTCTGGATCCGAATTTTTCCAGACAAATCCGTAACAGCTCGTCCGCCAGAAACTCGAATGGGTAAAGGTAAAGGTCAGCCCGAGTATTGGGTAGCTGTCATTAAACCCGGCAACATCCTTTTTGAGTTGGATGGTGTCTCTGAGACCATCGCACGCGAATCCTTGCGTCTGGCAGCAAACAAGCTCCCGGTCCGCACCCGATTCATCACCCGTCACCACGCCAGCTGATTACGCCATGAAGATTCAGGAAATCCAGGAACTCACTCCGAAAGAACTCCTCGCCCGTAAGCGCGAGTTGAAGGAAGAAATTTTCAATCTGCGTATGCAACAGCAGAGCAGCCAACTCGAGAAGCCCCACCTCATCCGCGTGGCCCGTCGAAACATCGCCCGCGTCGAAACTGTCCTCAGCCGCAAGGCCGCCGAGGCATCTAAGAAATAACCAGCCATGGCAGAAACCACCGCTCCCGAAACAGTCGAAAACCGCTCGCTCCGCAAGGTTCGCCTTGGCGAGGTTGTGTCCAATAAAATGGATAAAACCATCGTTGTTCGCTCCGTGACCCGCGTGCCGCATCCTAAATTCGGCAAGATCATGAAGCATGTTACCAAATTTCATGCTCACGACGAAAAGAACGAGGCTCAAATCGGTGACCGTGTCAGCATCATGGAAACCCGCCCGCTCAGCAAAACTAAGCGCTGGCGCCTAATCGAAGTCCTTAAGCACTAATATAAAGCCATGATTCAGATTCGCTCCCGCCTTGATGTAGCCGACAATACCGGTGCCCGCATGGCTACCATGATCGGTGTCATCGGTAAGGCCACCTCGACAGCTCAGATCGGTGATGTTATTACCGCCAATGTGAAGGAAGCTTCCACCGGTGGCACCGTCAAAAAAGGCGATGTGGTCCGCGCTGTGGTCGTCCGCACCAAAAAACCTGTCCGCCGTGAAGATGGCTCCGCGCTCCGTTTTGATAGTAACGCGATCGTCATCATTGATAAAGATTCCAATCCACGCGGAACCCGTATATTCGGTCCAGTGGCCCGCGAACTTCGCGAGAAAAATTTCATGAAGATCATCTCCCTCGCACCGGAGGTCCTATGAGCAAGCCAAAATTCCATGTTCGTCGCGGCGACACCGTCCAAGTCATCTCCGGAAACCATAAAGGTTCCACCGGAAAGATCCTTGAGATCAAGGCCGCTAAAGCCCAAGTCATCGTCGAGGGTGTTCGCATGATCAAAAAGCATCAGCGCAAATCGCAACTTCATCCGAACGGCGCGATCATTGAGCGCGAGGGTCCGATCCATGTTTCCAATGTGAAAGTCCTGGAGAAAGCCACCACGGACAAGAAGGCCAAGAAAGCCGCCTGAGTAAATCCATGACGCAAGAACCTGAACTCCTGACCGAATACAAGACACGCATCCTTGGTGCGATGCGCGAGAAGCACGGTTATACGAACATCCACCAGATTCCGAAAATCACGAAAGTGGTTATCAATACCTGCATCGGCTCCGCGCAGGATACCAAGGAAGCATTGGAAATCGCCAAGTCCGAGTTGACCACAATTAGCGGCCAACGCCCTGTGACCACTACCTCTAAAAAGGCGATTTCGAATTTTAAGCTCCGCGAAGAGCAAGCCATCGGAGCGAAGGTCACACTCCGCGGCCGTATCATGTATGAATTCCTAGAGCGTCTCATCAAGACAGCTCTTCCTCGCATCCGCGATTTCCGTGGCGTTTCCGCCCGTGCATTTGATGGCAACGGAAACTACACACTTGGAGTAGCCGATCAGTCCATCTTCCCTGAGATCGAACTCGACCGAATCAAAAAGAACATCGGATTTGATGTCACGATCGTCACCACCGCCCGCACGAATGCCGAGGCCAAATCGCTCCTGACCGAGCTGGGTATGCCCTTCGTGGACAAAGTGAAAAAGGCCCCAGTCAAGGCCACCGAACCAGCCGCCTGATTATCCTGTTATGAACGATCCTATCGCCGACATGCTCACCCGCCTTCGCAATGCCGCGGCGGCCGGTCAGTCCTCGCTCACTCTTCCCTATTCGAAGCTCAAGAGCGACATAGCCCAAATCCTGAAAAAAGAAGGCTATATCAAAGAAACCGAACTCGTAACCGACAATGGCCATCAAGCCATTAAAATCCAAACGAAATTCGTCAATAAAACCAGCGCCATATCCGGTCTCAAGCGTGTGAGCCGTCCAGGTCTGCGTCGTTATGTAGGTGCCGGGGAAATTCCCCGCGTCCTCGGCGGCATGGGCATTGCGGTCCTCTCCACCTCGAGTGGAATTCTCACCGGCCACGAGGCGCGCAAACAAAAAGTTGGCGGCGAATTGCTCGCCTACATCTGGTAAGATCCATGTCACGAATCGGTAAAAAACCCATCACGATACCCGCCAAGGTCAAAGTAGCCGTCAGCAGCGATAGCTCGGTGCTTGTCGAAGGCCCCAAGGGAAAACTTGAGTGGAAACTCCCAGCTGCCATCTCAGCCAAAGTAGATGGTGAAATCCTTGCCGTTGAGCGCGCCAGCGATCAGCGTGAAGACAAAGCTCTCCACGGACTCTCCCGCTCCTTACTTTCAAACATGATCACGGGAGTCACCAATGGCTTCAAGCGCGACATGGAAATTCATGGCGTCGGTTTCAAGGCCGCTGTCCAAGGTAATCTCTTGAACCTGAGCCTCGGAAAATCTCATCCGATCCATTTTAATATCCCGGAAGGTGTGAAAATCACTGTCACGGAAAATACCAAAATCTCCATTGAGGGCATTGACAACCAAGTGGTTGGGCAGTGTGCCGCAAATATCCGTGCTTATTACCCACCCGAGCCTTACAAAGGCAAGGGGGTGCGATTCGCCGGAGAGCAACTCCGCCGCAAAGAAGGCAAAACCGTTCAATAAGCCATGTCTGCCATCGACAAACGCAAACTCCGCCACACTCGCCTTCGCAAGAAGCTTGCCGGCACACCAACCCGTCCTCGTCTTGCCGTTCATTTTTCCGGCCGTCACATCACCGCTCAGGTCATCGATGATTCGATTGGCAAGACCCTTGTTTCTGTTCATACGACGGAACCTGAGATTCGCGCCAAGGCAAATGCCCACGCCAATGTGGCCATCGCCACCGAGGTGGGTAAATTGATTGCCCAGCGAGGCTCAGCTCAAAAAATCTCCCAGGTCGTTTTCGACCGTGGTGGATTCAAATACCACGGCAAAGTCAAGGCCTTGGCCGATGCCGCCCGTGAAGGCGGATTCCAATTCTAAGAACGACACCATGCCTCCAAAATTCAACAGAGAAAAAAGAAGTTCCCGCCCCGAAACACCTAGGGAGCCTAAGGAAATCACAGAAAAAGTGGTTTTCATTAATCGTTGCGCCAAGGTAGTAAAAGGTGGTCGTCGTTTCAGTTTTAGCGCTTTGATCGTCGCCGGTGACATCAAAAATGCCAAAGTAGGAGTCGGTTTCGGCAAGGCCAATGAGGTCAGCGAAGCCATCCGCAAGGCTACCGATGCTTCCAAGAAGCGGATGGTAAAGGTTGCCGTGAAAGACAACACCATTCCTCACGAAGTCACTGGCGAATCCGGTGGTGGCCGTGTCATGCTCCGTCCTGCATCGCCTGGAACAGGCGTCATCGCTGGCGGCGGCGTTCGTGCCGTCCTTGAAGCCGTTGGTATCCGTGATGTCCTCGCCAAGTCCCTTGGCTCGAGCAACCATGCCAATGTGGTCAATGCCACGATTGACGCGCTTGTTCAACTCCGCCAAAAAGAGGAAATTTTCAAACTCCGCGGAAAAACCATCCGCAAAGCCGCTCCTGCGACTCCCGCTGAACCCGTTGCTGCCTGAAACCGATGAGACTTCATAATCTTAAACCAAATCCTGGTGCCAAGCACCGCCGTAAGCGCCTCGGTATTGGCGAAAGCTCCGGTAAAGGCAAGACATCCGGCAAAGGTCACAAAGGTCAGAAAGCCCGCTCGGGTGGTTCCATCCGCCTCGGATTCGAAGGTGGCCAGATGCCAATCTATCGCCGTTTGCCCAAGCGTGGTTTTAACAATGCCGCCTTCAAGACGGTTTATGGAGTCGTAAATCTCGATTCCCTTGAGAAGAATTTCTCGGCTGGTGATACCGTCAATGAGGAAGCTCTTCGCAAACTCGGCCTCATAAATGGCCGCTTCGACGGGGTGAAAATCCTTGGTCGTGGCGAGATTACGAAGGCTCTCACAATTCAAGTGGACGAAGTGAGCGATTCCGCTCGCGCAAAAATCGAGAAAGCCGGAGGCAAAGTTGTCCTTCCGAAAGCCGAAGCCGCCTGAGCGGTTCTTGTTTCTGATCCCAACGAGCTGTGAACACCCTGATCCTCTTGCTGGGTAAATCTTTCAAGGTATGATCAGCGCGTTCGCCAATATCTTCAAAATTCCTGAACTGCGCACCCGTGTGCTGTTCACTTTGGCAGCAATCGTTATCATTCGCGCTGGTTCGTGTATCACGACACCGGGGGTGAATGCCGAGGTGCTCCACCGTTGGTTTATCGATCAAGCCGATGCTGCCTCCGCTGGAGGAGTCGCGGCCCTGTTCAATCTCTTCAGTGGCGGTGCGCTTTCCAATTGCGCGATTTTCTCGCTCGGCGTCATGCCGTTCATCAGCGCATCGATCATGTTGCAGTTGTTAACTGCTGTGATTCCTCAGCTTGGAAAGCTTTCCCGTGAGGATGGTGGCCGCCAGAAAATCATGCAATACACCCGATACACCACGATCGGGCTTTGCATTTTCCAAGCCTACCTCTTGGCGCGTTCTTTTGAGAACCCTCAAGCTAACCCATTTCTGCCAGGTATCATGGATACGATCAACGCGATCGGTCTGCCCTTGGTTTCGACTCCTGGCTTTGGATTCCACATTATCACGATTATCACCATGACATCTGGCACCATGCTTTTGATGTGGCTTGGTGATCAGATCACTGAGCGTGGAATAGGCAATGGAATGTCGATCATCATCACGGTGGGTATTCTCGCCCAGTTGCCGGCGGGATTGATCCAAGCATGGCGGACTTTTGTTCCTTCCGGTCCAGAGGCCCAAAGCGCGGTAAGCCCGGTTGTACTTGTGTTAATGATTGCCTTCTTGATTTTTGTGATTGCGGCAGTCATTGCCGTAACGCAAGCGCAGAGGAAAATCAGCGTCCAATACGCGAAGCGTGTTGTTGGCCGGAAGGTTTATGGTGGTCAGACCCAATACATGCCGCTGAAAGTCAACTATGCTGGCGTCATGCCGATCATTTTCGCGCAAGCCATTCTGCTTTTCCCATCGACAATCCTGAACATGGCATTCCCTGGCGTCGGGTGGGCTCAGGATTTGTCCAACTTGCTCACTTACGGTTGGCTGCACTATCTCTTCTACGCGCTGATGATTTTCTTCTTCAGCTACTTCTGGGTGGCGACTCAGTTCCAACCGGTTCAAATCGCCGATGATCTCAAGAAATACGGCGGCTTCATCCCAGGTGTTCGCCCTGGTAAGCCGACCGCGGATTTCCTCGATTACACCATGACGCGCCTCACTTTCGCGGGCGCTATCTTCCTCACCGGCATTGCTGTTCTTCCTCAGTTGCTCAGCCAAAGCATGCAGGTCCCCTACATGACTTCCCAATTCTTCGGCGGCACAGGCCTTCTGATTATTGTCGGAGTTGTGCTGGATACCATGCGTCAGGTGGAAACCCACCTGCTCCAACGCCATTATGATGGATTTCTCCGCAAGGGTCGTATCCGCAGTGCTCAGGAATCCCGCAGCCGTCTTAGCGGCGGGCAGGCTCTCAACGATCAGACTCTTGTGTGGATGTATGCAGCGTTGGGCGTCCTTGTCATCGCCGGCGTGACCATTTACTTCGCGTCGCGTTTCTAGCCTCGCTTTTTCCGGCCTTGAAAAATTTCGCTGACCCGATCGTCTCCTCGTCCACCGGCGAAATTCCCAATCCCTCTCGTATTTCGTGCCCATGATTCCGATCAAGCGGCCACACGAAATTGAAAAAATGCGCCAGGCAGGAGAGGCCGCCGCTTGGATTTTGCAAGAACTCGTCGGAATGATTGCTCCCGGCGTGACCACCGGACAAGTCGATCACCGTGCTTCGCAATTGATGTCCGAGGCCGGAGTCAAGAGTGCGTTCCTCGGCTACAAAAAATTTCCCGGCCACATTTGCATTGGCCTAAACGAAGAGGTCGTTCATGGCATCGGAGGATCCCGCCCCATCGCCTACGGCGACATCGTTAAAATGGATGTCGGGATCATTCGCGATGGATGGATTGGAGACAATGCCACCTCCGTCCCCGTTGGAATCATCGCCCCCGAAACCGAGCGACTCCTCACAGTCACCGAGCGCATTTTGCGCGGCGCTGTGGAACTCGCCCGGCCCGGAAACCGCGTCGGCGATATTTCCAATTTCGTCGAAACGGAAGCCGTTAAAAATGGCTTCAGTGTCGTTCGCGAATTTGTTGGACATGGCGTCGGTCGCCGTCTCCACGAAGATCCCCAGATTCCCAATTTTGGAAAACGCGGCGTCGGCCCAAAACTCAAAGCGGGCATGACCCTCGCCATCGAGCCCATGATCAATTTGGGAACCGAAAAAGTCCGCATCCTTCCTGACAAATGGACCGCCGTCACTGCCGACGGCCAGCCCTCCGCGCATTTCGAGCACACCGTCCTGGTCACAGACCATCAACCCGAAGTATTGACATGGCCACCAAAGACGCTATCGAAGTAGCTGGCAAAGTCGTCGAGTTGCTGCCGAACACCATGTTCAGAATTGAACTGGAAAACGGACATCGCGTGCTTGCTCATATTTCCGGGAAAATGCGTCTGCACTTCATTCGCATTCTCCCTGGAGACCGTGTCATGTTGGAAATGTCGCCCTACGATTTGACCAAGGGCCGCATCACCTACCGCCACAAGGATTCGTCGTCACATCAACCAAACAGAAGAAAATGAAAGTCCGAGCCTCAGTAAAAAGATTGTGCGAAGCGTGCAAAATCGTTCGCCGCAACAATGTCATCCGCGTGGTTTGTAAAAATCCGCGCCACAAACAGAAACAGGGCTAAGCCCGCAACCAGAAAAAAATCAAAAATGCCCCGCTTACTTGGAGTAGACATTCCCGGCGACAAACGCATCGAAGCCTCCTTGCCGTATATTTACGGCTTGGGTCCGAGCAACTCGAAAAAAATTCTCGAACAGGCCAACATCGATCCCAACATCCGTGCCAAGGATCTTTCGCCCGAGCAAATCAACGCCATCATCGTCGCGATCAACGCGAATAAAATTCCGATCGAAGGTGACCTCCGCCGCGAGGTTCAAGGCAACCTGAAACGCCTTCAGGCGATCAATTGCTACCGCGGCATCCGCCACCGCCGCGGTCTGCCCGTTCGCGGTCAGCGCACCGGCACCAACGCCCGCACCCGCAAAGGCCCACGCAAAACCGTCGGCGTCCAGCGCAACAAGGATGCCAAGGCCGGCAAAGTCTAATCCTGCATTTTAAATCATCATGAGCGAAGAAAACCAAACACCTGCCGCCGAGCCAGCCGTCCCAGCCGCTACGGAGGCTCCAGCGCCCGCCGCCACGGCGGAAGCCGCACCTGCCAAAAAAGCGCCCGCCAAAAAAGCTGCGCCCAAATCCAAGAAAGCCGCCGCAGAAACCGCAGCACCCGCATCCGGTGCTCCATCCGCCGCCAGCATCTCCCTCGATGACACCATTGAGCCGATCAAGGTCGTCAAGGCCAAGGGCAGCAAAGGCGTCACTCAGGGTATCGCCCATGTGCAGGCCAGCTTCAACAACACCATCGTCAGCATCACCGACCTTCGTGGCGGTGTCATCGGATGGTCCAGCGCCGGCAAATGCGGCTTCAAAGGCTCACGCAAAAGCACCGCCTACGCCGCCCAGATGGTCGCCCAGGACGCCTGCCGCCAAGCCATGGGTCACGGCCTCAAGGAAGTCGAAGTCCGCGTCAAGGGCCCCGGCTCCGGACGCGAATCCGCCGTCCGCGCCATGCAGGCGATCGGTCTCGATGTCACCACCATCCGTGATGTCACCCCGATCCCGCACAATGGTTGCCGCCCGCCAAAACAGCGCCGCGTCTGACGCTCCTGAAAACTTCCAACTGAAAACTTCCAACTGAAAAATTAAAAATGGCTCGTTACACCGGACCCAAAACCAAAATCAGCCGCCGCTATGGCGTGTTCCTCGGCGGATCGCCGAAGGCCTTCGAAAATAAAAGCTATCCTCCAGGCCAACATGGCCCGAAGGGCTCACGCCGCAAGCAGACCGATTACTCGATCGCCCTCGCTGAAAAGCAAAAACTCCGCCACCAGTATGGAGTCCTCGAGCGTCAGTTCCGCCGCTACTTCGAGATCGCCAGCCGCCGTCGTGGCGTCACCGGCGTGATCCTGCTCCAACTCCTCGAGACCCGCCTCGACAATGTCGTTCAAAAAATGGGCTTCTCGAAGACCCTTCGTGGAGCGCGCCAGATGGTCGGCCACGGCCATGTGACCGTCAACGGCCGTAAGACCAACATTTCCTCGATGAACCTCAAGGCCGGCGATGTCGTCGCCGTCAAGGAGAGCGAAAAATCCAAGCGCCTCGGCAAGCGCGGTGTCGAACTCACGCAGATCGTCACCGTTCCCGATTGGCTGCTCGTGGATAAGGAAAACCTCAGCGGCACCATGGTTCGCATCCCCTCCCGCGAGGAGATCAATCCCATCGTCAACGAACAACTCGTCGTCGAACTTTACGCGCGTTAATTCCGCTCGGTTGGCTTTCCCGCCAAATGCAAAACGCATCCCGCTTCGGTGGGATGCGTTTTCTTTTGTCCATGGAATAGCCCGCACTTGCCAGTCGCCAACCCATCTCTGAAATTAAGGCCATGACGCATTTTGAGGACGAAGAAGACCGCTGGTTCTGCTTAAAAACCAAGCCGCGCAACGAATCCGCCGCCCGCCGGATGCTCATGCGCGATGTCGGCATCGATGTGTTCTGCCCCATGCTCCGCTTTGAACGCGCGCGCCGCAGCGGCAAGGTCAAGGTCACCGAGGCCATGTTCCCCGGCTATGTTTTCGCCCGATTCAACTACCGCGCCCAGCACCGCCATGTCCAAGGCACCCTCGGCGTGAGCAACATCGTCCGCTTCGGCGGCATCCCCTCCGTCGTCCCGGATGATGTCGTTGCCGAACTCCGCGCCTCCGTGGTCGACCAGGAAACCATCGAAATCCCGACCACCATTCAAGTCGGCGAAGAGGTGCAATTGCTCGAAGGCCCCTTCACCGGCCTCCGCGCCCTCGTTACCCAAGTCCTCCCTTCCCAGGAACGCATCAAAGTCCTCCTCGAAATCCTCGGCATGGAGCGCGAAGTCGAAATCGAATCCAGCCGCGTCCTTCCCAAAATCAGCCACCCCCTGGCCGCCCGCTGAGAAAAAGAGGGTGGGCCTTATCCACGCGATGATGGATTCCGTCTCGATCGGGAGGCGGGAATAGCGGAGAGCTTGATTCGCTCGTAGGCTCCGCGCTTTTTGTCTTCCGGATGCGGTTCGAGGGCCAGAATCGTGATATCCCCTTTGTCGGGTCCATAAGCCCAAAAAATTCGACCCGCGCCGGGCGTATTGTTCTCGAGATAGGACTGGAAAATCTTGATGCCATGTTTGCGGCTCAAGTCGCTGATTTCGTGCGATGCGAGGCTGTTGTGTCTGGGATCGACCGACAAATATCCAAGCGCCTTCACCAGCTTCCGGAAAAGTTTCTCCTCGTCCTTGTCGAGAGTGCCTTGTTTATGCCGTTCGGAGAGATCCTGCCAATACGACTCCATCTCGGGTTGACCCATTCGAATTTTGAACGGCATGGGTCCAGATTATTTTTCCAAAAAAGCCGAGAGATCGATCGGAGCGGAGGCTTTTCCTTTTTTGAGGGAGGCGACGGACTTGTCGAGCATTCGAAGCGTCCGGGCAGGAATAGCCTCAGGGGCCACCAGCACACGCGGTTCCAGCAAATAGCTGCCGTTCGAGAGGGCCGTCACATGGAAATACTTGGTCTTGGCTCCGCGAAGGCTGATGCGGCTCTTGGCGTCAGCAGCGGCATCATAATCAAGCACGACCGTAGCCTGATTTTTGTCGGTTGTTTTTTTTAGCGTCGAAATTCCCATGCAACGAAAATGGTGGGAAATCCCACCTGTGTCAAACTTGAGCTATTGGCGACGGTGTGAACAGCCTGGATTGGACACCCAAGTTCTCCCCGCCCAGGAACGCAACAAATTCCTCCTCGAAATCGAATCCTCGCGCGTCCTCCCCAAAAACAGCCGCCCGCTGAGAAAAAGAGGGGGGTCACGGCCGTCCCGGTCTTGTGGAGAATGTTTCTACTGCCCGGTAGCTGACTTTTTGTCGGGCTTCGCAGCCGGCTGGCGGGGGATGGCTTTCATGTTCGGGTAGCGCATGACGGGAATTTCGCGGAGCGCTTGGATTTGCACTTTGGCTAGGCCGCGATCGTAGGTGCCGAGCTGTTTGGCGGCGACGACGCTCAGATCGATAATCCTCCCGCGCACATAGGGGCCGCGGTTGTTGATGCGGACGACGACCGATTTTCCGGTTTTCAGATCCGTCACCCGCACCGGCGTGTGGAAGGGGAGTTTTTTGTGCGCGGCGGTGACATCGCCTTGCCGGTAAGTCTCGCCATTCGCGGTGAGGCGGCCGATCCAGCGTCCGCCATACCACGAGGCGATGCCGGTCTCCGGCTTGATCGGAGCGTCCACATAGACATGCGACACTTTGCCAGGAATTCGCTCAAAAACTCCCATGGGTGCCTGGCAGCCGGTCATCACGGTCAAGACGGCGCAGGCGGCAATAAATTGGAAAAACGCTCGGGTCATTTCTCGGGTGGGCCGGCGTTGTATTTCGATAACCGGCCAATCAACTCGGGTGGGATGTGAGCTACGATCATGGCGGTCGTTTCGCCATATTTCAAATTCAGAACATGACCGACGCGATGGAGTTCGGCGAGGAGGGCCTGTTCTGAGAGGGGAATCTCGAAGCGTCCCTGCATTCGCCAGGCAGCGAGGCGGACTTCGAGTTCCTTAATGAGCTTCGGGATTCCCTCGCCGGTGAAGGCGGAAACCGCAACGCTGCCGGGATGGCGGGCAAGGTTGGCCTGCACGATCTCTGGGTCTGCGACGAGATCACATTTGTTGAAAACAATGATCGTCTGTTTGCCATGGGCGTCGAGTTCACCAAGGACGGCATCGACCGCTTCGATCTGATCGACATGGCGAGGGTGGGAGAGGTCCACGACATGGATGAGCAGGTTCGCGAGTTGCACCTCCTCGAGCGTCGCTTTGAAAGACTCGATGAGCGTATGCGGAAGCTTTCGGATGAAGCCCACCGTGTCCGTAAGTAAAACCTTCTGGTGGTTTGGCAGGGTGATCTGGCGTGTGGTGGGATCGAGGGTTTCGAAAAGCCGGTTGCGGGCCTCGACGGTCGATCCCGTGAGACGGTTCAAAAGCGAGGATTTACCGGCATTCGTGTAGCCCACGAGCGAGACGAATGGCCAGTTGTGGCGCAGGCGGCCTTCGCGCTGGATGCCGCGGTGCTTCCGCACCTCGGCCAAATCCCGTTCGAGCCGGGCAATGCGGTCCTGCACGCGGCGGCGGTCCACTTCGAGCTGGGTTTCGCCGGGGCCACGCGTGCCGATGCCACCAGTCTGGCGCGAGAGGTGGCTCCACATGCCGGTGAGGCGCGGGAGGAGGTATTGGAGTTGGGCGAGTTCGATCTGCAGCCGGCCCTCGCTGGTGCGGGCCCGGCTGGCGAAAATATCCAGAATCAGCTGCGTGCGATCGATGACCTTGCGGTTCATGAGTTCCTCGAGATTCCGGCTCTGAGCGGGGGAAAGCTCGTCGTCAAAAATCACCGAAGTCACCTGCTTGCTTTCCGAGGATTTGGCGATTTCTCCAGCTTTGCCTTTGCCGATGTAAAATGGCGCCGTGGGCTTATCCAAGCGCTGCACCACGGTCTCTACGACTTTTGCTCCAGCGGTGTCGGCGAGTTGACGGAGTTCGTCGAGCGAGTCTTCCAAGTCCCAGCGTGTGACCCCATCGCGCTCCAAGCCGACCAGAATGACGCGTTCGGCGGCGGGAATCATGGCGCTTGGGTGGCGAGGATTTCGAGGGCTCGCGAGAGGGCGGATTCGGGGTGGGGGATGGTCGTCAAATCGAGTGTGGGGAAATTAAATTGCGTGCGGCACCAGGTCAATTGGCGCTTTGAGTATTGCTTGGTCGCCGTAGCCATCGCCACGCGGCAGGCTTGGAGCGAGGTTTTGCCAGCGAGAAAATCCTCGATGTCGCGAAACCCGATCGCGCGCCGTGCGCCGTCTCCGGCGAGGGTTGCTTGGCGGACTTCTTCGATCGCCCCACTGGCCAGCATTTGGGCGACATTCACCTCGATGCGGGCATGCAAATCTTCGCGCTCACGGACAAGAACGAGACCGCGGAATTTCTGCGACTCATGGCTCCAGGCTCCTCGCGAGTCTGCGAGGGGTCGCCCGGTTTGCAGAACGATCTCCAAGGCGCGGCGCACGCGGACGGGATTTTTGAGGTCGATTTTGCCCAAAGCCTCGAAGTCGGCTTCGCCCAATTCCGCAACCGCTGCCTCGAGCGTGAGCGACGAAATCCTCACACGAAGATTAGGATCGACCGGCGGCATTTCGGCGAGGCCGTGGGTGAGCGCCTTGAGATAGAGCCCGGTGCCTCCGACAAGGATGGGGAGTTTGCCGCGCGATTGGATTGCGGCGATCGCCTCGCGCGCGGCCTTGGCGTAGCGGGCGGCATCGAATTTTTCCTTAAGGCCGAGAAAACCGACAAGGTGATGAGGAACGGCAGCGAGTTGTTCGGGGGAGGCTTGGGCTGTGAGAACGGGCAGCCCGGCGTAAATTTGAAAAGCGTCGGCTCCGAGGATTTCGCCGTCAAGTCGCTCCGCGAGCGCCACGGCGAGGGAGGATTTGCCGACACCAGTAGGCCCCGTCACGATGACCGGACGGGGCCTTTTGGCGTTTGAGTTTTTGTTATTCAGCGGCGGCGGCGGGCTCGGCAGGAGCGGCCGATTCCTGCTGACGCTCGGAGCGGCGCTCCTCGACGGCTTTGGCTCCGCTGACGACGAGTTTGCGGCCCATGAACTCCTTGTCGTGGAGCTCGGAGACAGCACGCTTGGCCTCGTCGA
>JBDKIG010000032.1:0-17020 GCA_039797215.1 Verrucomicrobiota bacterium | reverse complement strand
GGCACCCTGCTCCTGACTGGGAATAACACCAGTTTGCATAGATGGTCAATCAGCGCCGGAACCTTGGAAATCGGTGCCGCCGGTCGGCTCATGGGCGGGAATTACAACGGCACGATCAGCAATAGTGGCACCTTCATCTACTCCGGCACGAATTCCCAGACCCTCTCCGGCGTGATCAGCGGCACGGGCGCCCTGACCCAAAACGGCAGCGGCACGCTCACCCTCTCCGGCAACAACACCTACAACGGCACCACCACGATCAATGCCGGCACGCTCGAGATCGGAGCCGCAGGACGCCTCGGCGCGGGCACCTACGCCGTTAACATCACCAACAACGCCACCCTCATCTACTCCGGCACAAATGCCCAAACTCTCTCCGGCGTGATCAGCGGCACGGGCAATCTCACCCAAAACTCCTCCAGCACGTTCACGCTTACCAATAACAACACATACACCGGCACCACCACGATCAATGCCGGCACACTCGAGATCGGAGCTGCTGGGCGCCTCAACTCGGGAAGTTACAGCAACACGCTCAGCAATAGCGGCACACTCATCTACTCCGGCACCAACAATCAGACGCTCTCCGGCGTGATCAGCGGATCCGGCGCCCTGACAAAAAATGGCTCCGCCACACTGATTCTCACGGCAAACAACACCTACACCGGCGGAACCACCGTGAATGCCGGCACGCTGCAAATCGGCGCCGGCACCAATACCTCGGCCGCCGTTGCGGGAACCACCACCTTGAGCGGAGGCACCCTGACCTACCATTACAGTGCCGCCAAGAATGATGTGAACGGGGCCATCACGCTCACCGCAGAATCCACCATCACCAGAAGCAACACCCATCAGGTAATGTTTAATTCAGGAACGCTGAATGGCGGTGGTCAGACCTTGAATGTTTCTACCGAAGGGACCGATATGATGCGCTTCGATCAGACGGCCGGCACCTCCCTCGGCCAAGTGAATATCCTCAAAGGCTCCGTCGGCGTGGGATCCACCAACTACGCGTTGCGGAATGCTACCATCAATGTAGCAAGCGGGGCACAGTTCGGAGGCACCACCACCGGGACACCCTTGACCTTTAATAACAACATCACGCTCAACGGCGGTGCGGGTCCCAATGGCTACGGGGCGCTGACCAACCATTGGTGGGGGACAATCACTTACTCCGGCTCGATCACGCTGGCCAGCGCCACCGACTCCAGTATTGGCACCTCATACGCAAGCGCAGATCCGGGTAATGGTCAAATCATCATCAGTGGACAGGTGGTAGGCAGCGGGTCCCTCACGAAGATCAATGGCCAAAGGCTGACCCTCAGCGGAAACAATACCTACACCGGCACCACCACGATCAGTGCCGGCATTTTAGAGATCGGAGCCGCCGGCCGCCTCGGCGGAGGCAGCTACAGCAATACGATCACCAACAACGGAACCCTTATTTACTCCGGCACAAACGCCCAAACCCTTTCCGGCGTAATCAGTGGCACGGGCAATCTCACTCAAAACGCCTCCAGCACGCTCACGCTCTCCGGCAACAACACCTACACCGGCACCACCACGATTAACGCCGGCACCCTCGAGATCGGAGCCGCTGGGCGTTTGGGCGGAGGGAGCTACGCGCAAAACATCACCAACAACGCCACCCTCGTCTACTCCGGCACCAACAATCAGACGCTCTCTGGCGTGATCTCCGGCACTGGGGGGCTCACCAAAACCGCCTCCAGCGGCACGCTGACCCTCTCCGGCAACAACACCTTCGCTGGTAACATCACGATCAACAACAATAGTGGCACTTTGGAGCTCGGCGGTTCAGGGCGCCTGGGCGGGGGAAGTTACTCAGGGAATATCTCCATCGGCACAAATAGCATCTTCACCTTCAGCAGCAACACCGATCAGACCCTTTCGGGCGTCCTTAGCGGCGCGGGGAATTTGAATTATTATGGCACCGGCACCCTGACCCTGAGCGGCAGCAACACCATGAGCGGGACTCTGAATGTGGGGCAAAATTTTAGCACTGATATGGGCACGATCGTGCTGCAGAATTCCAACGCCGCAGGAACCAAGAATATCGCAATCAATGATGTTGGCACGATTGAACTCGGCACAAGCGGCCTCACGATTGCGAATAACATAACAGCAAATAACCAAGGCGGATCCAATACGAGGTATGTAAGACTTGATCTTGCAGGAACCGCTACGGGCACCCTGTCTGGCACCATTGATAGTAGGGGAAAGCTCATCACCTTTGATGTCGGCACGGATGACACGCTGACGCTTAGCGGAGCCATCACAAATACATCAGGATTAAATCCTTTTTCAAAATCAGGATCTGGCACTCTTCTTCTTACGGGCAACAGCACCTACGGCGGCACGACGACCATCAGCGCCGGGACCTGGGAAATGGGTGCGGCGGGGCGACTCGGAGGAGGCAGCTACGCTGGCGCCATCAGCAACAACGGCACCTTCATCTACTCCGGCACGAATGCCCAAACCCTCTCCGGCGTGATCAGCGGCACGGGCGCTCTGACCCAAAACGGCAGCGGCACGCTCACGCTCACCAATACCAACACCTACTCCGGCGGCACGACGCTGAATACCGGCACCTTGGTGATCGGCAACACCGCCGCCGCCGGCAGCGGCACCATCACGCAAACCGATGGCACCTCGCTCCTGAAATTCGACACCACCGGCACGATCGCCAACGCCATGTCGATCTACAATGTCTCGGCGAACAAAACAGTGACCCTCAGCGGGGGAATCACGGTGAACAATGCCGTGTTCGATGTAGCCAGCGGGGAAACCCTCACGATCAGCAACACCATCAACGGCACCGGCGGCGTCACCAAAAACGGCACCGGCACCTTGGTTCTGAGCGGCAACAACAGCTACCAAAGCGCCACAGTCATCAACGCCGGCACGCTCAATGCCGCCAGCGCTGGCGCACTAGGCTCAAACAACACGGTGGATGTCAACGGCGGCACGCTGCTCGTGAGTGCAAATGGCTCCCTCGCAGGGAAAAATATCGATATGGGCGGCAGTGGCGTCGGGTTACGATTCAGCGGGAATTACTTCGGAGCGGTCGGTGCCCTGACCCTAAGTGCGGATTCCAGTATCGATTTGGGAACAGGTAGCGTCCAAATCCTCTTCCAAGGTCTGAACTTGTCGACCTACACCTTGAGTTTTTACAACTGGACCGGATTGACGCTCTCGGAAGGAGGCACCGGGGCGGACACGGACAAGGTCTTCCTCTTGCCAGCCATCGATCCAGAGGACTTGAATAAGATCTCATTCTACAGCGGCAACTATGGGTCCGACAGCTTCCTAGGCACCGGCTTCGATTTAGGATTGAAAGCAACAGATTTCACCCCTGCCTTTGGCAACCAAATCATCCCCGTGCCCGAACCCGAAACCTACGCCACCGGCCTCCTGCTTCTCCTCGGCGGCGGTCTGTGGATGTGGCGAAAGCGGATTCCAGCTTCGCGACGCGGGCGGTTCGCTCAGAGTTTTTGAATTGCTTCCCGGTGTTTGTAGGCACTGGGTGACATTTTAAAGCGTCTGCGAAAGACCGTCGCAAAATACTGGCTGGAGTTGAATCCGTTTTGAAAAGCGATCTCAGTGATGGGCCGCTCGGGGTGCTTCTTGATCGCACGCGCGGCGTGTTCGGTTCGGCATTGGTTGAGGTAGTCAATTCCTCCGGCGTTGACCAGCGAGCGGCAATGTCCGCTGAACGCTGTGATTCCCATGCCGCAGTGGGCAGCCATCCGGGGGAGTGTCCATGGCTCCCGGCAGCTCATGGGGTTTTCCGCCAAATCGCGCAAAAACAGATCGACTGTCCTTTGCCGCGTGGTCAGTTGGGGATTTTGGTGGGTTTGCTGTTCCCCAAGCGCAACAAGCATTCCCAAAAAAAGGCGGTTTAAAAGTGCGATCATGCGGGATTCCAGGTGGGGGCCTGGCCAGTGCTGGACGCACTCGGCCAGGCCGCGAAATGCCTCGATGACTTCCGAGGATGCATTCCACACGGGGCTTTCATTGTGGCGAAGTTTTTGAGTCAGCTCCTTCCGATCCTCGTCAGTGAGCGCCAACCAACGCGGCCAACGCCATTCCTGATTGGGCCTCCGCACACCTACATCCAAGATGAACCAGTGGAGCTTTCCCGGGCCGATATTTGGAGCGCCCAGTTTGTGCAATTGCCACGGGCGGGTGATTGTGAAGTGGCCTGAATGAAGTTCATAATTCTTCGTATCGACCGAAAACGCCATCGTGCCTGTCTCTAGAAATGTCACCTCCAGACCCTCGTTGCGGTGGGGTTCGAGTCCCCAATCCTGGGAACCGACGCCATCCCAAAATCCGATGCTGTTAATCCCTTGAAGGGTCTCACGCCCTACCTTGATCCCTGGATAGTGGCCCTTTGTTAGAGCGCAGAGCCGGATTTTTCCATCCCGCATGGCGGCAAACTGCGGACCACAGGAATCCACCTGCATGCGCGTGGCTCCCTCACGATAGATGGGTTCGAAGTTCGTCTGCATAGATGTTCAATATTATTCGCCGCATGGATTCGCAAGACGATGTCTGGGGCCGTCCGATATGTGGAAACCAAATCTTCCACCCTTGATGAAACCCAACGCCCCCTCCATCCCATGACGACCATCGACTGGACGCTTATCATTCTCTACCTCCTCGCCGTCGTGGGCCTCGGTTTCGCAGCGGGCTTTGTCCAGCGCAAGGGCGAAAAGGGCGGTGAAGGAGGGCAGTATTTCTTGGCGGGGAACACACTCGGATGGCCGGTGATCGGGTTGGCGATGTTTGCGGCGAACATCTCCACCGTGCATCTCGTGAGCCTCGCCGAGGCGGCCTACAAGTTCGGTCTGGCATATGGGAATTTCGAGTGGATGGCCGGCTTCACGCTCATCCTGCTTTCGCTGTTTTTTGCTCCGCTGTATCTGCGCTCGAAGGTCGCGACGCTCCCGGACTTCCTCGAACGGCGCTTCAATCGGGGATGCCGTGATGTGCTCTCGGTCGTGTCGCTTTTCTCCGCGATCGTCATTCACATGGGCGTGGCGCTCTACACGGCGGCATGGGTTTTGCGAGGCATTCTCGGGCTGCCGCCGGGGGCGACCATTCTCGGTTTCGACGCGCTTCTGCTTTTCATCACGGTGCTTGGCTTGCTGACCGGAGCCTACACCTTGTTCGGCGGTCTGCTGGCCGTGGTATGGACGGAAAGCGTGCAGACTATTCTGCTCTTCCTTGGAGCCGTGGTGATCACCGTCGTGGCCTTCATCAAAGTGGGCGGTTGGGGCGAGTTGGCCCAAACCCTCGCCACCCACCCTCACCCGCTCTCGACGGTGCCCGGAAGCGGAGTCGATTGGGGCACGGGAAATTTCCTGAGCATGGCACGCTCCGCGGACGATCCCTCGAAGTTGGCCTGGTATTCGATCCTGATCGGCTACCCCGTCATCGGCATCTGGTATTGGTGCTGCGACCAGACGATCGTCCAGCGCGTGCTCGCGGCGAAGGATGAAAAACAAGCCAGACTGGGACCGCTCTTCTGCGCGTTTCTAAAAATCTGGCCCGTGTTTTTGTTCGTCCTCCCCGGCGTGCTGTGCGTGGCGCTCGTGCAGAAGGGAGCCTTTGGCGGCGAGGCACCGCAGACTGCGGCGGATACCTACGCCTTCCTCATCATCCACCTCCTACCCGTGGGACTGAAAGGCCTGGTGGCTGCGGCCATGCTGGCGGCGGCGATGCAGACCTGCTCGGCCGCGCTGAACTCCACCGCGACGCTCGTGGCCTACGATATTTTCAAACGCTACAAACCGGAGATCAGGGACCACTCGCTTGTGCGGATCGGCAAGTGGACCACCGTTATCGGCACTATCCTGGCCATCGTGGTGTCGCCGTTGTTCGGCCACTACTCCACAATCTTCGAGGGAATCAACAAGCTCATCTGCTATGTCGCGCCACCGATCACGGCGGTTTTCCTGCTGGGGGTTTTCTGGAAGCGCCCCTCGGGCAAGGCGGCCTTCGTGACCCTGCTCGTCGGCATCGCGCTCGGCGCCGGGCTATTTTATCTGGATTGGAACAAAATCTACACCGGCGACTACATGCTGGCGACCTTCTGGCTGTTCCTGATCTGTGTCGCCGTCATGACGGTCGGCACCTTCCTTTTTCCCGAGCCATTCAAGGAGGAGGCGAAGGATTTGGTTTGGGACAACTGGATGGAACCCCTTCGCGGGAAGTGCGGCTCGGGCCTCTCGGACTACCGCATCCTCTCCGTCATCGTCCTGCTGATCTTCATTACCCTCTACATCGTCTTCCGCTGAAACCCTCTACTCATGAAAGAAACCGCCCTCCTCTCCGCCGTGCTGGCTTTGACTCTCAGCTCGTGCCAGTCACTGCCTAAAATGAAACCTGTGTTCGGGCCGACCAATCCAACCCCAGAAGTCGCCGCCAAGGCCAAGGTGAAATACTACGGTTCGATTATCGAACTTCGCCCAGCCAAGGAAAAGGAATACCGCGAACTCCACGCCAATGTCTGGCCTGAGGTCCGCGCGGCCATTGCCAAGGCGAACATTCGCAATTTCAACATCTATGTTACAGACATTGCAGGGAGGCGTTTTCTCGTGAGCCAATTCGAATACACGGGCACGAATCCCGATGCGGATTTCGCCTCCATCGGGAAGGATCCCACTACCAAGGACAAATGGTGGCCGCTCACCGATGCCTGCCAGATTCGCCTTCCTGGAACCCCGGAAGGCCGCCAGTGGCGCGGCATGGAGCTGCTCATGCATCTCGACTGACCACCCCTTGGAATCACTCGATCCGTGAAGGGACTCTTACACGACAAAATCATCTTCCTCACCGGAGGCTCCGCCGGAATCGGCTGGGAGTGCGCAAAAGCCTACGCCCGCGAGGGAGCTCATGTCGCTCTCTGCTGCCCCGATGCGGAAGAGGCCGCTGCCGCCGCCGCAAAACTCGGCGAAGCCCATCTTGGCCTGGCTTGCGATGTCGCCAGTGGCGCTCAAGTGGAGGAAGCCATCCGGCAAATTTTGGAACGCTTCGGCCGACTGGATGCGATCCACAACAATGCCGGGATCGCAACCCCCTCGGCAGCCCTGCATGACACCTCCGAGTCCGAGTGGGACCGCCTTTTCCAAATCAACCTCAAGGGGGTTTTCTGGACCGTGAAGCACGGGCTGGAGGCACTCAAAGCCTCGCGCGGAAGCATCCTCAACACCAGCAGCCTCGTCGGCGAAATCGGCCAGGAAATCCACGCCGCCTACTCGGCCACGAAAGGCGCGATGAACGCCCTGACCAAATCCATGGCCCTCGATTACGCTCGATTCGGAGTGCGAGTGAACGCCGTCTGCCCCGCCGGGGTCTGGACCCCCATGCTCCGCCAGTGGGCCTCGGAACAACCCGATCCCGAAAGCATCTCCCGCTACCTTGATGAAATCCATCCGCTCGGCTTCTGCCCCGAGGGCGATGTCATTGCCGAGGCCAGCGTGTTCCTCCTCTCCGACCGGGCGGGATTCGTCACCGGCCACCTCATGCATGTCACGGGAGGCGCCGAACTCGGCTACAAGCGCTGAATTTTATGATCAAAGACATATCCACACGAGATGCCCGTTTTCCGATCGGCTCGGGGCACGGGAGTGATGCCATCCACCGCGACCCCGTCTACTCCTACGCGGTCACTCGATTGCATGACGACTCCGGTCTCGTCGGCAACGGCCTCGCCTTCACTCTTGGCGAAGGAAATGATCTGGTTTGCCGCGCGGCGGAGTTCTATGCGCGCCAACTCGCCGGCCGCGACATCGAAGAAATCATGTCCAACTTCGGCGAAATCCAGCACCGACTTTCTGATGAGCAGCAGTTCCGCTGGCTCGGGCCGCACAAGGGAGTGGTCCAGTTGGCTCTGGCGTCTGTCACCAACGCCTGCTGGGATCTCTGGGCCCGGAAGCGGGGCGTCCCGCTCTGGAAACTGCTCCTCGACCTCGACAGCGACTCGCTCCTCGCCACGCTGGACTTCTCGTATGTCACCGATGTCCTCGATGCCGCCGCCGCGCGCTCGATCATCGAAACCGCCCGCTCCACCCGCAGCGCGCGCATGGAAATCCTCGAGACCGGCTACCCCGGCTACGACACCTCGATCGGTTGGTTCAACTATTCCGACGAGCAGGTCGCAGCCAATGTCGCCAAATCCGCTGCCGAAGGCTTCACCGCGATGAAACTCAAAGTCGGCTCGCCCGATCTAGACCGCGACATCCGTCGTGCCCGCCTGGTGCGGCAGGCTGCTGGAGACGGGGTGCGCCTGATGGTCGATGCCAACCAGCAGTGGACCATCGCCCAATCCATCGCTTTCTCCGAAGCCACGCGGGATTTGAATTTGTTCTGGCTCGAGGAACCCACCCATCCCGACGATGTGCTCGGCCACCGCACGATCGCCCAAGCCATCGCTCCTGTGAAGGTCGCCGCCGGAGAGCATGTGCCGAACCGGATTGTCTTTAAAAACTACCTCCAAGCAGAAGCCATGGACATCTGCCAAGTGGACGCCGTCCGCGTGGCCGGCGTGAGCGAGTTTTTGGTGGTCAGCCTTCTTGCAAAAAAATTTGGAGTCCCCGTGATCCCGCATGTCGGCGACATGGGTCAAATCCACCAGCACCTCGTCCTCTTCAACCACATCGCCCTCGACCACGAGGCCATCTTCCTCGAGCACATTCCGCACCTGCAGGGCCGCTTCGCCGAACCCGTCCGCATCACCGCCGGGCGATACGAGACCCCACGTCTCCCTGGTTCGTCGTGCGATCTTCTACCCTGATGCCCGATCCCATGATCGACACCCACATCCACCTCCTGGAACCAGACCGCTTCACCTACGAGTGGACAAATGATTTCCCCGCACTCTCCGGGCGCTTCGACCTCTCCGACTACGAAAACGCCTCGCGCAGCTCGGGGATTCAAGCCGGAGTTTTCATGGAGGTCGATTGTGCGGAATCCGCCGAGGAGGGCCGCTATTTTTGCTCGCTGGCCGAAAAGCCGGGAGCCCTCATCCAAGCCGTCGTGGCGGCAGCCCGGCCCGAGTCGCCCGGTTTCGAGAAATCCCTCGAGGCGATGGCGCACCCCCGCCTGACCGGCATTCGACGCGTCCTCCACACCCAACCCGACGAACTCTCCCAAGCCGCCCTTTTTCGCGAAAATGTGAACCGTCTCGGCGGGCTGGGCCTCACCTTCGATCTCTGCGTTCTCCAAAGACAACTCCCCCTCGCCCTGGATCTCGTGCGTGCCTGCCCGCAAACGACCTTCATCCTCGACCACTGCGGGGTGCCCGCGATCGCAGACAACAACGCGCCCACCGGCGCCGACTTCCTTGCTTGGAAAAAATCCATCCTCGCCATCGCTGCCGAGCCGCATGTGAACGGCAAAATCTCCGGCATCACCACCTACTCCCCCACCCCGCTGCGAAATGCCCAGGGCCTCCAGCCCTACATCGATACGATGCTCGAAGCCTTTCGCCCCGACCGACTCGTCTGGGGAGGCGATTGGCCGGTTGTAAATCTCGGTGACGGGCTCGAAGCCTGGTCAACCATTACCCTCGAGTTGTTGAGCCGACTGACAGAATCCGAGCGCACCCAAATCCTCACCGACAACGCCAAAAGAATCTACCGCATCCCATGACCGCTCCCTTGCTCCAAGGCATCTTCGCCCCGCACATCGTTCCCTACGACGCGCACGGACGAATCAATGAAGAAGAACTCCGCCGCATCATTCGCTGGCTCGGGGAAAAGGGTGTCACCGGTTTTTACCCGAATGGCAGCATGGGCGAGTTCATCCGCCTCAGCTACGAGGAGCGCAAGCGCGTCGTCAAAATCGTGAGCGAGGAGGCGGGCGGACGCCCGATCCTCGCCGGCGCGGCCGAGCCGAATGTCGATCTTGTTTTGGAGATGTGCGCCTACTGCGCCGACCTCGGATGCCGCGCCGTCTCGATTACCGGTCCGTATTATTACAAGCTCACACAGGAAAGCATCGAAGCGTATTTCCGCGAATTGGCCGCCAAAACGCCGATCGACATCGTCGTTTACAACATCCCGGCCTTTTCCAACGAGATCAGCGTGCCCGTCCTCACTCGCCTCGCGCTGGAGTGCCCCCGCATCGTGGGAACGAAGGACACCAGCCGCGACATGCCGAGGTTCCAGCAACTGCTCCACGCCATCAAGCCTCACCGACCCGAGTTTTCCTGCCTCATCGGCTGGGACGAACTCCTCTGCCCTGCATTGTTCATGGGTGGGGATGGCGGCACGCTCTCGAGCGCGGGCGTGGTGCCCGAGGTTCTGATGAAAATCTACCGCGAATCCCTCGCGGGGAACTGGACCGAGTCGAAGCGGCTCCAATTCAAACTTCTCGATCTTTTCGCCCTGATGGTTGGAGCGCCAAGCTTGCTGGAAGGCTTCCGGGCCGGCTACGAAGCGCGCGGCTTCCACCCCGGCTCCGCCCGCTTCCCCATGTCCCGGGAGGAACAAGCCGCCATGCAGACCGTCCGTGCCCGTGTGGCCTGCGTGCTCGCCGAATGCGGGTTTTCCGGAGCCGTCTGCCCCGCACCAGCCCAGCAAGATCGAGAAATCCGCGACACCGTGGAAACCATCGTTCGCAAGGTTCTAAAAGAAATCGATCATGCCTGAGACCGCCCTCGGTTATTTGGAGACCCCCTTCCTCAGCATCACCGCCGTGGCGGCGGACTGCGTCTTGAAGGCCGGGAATGTGAGTCTTCTGGGCTTCGAACCGACCGGGAACGAAATGATCTGCGTCCGGTTTTCCGGTGCCTCCATCGCCGATCTGGAGGGGGCTCTGGCCTCCGGCGCCGCCGAGGCGAAACGGCTTGGCACCACGGCGAAATCCGCGCTTCTCTCCCGTCCCCACCCCTCTCTCCACCGCCTCAATGACAAACCCAACTTCATCAACCCACTCTTCGAGGGTCGCGACGAATTGCGTCCCTCCGACTTTCCCGAAAAACGCACCATGAATACCAACCAAGCCATCGGAATCCTCGAAACCCAAGGCCTCACCGCCATCCTGCAAGCCACCGACGCCATGCTCAAGGCCGCCAATGTCGAATTGGTCGGAAAAGAAAAAATCGGCGCGGCCTATGTCACGATCATCATCCGGGGAGATGTCGCGGCCGTGAAAGCCGCGCTGGAAGCCGGCGAGCAAGCGGTGGGAACACTTGGCAAAGTCATCGCCGCCCAAGTCATCGCCCGCCCCCACGAAAGCCTCCTGCGACTGCTTCCCTCTTGAGGATTATTGCCAACGCCTGACTTCGTTTCGAGTCGATGATTCCCGGTCCACAGCATCACCGACATCCGGCGTTCCGCAGCCGAGGAATTGGCCAAGCCATGGGGCATCTCGCGCTGTATCCTGGATCTGCCAGCCAGATCATCGGAACCAACACGATTTGATCGATCGGAACGGGTTTCTCCCAATCCACCCGGAACCATTCGGTGTTCTCCGGGAGCGCATGAAACTTCGATTCGGAGCCGAGTGAACCGCCCCCTCCAACAATGCTCGGAGCGGCAAGTTGGGTGCGTTCCCGCTCGATTCTCGGAATCACTGCCTCCAAGTCCTCCTAGCTGGTGGAGGCAGGGAAATCCTGTGCCGGTTTTTTCTGAAAGCCATGTGCGTCCCATTCCGGAATCCCGGCCACGAGCATAAGGAAGACCATGCACCTCCGCAGATCGCATACTAGTTCATTTGAACGGTTTTGTTTTTCGATCGGTGCGACGACCGTTTGTCCATGACCTCCCCGATTTACACCCTTCGGGCACGCGTCCCATTCGCCCTCACCACCCCAATCCTACTGGCTCTGCAAACCAACTCCTCACTCCTCGCGGCGACCTACTACTGGGATACGAACAACTCCACCGCAAGCTTCGGCACGGCGGGAGGGGGGCGGAATCCCCGCGATGCTCAACAGCAGCAGGCGGAGAAATAGCAAGGGCTTAATGCGTTTAGACTCGCGCTTGAGTTTTGCTGATGAAAAAACGACAAATAACTAAAAATCAAGAGCCATTCGTTTAAAAAATATATGATGAATTCACCATGGACCAAGTGGACTAGGGAAATGCGATTTGTAGCGTTTATGGCGGCCTTCGCCGTTGTGGCGCTGGCTCAGGCGGACGAGGTCACTCCGGTTCGGGAAAATTTCTGTGAGGGCTGGCAGTTTCACCTCGGCGATGTGGCGGGTGCGGAACAGCCCGGCTTGGACGATTCGCCCTGGCGCACGCTGGACATTCCTCATGACTGGAGCATCGAACTGCCTCTCGACCCGAAAGTGAGCGACGGCATTTCCGTGGGGTATTTGCCGGGCGGGATCGGTTGGTATCGCAAGAGCTTCACGATTCCCAAGGAGGCGGAAGGGAAGAAGGTCTACATTGATTTTGACGGCGTCTACATGAACAGCAAGGTGTGGATTAATGGTAAGCTGCTCGGGGCCCGTCCATTCGGCTACATGGGGTTCCGCTACGACCTGACGCCCTACTTGAACTACGGGGGAAAAAATGTCATCGCGGTCCAGGCGGATGTCCGCCCGGGCAACAGCCGGTGGTATCCTGGCGCCGGAATTTATCGCCGAGTCTGGCTGACAATGGAAAACCCGATCCATGTCGCGCATTGGGGCCAGTTTGTGACCACGCCCGAAGTTTCCAAAGAAAAGGCCTCTGTCCGCTTGCAGACCGAGGTGGAAAACAAAAGCGAAAAACCCGCAGAGGTGACATTGAAGTCAGTCGTGCTGGATCCGCAGGGCCAGCGGGTGGCGGAAGCCAGCTCGAAGGAAAAAATCGCGGCGGGCGCCATGCGGGAATTCGATCAGAATTTTACCATCACCAACCCAGCCCTCTGGTCTCCGGACGCGCCGAATCTCTACAAGGTCGTGTCGACGGTGGAGGCCGCCGGAAAGGTGACTGATGAGGTGACGAGCCCGCTGGGGATTCGCTGGTTCGAATTCACGAAAGACAAGGGATTGATCTTCAATGGCGAAGAGATGGATGTGAAAGGCGTCTGCCTGCATCACGATTTCGGACCGCTGGGGACTGCTTTCAATCCACGGGCGCTGGAGCGTCGCTTGGAAATTTTGCGCGAGATGGGGTGCAACGCGATCCGCACCGCCCACAACCCGCGTGATCCGGAGTTTTACGCCCTCTGTGACCGGATGGGATTCCTTGTGATGAATGAGGCCTTTGACGAATGGAAGATTCCCAAGCTGTCGGCGAACCAAGGCTATGCACCCCATTTTGATCAATGGAGCGAGAGGGATTTGTCGGACATGGTTCGCCGCGACCGGAATCACCCCTGCGTCGTGATGTGGAGTATCGGCAACGAAATCAACGAGCAGTATAAACCAAATGGCGGCGAAATGGCGGAGCGTCTGGTGTCGATTGTGAAGAAGCACGATCCCACTCGCCCGGTCACGGCAGGGTGCAACTCGCCATCGCATGCGAAGGACAACGGATTCGATAAGGCACTCGATGTGTTTGGGTTGAACTATAGCTACGAAATTTATGATGAGTTCAAAGGCAAACTCGCCATGATCGGTTCGGAAAATTCAACGGACTGGAGCGCGCGCGGTTCCTATTCCTATTTTCGTCCACTGCGGGGAGATATGGAGGTTCTGCCGTCGAAAAATGACATTGAGCTGACCTCGTATGGCATTTTCCGGGAGCGTGATGCGGATGTGACATTGCGCAAGATGCGGGCCTCCCCATGGGTCGCAGGCCAGTTTGCCTGGACCGGGTTTGATTATCGCGGCGAGGTGCATCCGTTTAAATGGCCCGCGATGAGCGGTTATTGGGGGATTGTCGATCTGGTCGGCTTCCCGAAAGACCAGTATTTCCTCTACCAGAGCGACTGGAGCGACAAGCCGATGGTGCATATCCTGCCGCAAAACTGGAACTGGTCCCAGTATCCCGGAGGAACATTTCCCGTGTGGGTCTACAGCAACTGCGATGAGGTGGAGTTGTTTCTGAACAACAAGTCGCTCGGCGTCAAAACAATCAATCGCGAGGAGACCCTCCGTTTCGAGTGGTTGGTGAAATATTCTCCGGGCACATTGAAGGCGGTGGGCTATAAAAACGGCCAGCAGGTTTGCATGCAGACGGTCTCAACCACCGGGGAACCGGCCAAAATCGCACTGACTCCGGATCGGACGGAAATCGCGGCGGATGGATCGGACTTGAGCTACATCACCGTGCGCGTCACCGATGCCCAGGGACGCACCTGCCCGGATGCCGACAGCAACCTGATTCATTTCGAGGTAAAAGGCGCGGGCAAAATTGTGGGTGTCTCCAACGGCAGTTCCCACAGCCACGATGCTCCGAAGGGGTCAGAAGTTCACTCCTTTCGCGGACTCTGCATGCTGGTGGTGCAATCGACCAAAAACGCCGGCCCGATCGAGATCAAGGCGACCTCCGAGGGGCTGAAGGAGGCGAGCGTGCAGATTCAGGCGCTGCCGCCGGATTCCCCCAAGTTGGCGCAGGCCGCGGCGGAACGCGAACGCAAGGCGCTTGAGCAAAACAAACAATTCAGCCGTCACCGGCTCGCCGTCCTGTCGATGAAAGACGGGCGCCCTGCTGGCGAATCGATGAATGTGGAGGCGATGGCCGAGGAGCAGAAGGAACTCGCCGCGTATGCAGCGCAAGAGTTGTCGAACATTTCGCTCACGCCGACCGTGCACTTGAGCGCCAACCTCCAAAAGATGGGCGTCACCGCTCAGCCCCAAGGCGACAATTATGGAGAGATGAAATACCTGCTGGGCCGCAAGGAATGGCTTCGCGCGCTCTCGCTCCTGAACCCCGATGTGAACGGAAAATACCCCAACCGCCGAGAGTTGGAGCGTTTGCTCAAAGAGCTGAGAAATATGAATTACTCGTTGAACCTGCAGCCCCAATTCGACATGCCCGAAGGGAAGACGCTCTATTACCTCATTTCGAAGCCTGGCGATAAGATGGATCTCACCGAGGGTTGGTTCCTGCAGTCCGGGGCCGGCGGGTGGACTCACGGGTGGGTGCCGGATAACAAAGAAGTATTCGTGATTCTGGGTGACAAAGGCGAGGACGCCAAAAACAAAATCCTGGCCATTCACCAAGCCTATCTCAAGGAACTCAAGGCGCGCTCCGAGAAGTTTGGCTTGGGCGAGTTTTCCGAGGAACAGTTCCAAAATGAATGCAAGCAGCTGGCTGAAAAACAGCGTGCCGATTACATCCAATTGATGAGCAAATATTGATGATTCGTGCGCTCATAACCTTGGCGATTGTCGAAATTGCGGCTGGGCTGGTGGCCTTGCCGTTTTTGGGCGAGCCCGGATTGGCAAATCCGAAGCCCGCGAGCGTGGCGGGCTGGATGTAGCGCGGGCCTCTCGCATGGGTGCGTAAGTCATTCAATGGAAAACGAGTCGCCCCTGCCCTGATTTGCGTTCATCTCTTGGCGTTCGCGGGCAATCATCGAAAGCCGTTTAGACTTCGGGGGCTTCGATTGTAAACGAGGTTTTCTTGGCACCCGAGGTTTTCACCCACACGACGAGGTCGGTGCCTTCGAGCGTTTTGTTGTGGCCGAGGCGGAAGTCCTTCCCAAGAGGGATGGCTTGGCCGTCGATCGCGAGGGTGCACGCGCGCTTGCCCCAGTTTTTCACAACGAAAGCGGGGTTGTGGATCGGTGACTCCGGGGCCGCTTCGAGCGTGAATTGGAGTTTGGCGGCCTTCGGATCGGTAGATTTAAAAACATAGGCGCGCTGGTTTTTGTCGAAGCCTTGGCTTTCAAATCCGGAGCCCGAGAGCGTGACGGCTGGCGCGGAGTTCCACGACTTCGCGAGCGGCACGAGGCTTTCGATCGGTTGGTCGGTCATGCCGTAGAGGTAGACCGACTCGCTGCCATCCGGAGTGCGGCGGATCACCCCGCGCGAGGTGCAGAGGGAGAAATGCGAGGGCTTGTCGGAGACGATCGCCTTGCGGCCGTCGTTGGGCAACTGCGCGACCGGCCAGTGGTTCCAACACGGGAATTTCGAGTAGTCGGAACTCGCCCCGATCCCCACCGGGATGATTTTTACATCCGTCTCGTAAACGATGAATGGCCTCCACTTGGAACGGAGGTTTACGATCTGGATGTTCGCCTTCTCGGGGGTCAGGAATTGGCGCGGGCCATTGGGGTCGTTCAACTTCACCGGCGATCCGTCCTCCCACGAGTAGGTGTGGGTTTCACCCTTCTGGTTCGCGAGCGTGAGCGCCTTGAGATCCACTGTGTCCTCAGGGCGCATGCCGGGCTGGTTGTAGAGCAGAGTCTCCTGCCATTCGCCGCTGCCGGGGTGGTTCTTGGCGACGACATGCCGCACGGCCACGCCATCGGGGTAGATGGTGAAATACTCGTCGGACCACAGCCCCCAACCGGTCATCGGGTCGGGGCTGAGGAATTTCCCATCGATTCCCACCGAGGCGTAGCGGGCGTGGATCACCACGCGAGCGTCGTTGGACTCGAGAATCTTGGCCGTGGAAAATTCGCACTTCTTGTCGGCCATGTGCTCGTAGCAGCCGGTGTCGTTGCTGTTCGCCTCGAGGCTCTGGTCGCCGCTCCAGAGGCCGTTCTCGCTCACATAGCACGCGCCGTAATTTGTCCCGCGCCAGAAGACGATGCGGCTCGGCGAATCATCGAAGCGCACGAGAATGTCGGGATAATCTCCTACCCTCCAGTGCCGCTCCCACTCGGGCGCGTAGTAGAGCCGGGTGTAGATCGCGCCAAACTCGCCGGGGCCCTCTGGACCGGACGGCATGCGGCGGAATTGCAGCGGCTGCGCGACTTTCGGCTGGGCTGCGGCAAAAGCCTGCTCGGCCTCGGCCTCGGTGAGCGCGTGGTTGTGGATTTTCACCTCGTCGAGCAATCCATCCAGAAGCATCGGCGACTTGAACGACGCGCTGTAGGCACGCTCCGTGCGGATCGGGAAGGTCTTCGTGTGGCTCAGCCCCACAAACAGATCGACTCCCTT
>JBDKIG010000031.1:0-17609 GCA_039797215.1 Verrucomicrobiota bacterium | reverse complement strand
CGCTTCCCGCCGAACCTCCCGCCCATGCCCGAGGCCGATGTGATCGGGCTGGGAATGTGGGTCGATGCCGAGACCGCCTCGCACTTCGGCGTGTTTTTCTCCCCGCGCGAACAGCCGGATCAACTCGCTTTCTTTCTCCAAAAACCCAAACCCGCCGAAATCCTCGCGCGGGCCGTGGATCATTTGTTTCTCGTCGATACCGGCCTCTGGCTCTTGAGCGAGCGAGCCGTCTCCGTGTTGTTCAAAAAATGCGGGTGGGACGATTCGCTGGGGAATTTTCCCGGCGGCGTGCCGAGTTTTTACGAACTTTACGCCGGCATGGGGCCGTGTCTCGGCACCGATCCCGCCGAGCACGATGCCGACATTTCGCCGCTCTCGTGCGCCGTCGTGCCGCTCCACAACGCCGAATTCTACCACTTCGGCACGAGCCGCCAGATGATCGAATCCGTCTCGGCGCTTCAAAACCGCACACTCGACCAGCGCGGCCAATCCCCGCTCGCCCTCAAGCCACACCCCGACATGTATGTGCTGAATTCGGACTTCGCGTTTGCCTCGCGTTCACCCGAAAACAAGCCCGTCTGGGTGGAAAACAGCGTCCTGCCCGGCGACATGCCCCTCGCCTCGGGCAATGTCCTCACAAACCTTCCCGCCGTCATCGGTCGCTTCCGCCTCGCGCCCGGCCTGTGCGTGGACACCCCGCCGGTGGGAAACCAAAACCTCGCCGTGCGCGTCTATGGGATCGATGATTCCTTCAAAGGCGAGATCGGCTCGGGCTCCACGATGTTCCTCGGCGAGCCGCTTGTGGGGTGGTTCGAGCGCCGGGGTCTAACCCTCGCTGAGGCTGGCCTCACTCCCGAGACAGACATCCAAAACGCTAAGCTCTTCCCCGTGCTGGATGACGCCGCACCCCTCGCTCGTCTCATCGAATGGATGGGGCTGCCTGATGCCGCCGCCGATGCCGAAATCCTCACTCTCTGGAAAAAAAGCGAGCGCCTCTCCGCCCAGGAAATCACCGAGCGTTTCTCGCCGGAGCGATTGCTCAAAGCCCGCCACGGCCTCATTGCCGAAGCTGCGCCGTTGATCTATGCCCACCGCGCGAGGAACGCCTTCCACCGCCTCGATCTCGACAACGCCGCCTCGTTCTTTGCCGAATCCACTGCCCCGGTTCCCGAGGTTTTGGAAACGGCCAGCCTGGCCTCGTTGGAGACTTTGTCCGAAACGATGTTCGCCGCTCGTGTGGCGTCGCACCGAGGGGATGCCAAAAAATCCGAGAGCCTTGAAAAAATAGCCTTCGAAGCGCTCTCACTCAGCATCGCCCACGCGATGGCTGCCCGCCCATGCGCCCCGGTTCGGAATGCTGTGGAAGACCAAATCATCTGGGGTCGCAGCCCGATCCGCGTGGATCTCGCCGGGGGATGGTCGGATACGCCGCCCTACTGCCTGAAACACGGCGGCGCCGTTGTGAATGTCGCACTGGAACTCAATGGCCAGCCACCCGTGCAGGTTTTTGCCAGGGTCACTTCGGAGAAACACCTCGTCATCCGCTCGATCGATCTCGGCGCGGAGACTCGTGTCTCGGATTTCAAGGACCTCGAAGACTGCGCGAAAGTCGGTGGCGAATTTTCCCTCGCCAAGGCCGCGCTTGCCCTCGCGGGATTCCATCCCCGCTTCACCGCCCACACCGGCGCAAAATCCCTCGACCAACTTCTCGGAGCATTCGGCGGGGGGCTCGAAATATCCCTCCTCGCCGCCACGCCCAAAGGCTCGGGCCTTGGCACGAGCAGCATCCTCTCCGCCACGCTTCTGGGAACCCTCTCCGAGGTCTGCGGTCTTGGTTGGAACCACTCGGAAATCACCTCCCGGACCCTCGTGCTCGAGCAACTCCTCACCACCGGCGGCGGTTGGCAGGATCAAGCAGGCGGCATCCACCACGGATTGAAAATGGTCGAGACCACTCCCGGCCTCGTCCAGCGAGCCGCCGTGCGATGGCTGCCCGACCACCTGCTCGCCGAGGCGCTCAGCAACGGCACCGCGCTGCTCTACTACACCGGCCTCACCCGCGTCGCGAAATCGATCCTTCAAGACATCGTTCGCGGAATGTTCCTCAACCGCGCTGGCACCCTGGCGATCCTGGAGGAAATTTCGGCCCACGCGCGGGAGTCATTTGATCTTCTCCATCGCCAATCCTGGGACGACCTCTGCCGCGTCGTTCGCCGGAGTTGGGAACTCAATTGCGCCCTCGACGCCGGCACGAATCCCCCGGAAGTCCGCCAAATCCTCGCGCGCGTTGCGGATTGGACAGCCGCCGCGAAGCTCCCGGGCGCTGGTGGGGGCGGGTATATTTTTCTCCTCGCCAAGGATGTGGAGGCCGCCGCCCGCATCCGCCAGGAACTCACCGACAGACCGCCAAATCCTCGCGCGCGGTTCGTGAAAATGAAAATCTCCCCGACAGGATTCCAAGTCACCCGCAGCTAAATACGCGCTCCATGTTTTAAAGTTAAAGTCCCGTCGAAACGCGTCGATTTCTTCAAGTAGGAGAAAAAAACCATGATCGACGACCAATACAAAATGGGACTGATGGCGGCCGAGGGTTATCTCGAACTCGGAATGACCGAAGAAGCCATGCGCGAGTTTATGAACTTGCCGCGCGAGGCGAAGTTCAGCATCGAGGGTCTCATGCTCCTCATGGAAATCCACCGCGCTGAAGAAGAGTGGCCGGAGATGGAGTCGGTCGCCGAGCGCCTCTGGGCGGCGGAACCGGACAATGTCGTGCGTTGGATCGATTGGGCTCACGCCCTTCGCCTCGCCAATTCGATCAACAGCGCACGAATCCTTTTGCTCGAAGCTCTCGAGCGTTTCCCCGAGGAGGGGTTGGTCCACTACCATCTCGCCTGCTGCGAGTGCCAACTCGGCAATCTCCCCAGCGCCCGCGAGCATTTAACGGAATCCAAGAAACGCTGCCGCATCTGCCGCGTGCTGGCCCTCACCGACGAGGGGGACCTCCAGCCGATCTGGACGGATTACGCCGCGCCTCAGTTCCAATCCTGACTCTTCACTGCTCGCGTTTGGGTTTCTCGACCCACACGACCTGTTCGCTGGAATCAAGTTCTTGAAATCCATCCGGCGCGAGACTTTCACCTTCATCCATCCCCTTCGGCACATGGCGCTCCGGGTGGAGCCGCACCCATGAAACCACCGGAATCCAATGCTCATTTCCGAGTTCCAGGCATTTCCTTCCTTGGACGGGGTGGTGGACGATTCGGCAATCCTTCGTAACACAAAAATCGGTGCTGGCCGTGGCGCGGAGTATTTTCATTTTACCAGAATCCCCGTCATTGCGCGATTTCGCCATGGGGTAAAAACCGATCTCCATGACTTGCGCCTCTGGGGGTTAATACCTAGGTTTGCGGCTTCATGCGACGCTGGTTGTTCTGGATTTTCTTGTTTTTGTTCGTTTCCGCACTCGTGGCGGTTCCGGATGCCAAGCGCGCAAATACCCTTGTGGCAGATGGGTTTGATCTTCCAGTCGGCAAGCCTCCGGGCGAAGGTTACTACATGGCGCGGGGTTTTCTATCTTACCATCCCGGAGAGGATTGGAACGATGTTCGGGGTGGAAATTCCGACTTCGGCGCGCCGGTTTACTGCATCGGCAATGGCATCGTGACCTATTCGCAAGACGCCCGGATGGGCTGGGGAAATGTCGTGATCGTCCGTCACGCTTTTCTAGAAGGCGGTAAGCTGCAAATGGTCGATTCCATGTATGCCCACCTGAATCAAATCATGGTAAAAAAAGGCCAGCAGGTAAGACGGGGGCAACAGGTTGGAACGATTGGAACAAACCGCGGAATGTATACCGCGCACCTCCACTATGAGGTCCGGGAAAACCTTTTCATCGGAATCAACCGCTCCCGCTTTGCGAAAGACCTCACGAATTACCACCGACCCAGCCAATTCATTTCGCAGCGCCGCCGTTTGCCTGGCACTGGACGCTCCGCGACGGTTCCCATCGGCACCTATGCGACCGACCAGTCGGGATATCAGATCCCCCAATCGGGTTGGAAACCCGGCACCAATACGAAACCTGCCCCCCGGTCGGACCGCTTCCGCGTGAACCGCTTCGATGATGTCGGATACTAACGAAATCATGAACCCCGCGAGCGCACCGTTATTTTTGATCGCCGGAGGAGGGGATTACCCCAGCCTCGTGATTGAAGGCGCCCGCCGCGCCGGGGTCTCGCGGATCGTCATGGCCGCCTTCGAGGGAGAGACGAAGACGGAAAATATTCCGCTGGTCGATGCGGTCGAGTGGATGCGCGTGGGCCAGATGGGCCGCCTCCTCGATGCCGCGAAAAAATCCGGAGCCGCCCGCGCGTTGATGGCCGGCCAACTCGCGCCGGGTAATCTTTTCGACCTCCGTCCCGATTTCAAAGCCCTCCTCATCCTCGCCAAACTCAAACGCCGCAATGCCGAGACGCTCTTCGGTGCCGTCGCCGAGGAATTGGCCAAGGCGGGGCTGGAACTCATCCCCGCCACGACTTTTCTGGACGACCACATCGCCCCGCGCGGGCCGATTGCTGGGCCGCGCTTGAAGCCCCGCGCGATCGAGGATTTGGAGTTCGGCTTCCGCATCGCGAAGGAATCCAGCCGTCTCGACATCGGCCAGACCGTGGTGGTCAAAAACGGCACCGTCCTCGCCGTCGAGGCGTTCGAGGGAACCAACGAGGCGATCCGCCGCGGCGGCCAGCTCGGGCGGGGCTCGGCGACCATGGTCAAAGTCTCGAAGCCCGATCAGGATATGCGCTTCGATGTGCCGGTCGTTGGCGTCAAAACCCTCGAAGTCGCGGTCGCGGCGGGCATCCGCCACATCGGCGTCGAAGCTGGAAAAACCCTGCTCCTCGACCGCCCGAAGGTCTGCGAGCTCGCCCAAAAACTCTCTCTCTCCATCCACGGATTATGAAAACTCTTCGCACCGGAGTCGTCGGGGTCGGCCACATGGGCGTCAACCACGCCCGCCTTTACAGTGAAATCCCCGGCAGCGAATTCGCCGCCGTCTTCGATTCCAACTCCGAAAACGCCGCCGCCGCCGCGAAGCGGTTCGGCTGCCGCGCTGTATCCAGCCTCGAGGAATTCGCCGGATTGGTGGATGCCGCCACGATCTGCACGCCGACTGTCACCCACCACCGGATCGGTTTGGAGCTTTTGGAAAAGGGCAAACACCTGCTGATCGAAAAACCAATCGCGACCACGCCCGCCGAGGCGCGCGAGCTCGCCGCCCTCGCCGCCGCGAAGGGTTGCGTGCTGCAGGTCGGCCATGTCGAACGCTTCAATCCCGTCCTCCATGCTCTCGAGGCCCAGCTCAAAAATCCCCGCTTCCTCGAGGTCACGCGCCTCTCGCCATTTCCCAACCGCAGCACCGACATCGGCGTGGTTTTGGACCTCATGATCCACGATATCGAGATCATCCTGCACCTCGTCCGCTCGCCGGTGGAGAGCATCGATGCCGTGGGAATCCCGGTCCTGAGCCGGGGCGAAGACATCGCGAATGTGCGCTTCCGCTTTGCCAATGGCTGCGTGGCGAATGTCACCGCCAGCCGCATCAGCCAGGAGCGCGTGCGAAAAATCCGCGTCTTCCAAGAGAATGCCTACCTCTCGCTCGATTACAAAAATCAGTCCGGCTACCTGCTCCGCCTCGCTCGCGAGGATGAGAAGGCAAGCTCCGGACTCGGCAAACTCATCGGCCTCGCCACCGACTCGAAAATCGTCACTGACTTCAGCGGACACCGGATCGTGCGCGAGCCGGTGGAGGTGGAAAAAGGCGAGCCGTTGCGCATCGAGCTGGAGTCGTTCCTTCAATGCGCCCGCGAGGGCTTGAAGCCTCGCGTCACCGGCCTTGCCGCCGCCGACGCGCTCGACCTCGCGCTCGAAATCACCCGCCGCATCGAGGAGGCCGACCCGCGCCGCGCCGGCTGAAAATCTTCTCCCCCTCCAAAACATGGTTCCCGTCTCTGTCCTCATCGTCACCGCCGGATTCGGCGAGGGGCATAACGCCGCCGCCCGGAACATTGAGGAGGCGATCCAGGAGTTCCACCCCGAGATTTTGGTCTCGGTGCACGACTTTTTCCGAGAGGCGCATCCGTGGATTTATCCGCTCGCGCAGTGGGCCTACAAAACCGCCATCCGCCGCGCGCCATGGGCCTGGAACTTGTTTTACCAATTCCTCGACCGCTTCCCGCGCGTGTCCTCGTTCGGGTTGGGATTATACACGCGCGCGGCTTGGCGGATGCGCCACACGATCCTCCGCATGGAGGCGGGCATTGTCGTCAGCACCTTTCCCGGCTACGGCCCGATTTTCCAACGCGCCGCGCGGAAACTCGATTTGAAACTCCCCTTCGCGACCGTCATCACCGATTCGATCTCGATCAACTCGATCTGGCTCCAGCCAACCTCCGACGCGTATTTCGTTCCGAACGACCCCACCGCCCAAGTCCTCGAGCGAAAAGGAATCCCTCGCTCGAAAATCCGCGTCACCGGATTTCCCGTCCCGCTCCTTTTCGCCACATCACCCGCTCATCGCCGCGAGGTGCCGCCCGCCGACGGACTTTGGAATGTTCTCTACATGGTCAACGCGGAGGGCGATGAGGCACTGGAAACCGCGCGTGGATTGCTCGGATTGGAAAACATCTCCCTTACCGTCGCCTGTGGGCGCAACGAAACTCTCTGCCAGCGCATGCGGGAACTCGGCGAGGAATTGGGCAGGCCGATCGAGGTTTTGGGTTGGGCTCCCGAAATGCCGCATCTCATTCGGCGAAGCCATTTGCTCATCGGAAAGGCAGGCGGCGCGACGGTCCAGGAGGCCATGGCCGCGCACACGCCGATGGTCATTACGAAAGTCGTCCCCGGCCAGGAGGAGGGGAATGCCCGCCTGCTCTCGGAAGCCGGCGCGGGGTTTGTGGCCCAAAGTCCTACTGCCGTTGTGGAGGCCGTCCGCCGTATTTTTGATTCTGCCGGGGCGCCTTACCGCGACTGCCTTAAAGCCGCGACCTTGCTCAGCCATCCCGCTGCCGCGAAAGACATCGCCAACTTCGTTTCCTCCCTCTGCCGGAGGGGTTGAAAACTACCGGCGCCGCTTCGCTCCGAAGCGCATGCCCTTGTGGGTGCGGACTCCCTTCGCGCCTTTCAGCGAGGACATCACGCGGTCTTCGTCGAACAGCGCGGTATAGACATAGGTGAAATTCTCGAGCTTTTTGCGCGGAACCTTCTGGCCGATGAAGCGCTCGATATCGAGCACATGCGGGAGTTCCTCGGCGGTCATGATCGTGAACGCCTCGCCGACCGTCTGCGCGCGGCCGGTGCGTCCGATGCGGTGCACATAGTCCTCTGGATGCTGCGGCACATCGTAGTTGATCACATGGCTTACGCCGGCGATGTCGATGCCGCGTGCGGCGATATCTGTGGCGACCATGACCTCGTAGCGCCCGCCTTTGAAGCCCTCGAGCGCATCGACGCGCTCGTTTTGAGTGCGGTTCGAGTGGAGCGTGGCGACGGAGTGGTTGTTCTTTTTCAACTGCCGCGAGATGCGGTCGGCGCCGTCCTTGGTGCGGCTGAAAATCAAAACGCTGTCGTAGTTCGTGCGCTCGAGCAGGGTCAGGAGCAAATCGAATTTTTGGTCCACCGCCACCGGGTAGAGCGCGTGCGAGACGGTCTCGGCGGGCGAACGGCGCGCACCGATTTCAATGCGCTCGGGATCGCGCAGGCACCAGGCCGAGAGGCGCTGGATTTCCTCTGGAATCGTCGCTGAGAACAGGAGCGTCTGGCGTTCCTTCGGGCATTTTTCAACAATCCGACGCACATCGGGCAAGAAGCCCATGTCGAGCATGCGGTCGACCTCATCGAGGATGAGGAATTGCAGCGCGCTCAAATCCACCGCGCCTTGCTCCATGTGGTCGAGCAGTCGGCCGGGCGTGGCCACGATCACATCGCACTGGCGTTTCAAATCATCGCGCTGCTTGCCGTAGCCCACGCCGCCGTGGATCAGCGAAACCTCGGTGTGCATGAAGCGCATGTAGTCGCGAAAGGCCGTCTCGACCTGCATCGCCAGCTCGCGCGTGGGCTCGAGAACGAGACAACGGATGCGAGGCTCGTGATGGTCGAGCTTCGAAAGAACAGGCAGGGCGAAGGCGGCGGTTTTGCCGGTGCCGGTTTGCGCGGAGGCGATGAGGTCCCGGCCGGAAAGAATCACCGGGGTGGCGCGGAGTTGGATGGGGGTCGGATCCGAGTAGCCCATGCGTTGCGCGCCGTGAAGAACAGGCTCCGAAAGCCCGAGTTGCTGAAATGACATGAATCAAGTTGTGCCAGTTAGCAAAGGGTGCGGCAAGGGAATGCTCGCAGCTCAGCCGATCAATTGGACCAACTCGTCGGCGTCGAGCGTGGGGGCGGCGGAGTTTTCGGGGTCGAGGAGTTCGGTGAGGAGAGCGCGTTTTTTCTCCTGCATGTCGAGCACGCGTTGTTCCACGGTGTCCCGGGCAACGAGTTTGATCGAGGTGACGACATTTTGCTGGCCGATGCGGTGGGCGCGGTCGGTGGCTTGGGCCTCGACGGCGGGGTTCCACCAGGGGTCGAAGTGGATGACGGTGTCGGCGGCGGTGAGGTTGAGGCCTGTGCCGCCGGCTTTGAGGCTGATGAGAAACACGGAGGCCGAGGGGTCGTTTTGGAAGCGCTCGACCACAGCGCCGCGGTCTTTGGTGGTGCCATCCAAGCGGCACCAGGAAATGCCGGCCTCGTCGAGGGCGGGAGCGATGAGGTCGAGCATGGAGGTGAATTGGCTGAAGACGAGCGAGCGGTGTCCGCCGTCCACGGCCTCGCGTAGCAACTCCAGCAGCGCCTCGAGTTTTCCCGACGGGGCGGGGGAGTCTTTGCCGAGCAAACGCAGGTCGCAACTGGCTTGGCGGAGTCGGAGCAGGGCGGCGAGGACCTTCATGCGGGCGGCGCCGCCGGACTCGCGGAGGGCATCGACCTGAGCACGGGCGGCGATCTGGAGTTGGGTGTAGGCGGCCTTTTGGTCGGGGGTCAGTTCGACCTCGACGACCTGCTCGATCTTGGCAGGAAGCTCGGGGAGGATTTGGGATTTCGTGCGGCGGAGCATCCAGGGCTTCACGCGGCGGAGGAGACGGGGCCAGGCTCCGGCGCCCTCGCCGGCAAGGATGGGCTTTTCGTAGCGGTCTTGGAAATCACCGCGCGTTCCAAGGTAGCCGGGCAGGAGGAATTCAAAGAGGGACCACAGGTCGCGCACGGAATTCTCGAGCGGGGTGCCGGTGAGAATGAAGCGCGCGCGGGACTTCAATGCGTAGGCGGCCTTGGCGTTTTGGCTTTCGGGGTTTTTGATGTGCTGGGCCTCGTCGAGGACGACAGAGGCGAACGCGAGGCTTTGGTAATGCGCGATGTCGCGGCGGAGCAGGGCGTAGCTTGTAACCACGAGGTCGTGGCTGGGGATTTGGGCAAAAAGTTTTTCCCGGTCCGGACCGCCAAGGGCGAGGATTTGGAGGCCGGGGACGAAGCGTGCCGCTTCGCGAGTCCAGTTCCAGACGAGCGAGGAGGGGCAGATCACGAGATGCGGGCCGGGTGTGGCCTCGAAGTAGGCGAGGGCTTGGACGGTTTTGCCGAGCCCCATGTCGTCCGCCAAAAGCCCGGCCTGGCGGGCGAGCAGCCACGAGGCGCCTTCGATTTGATAGGGGCGGAGGCGTGATTGGAGTGGGCCGAGTTTTTTGGGGGAGGATTTGGCGGTGGACGATTCCTCGCGGCTCCACTCGGCGATGCTGGCCTCAAGATACCCGCGCTGGGCGGGAGGAATTCGGTAGCCGCCGCGTTCCTGCGTGGGATTGCAATCCCTCAAGACCTCCTCGAGATCCGAAGCGAGCGCGGCGTCGGGAATGGCGATCCGGCCGTTGGACAAGCGGAGCCGCGGCGTGCCGCTCTGCAAAAGCCTTCGCACATCCTGGTCGCTCAGGACGGCTTCCTTCCCGGCGCTGAAATGGACATGGAAATCCAACCAACCATCACCTCGCTCGCGGAGGGCGAATTGCGGCTCGAGGCGAACGATGTCGCGCGTCACATGCTGGAATCTCTCGCCCTCGCGGACGGTCCATTTTTGTTTCAGGAGGGGGAGGGCGTTGGCGAAAAAACCAACGACGGAATCCTCGCCTCGCAGGACGGCCTTGCCCTTGTCGTTCTCAAAACCGGTTCGCACGAGTTCCGCCAAAACCTCGGCCTCGGCGGTTGGGTTGCTGGCACCGGGCGTGGAGTATTCGAAATCTACCGTGGCCTCGAGGTGGCGAAGCGAGCCTTCGATCGAGAGGGTAACGCGTGGAAGTTCGGAGCTGGTCTGGCCGAGAGTTGGCGCAGTGGCTGGTTTCGGCGCGGGGGAGGATTTGGTTGGCGAGAGAACTTCGAGGCCGATCGCCACGGAGTGCGCGCAGATCATACCTCGGCGGCGCGAGTCCGCGCACGGGCAGAGATTTTCAATATCCACCGGATTGCGCAGGCGGAGACCGGCCAAAAACTCGCGTCCACCCTCGGCGATGCGGCCTTTCAGGACCGGCGGCTCGTAGGCAGCCTCACGCACGGCGCCGGAGGCCTTGATGGCGCGGGCGCGCTTCATGACATCCCAACCGCCGAGCGAAACGAGGAGTTTTTCGGTAAGTTCCATCGCAGAGAAAGTCGGGTTGTTAGCCGCTTTGGCTCGGGCATGGAACCGCAAAACCCGCGGCCTTGACACCGTTGGCGCTGGCGTTGCTAGATACGCGGCGTGAAACCCTTCCCGATTCTGGCGATTGCCGCTGTGTTGCTCACGACATCTTGCACCACCCTCCAAAACCGCCGGTATCTTTGGGAGCCGCAGCAAGTCGAGGGGCCTTACACGCGGATGCTCGCCACCAAGCCTTGGCCGTGGCCGCGCGAGAGCCAGCACGTGAATGCTCCCCAGCCCGAGGCCGAGAAGCCTTGGGGAAAATAGCGGACGGTTTCAGCTTGGCTTGCCCGACTGCGTGACGGGTAGCGTCACATGAAACGCCGCGCCCTCGCCGGGCGTGCTTTCCAGCGAGACGGTGCCTCCATGCGCGAGGACGATATTTTTAACGATCGAGAGGCCGAGGCCTGTGCCGCCGGCGTCGCGCGCGCGGTGTTTGTGGACTCGGTAGAATCTCTCGAAAATGTGGGCCTGGTCCTCGAGCGGGATTCCCGGGCCGTTGTCGGAAAAAGTCAGCTGGATGTTTTCGCCGACGCGCTTGGCGGTGAGGTGGATTTTTAAGGCGGGAACCTCGCCGTGCTGAAGCGCATTGAGGAGCAGGTTCGTGCAAACTTGCTCGATGCCGCTCGGGTCGATCTCGGCGCACTGCGCGTCCTCGGCCCAATCCAGAACGATCTCCGCCGAGCGCTCCTCGATTTTCGGCCCGAGGTTTTCGATGACCCGCTCGACCAGCGGGCGTAGGTCGGTTTTGGCGAAATGCAAAAGCCGCGAGCGGTTTTCCATGCTTGAGATCGTGAGGAGATCCTCGAGGAGCAGGGCGAGTCTTTGGACATTCCGGTGAATGGCCTCGAGCGATTTCTCAGTCATCGCCGGGTCTTCGATCGCGCCATCGCGGAGTGTTTCGATATAGCCGTTGATGATTGTCAGCGGCGTGCGGAATTCATGGGAGACATTGGCGACAAACTCGCGGCGAACGGCCTCCAGCGAGCGGACGGCTGTGATGTCTTGGAATACGATCAGCGCCGCGCGGGGCTGGGTCTCGTTCTCTGCGGCGAGCGGCGCGACATGCACAACGAAGGTCCGTGTATCGAAGGTTAATTCGAGTTCGCGCTCTCGGCCGGTATCCATCGTGGACTCCATCGCTTGCTGGATTTCGTGGCGGCGCAGGACCTCCAGCACCGTGCGGTTCACGGGGTTTTTGATATCCGGGAAAAATCCGATCAGGGCTTTGTTGCAAAGTGTGACGCGCATGGCGCGGTTCGCCACGAGGATTCCCTCGCGCATTCCCGAAAGGATGCCGCGCAGGCTCAGGCCCTCATTGGCGATCTGGCGGTCGAGTTGCTCGAGTTGGCGTGAGATCTTTCGGATCTGAGTGGCGGATTCGAGATAGGGGGCGTAGTCGGGGGAAAGGGGAGGGAGGTGATAGTCGCCGCCAGCTACGCGCTCCAAATCCCGCCGCACGGCGCGCCAGGGTTTGATAACGCGGAAGTAAATAAACGCGGCCGGTGCGGCGAGCACTGCCAGTAGAAATATCCACTCGACTGGACTCAAATCACGGGGGGCGGGTTGAGCCGGTAGCCCTCGCCGCGGACGGTCTCTAGACGGTCGGAATGGTCGCCGAGTTTTTCGCGGAGACGGCGGATGTGGGTATCCACGGTGCGTGTGTCGGCTCCTGAAGCATAGCCCCAGACATCCTTCAAAAGAAGGTCGCGGCTGAGCGTTCGGGCGGGATTGTTAAGAAAGGCGGTAAGCAATTTGAATTCGGTGGTAGTGAGGTCTAATCGCTGCCCGTCGAGTCTGGCCGAGAGGGTGGTTTTGTCGAGAACGATACTGCCCGATTCGAGCGTGCTGCCGACCGCCGAGCCGCTCCGGAGGCGCTTCAGGAGGGCTTGAACACGCAGAACGACTTCCTTGGGGCTGAAGGGCTTCGTCACATAGTCCTCCGCGCCGAGTTCGAGCCCCTTCACGCGGTCTTTCACATCGCTTTTGGCTGTGAGCATGAGGATGGGAACCCCTGCCAGGGTGGGGTCGGCTTTCATGGTCCGGCACACTTCGAGACCGGTCATTCCAGGAAGCATGATGTCGAGAATCACGGCATCTGGGATGTTTTGTCGAACGGCCTCAAGCCCGGCAGATCCGGTATTGGCGATCAGCACTTTGAAGCCCGCCTTGCGCAGGTGGTAACGCAGCAAATCGACCACATCCCCTTCGTCTTCGACTAACAACACGGTGTCTTCCATTGGGGCGGTCATTAGACAAGCATCCTCTCGTGGACAAGAACCACAATGTTACAAAAAAATCAGGTCACCGCTTGGAGGTTCAGAAAAAACAAGTGAAAACTGAACCGCGGTGACCTGAGTTGTTGTCTCAACTGATAGGTTAGACGGCTCGACGCGCAGGATGTTCAAAGTTTTTCCAAAAAAAATTCAGTCCGCGAGGACAAGGCCGGTCGGGCAGTGGTCGCTTCCCATGACATCCATCTGGATGTAAGCGGATTGAATATTTCCAGATAGTTCCTTTGAGGCGCAAAAATAGTCGATGCGCCATCCGATATTTCGCTCGCGGGCACCATTCTGGTAGCTCCACCAGGTGTAGTGGCCCCCGGCGGGTTCTAAGTGGCGGAAGGTATCCACGAAGCCCTCGGCGAGGATTTGGTCGAAGGAGGTTCGCTCCTCCATGGTAAAGCCGGCGTTGCGGGTGTTCTCGCGCGGTCGGGCAAGGTCGATTTCTTTGTGAGCGACATTCATGTCACCGCAAAACACGACCGGCTTCGTTTTTTGAAGATTCCGCAAGTGGGCGATGAAAGCCGGAGTCCACTCGCGTGTGCGGTAATCGAGCCGCGTCAACTCACGCTGAGAATTTGGCGTGTAAACATTCACGAGATAAAAATCTCCAAAGTCGGCCGTGATCACGCGTCCTTCCTGATCGTGCTCCGGGCGGCCAATGCCGTTGGTGACCTCGTGCGGGGTTTTGCGGGTGAGGATTGCGGTGCCGGAGTAGCCGGGGCGGACAGCGGAGTTCCAATAAACCTCGTAGCCGTCGAATTTCTGGGGCACCTGCTCCGGGCGGGCTTTGATCTCCTGCAGGCAGAGGACATCCGGTTTCTCGCGCTCGAGGTAATCCATGAGGCCCTTGCCGAGGATCGAGCGGATGCCATTCACATTCCAGGAAATCAATTTCATCTGTGCATGGAAACGGGGACGGGAAGGAATTTCGAGCAGGAAAACCCTTCGCGCCCCTGCACAAAAAAGGTAGCTTTCAGCACATGGAGATTTCACCGATGACTACGATGCGGGAATTGCTGGAGCGTTGCCCTGGCGCTCAACGGGCGCTTTTTCGCCACTACCACATCGGCGGCTGCGCGAGTTGTGGATTTCAGCCCGATGAAACGATCGAGGGAGTTTGTGCGCGGAATGAAAATCTCGACCCCGCCGAGGTCATCGCGCGGATTCTTGAGGCCCACGCCCAGGACGAGAAGGTTTTCATCAGTCCCACCGAGGCGGCTGCCGCCGCCGAAAAGCTCGGAGCGCGCTTCCTCGACATCCGCACGCGCGAGGAATTCGACGCCGTTCACATTCCCGGCTCTCAACTCATGGGGCAGGATTTTTTACAGGAAATCATGGGCCACTGGGCTAAGGACACGCTGATTGTGCTGGTGGATCATACCGGCACGCGCGGGTTGGACGCCGCTACGTATTTTTCCGGACATGGATTCCTGAACGCCCGTGCCCTCCGAGGCGGGATCGATGCCTGGAGTTGCGAGGTCGATCCCTCTTTGCCACGCTACACGACCGAATGACGACCGACGAAAAAATCGACGAGGCGATCCGCAATCCCAAGAACCTCGGGGAAATGACCGGGGCCGATGCCGTCGGAACGGCTGGGAGCGGCGATTGTGGCGACATGCTCCGGATGTGGATCAAATTCCGAGAGGATGAAAAAGGCCGACGTGTCATCGACAAGGCGAGCTTCCAATCCTTCGGCTGCCAGACCGCCATCGCCGTGGCCAGCATGGCGACCGAGATGATCCAAGGCAAAACCCCGCAAGAGGCACTTTCCATGTCCGGCGGCGACCTCTCCGCGCCGCTCGGCCCCCTCCCGCCGATGAAAATTCACTGCGCCCAACTCGTCGAGGGTGCCCTCAAAAACGCCCTCACCGGCGAAACCTCCCCAGCGCCGGGCGCCACCGCACCAACGCTCGCCGACAGCCTCCAGCCGAAGGGCAGCGTGAAAATCACTTTCCGCTGAGGGTTGCCGCCTGCGTCAACAAATCCCGCTACGCTCGGAAAAACCTAGCCTGCTGGTGATATTGCCAGGCCAACAGCACTGAGGAGTCGATTGAAAAAGTCTCTAGAGCCCTCGGCTTCTCGTCATGGAAACTCCGCCGGACATTAAGTCCCGCCGGTTCAGGCCTGCAGAATTCCGTCCGCCAAATCCATGAGAAGGCCTACGCCCTCGGCTGCGTAGCGGCGTTTGTCGCCCACCACGAAGAGGTCATCCTCGATATCAGGCTCGAGCGGCAAGGCGACCAGTCCGTAGCGTTTGCAGACATCCTCCAGCACGGGCTCGTGGATGGGAGCCGCTCCCAGCCCGCGAGCAGCCAACTCAAACATCGCTGCGGCATCATCAAATTCTGCCCGAATCATTGGCTCGATATCCTTGGCGGCCCACCATTGTTCCAATTCTCTCCGCAACACGGATTCCCTCGCCGGGGCTAAAACCGGCAATTTGGAAGGGTTCGGATTTTTTTGAAACGCCTTCGCCAGCGTGCGCGAAGCCGCAAAAACCACACGCATCCGACCGATCCGGCGGCCTGTGGGCAGGTTGCCGAGATTCGGCGGAGGAGCCTCGTTCGCGATCACCAGATCGACTTGGTGCAAACCCAGCGCACCCCAGAGTTCCTGCGGTTGACCCTCGCGCACCACGCATTGGAGGCCTGGGGCTTGTTGGAACGCCCGGTCGAGCAATCGAGCGACGAGTAGTTTCGGCACGCCATCCGACACGCCGAGAAAGACCGTTCCAGGCCCCGCCGATTTCCCGCGCTGCAGCACCTCGAGCATCTCGTCACCGGTCGAAAAAATCCGCTCCGCATATCGCAGAAGCAACCGCCCATCTTCCGTGAGCCGCATCTGGCGACCTTCACGACGAAAAAGGGGCTTCCCAAAAAAATTCTCCAACTCCTTAAGCTGCGCACTCAGCGTCGGGGCAGAAATATGGATCGCCTCCGAGGCCGCCGTGATTCCTCCATTCGTCGCCACAGCCAAAAAATAGCGGAGATGGTGATAATTCAGTTGCGTATTCATTATTCCAGAAAATCAAATTCGAAGAGCTATAATTAGCAATTCCAAAAATCTGATTCGAAGTTTACGATTACCCCCTGGTTGTAGCCGCGTCAGTCCTCTGCGGTGAGGGTTGGAAAACGAAAACACAATCTCACGCCAAGACGGTATGACCTAAAGTCGGGGAAAACAGCCGCTCTCGGCCACTTGATATGTAAAATATTTGGGAATGAACATTATATTTACCCCGTATCCACTAAAGATTCCCTGCCCGCCGAAAAATCTGTGCCCATCGGCGCAATCTGCGGATGCCTCCGGCTCTCTACTCAGGTGGAGGTAAATCTCATTGATACCCCTAGTCCTCCATGCGATGCATTCCTCCATGCAAAAAATTCAGATTTTATTTCCGAATCCCCTCATGGGGCGAGTGCGGGCTATTGCCTCGGAGGAGGATCGTCGAGTAAGCGAAGTGATCCGACGGGCTGTGGAAAGATTTCTTGATATGAGGTCTGAGAAACCCACTCCGCATCGCCAGTTGCCGACTTTCCGTGGCGGTAAAATTTTGGTTTCTCCTGAACACTTGAAGGAGGCGATTTACGACGATGAGTCTTTGTAGCCTGGATACGAATATCTTGCTTTATACGGCCAATGAGGATGCGCCCGAGCACGGCATCTGCAAAGAGTTTCTGCAAAAAGTCATCGAAAACCCTGTGGACTGGGTCATTGCGGATCAAGTGTATCTTGAGCTTTACCGCGCCCTTCGCAGCCCCAAGGTGATGTCCTATCCCCTGTCGGCTCCCCAAGCGGCAAGCCATGTATCACTGCTTCGAGACGGGATGGGGCTCATGCATTGTGGCTACTCCACGGAATGCTGGGACCGTCTGCTCAGGCAATTGCAAGCGGAGGATTTCCCCTATCTACGGACACACGATGCTGTTCTGGCAGCGACGCTGTTGAGCCACGGCGTGAGAACTTTTTGAACTCCAATCAGCCTCGCCCCGATGCCTCACACGAAGCCGCGAAGCCAGGTCAGTATTCATTCCCCCTCTGTGTTTCCGCGCCACCGTGAGACATTCCTCGCCTGCCGGAAATCTGTGCTCATTGGCGAAATCTGCGGATGCCTCCGACCCTCTACTCACCACAGCGACGCTTGCAACCGTCTCTTACTGCCCCAAGGGTATGGGCTGGGTGTAGAGTTTTTTGACTTTGTATTCGGCGGGCGTGGTGGCAGTGGCAGGGTTGGTGATTTCTACTTCCACCAAGGTTTTAGTGAGGGCTTCGTAGCTGGCGTTTTAGGTTTATTCTATGGGTTGGAATTTATTTGTTCGTAAATAATTCCAGATCCTATAAGTTTTGTTTTTGGAACACTGATTGGCAATCCGGCGATAAGCTCTTTCAGCGCTTGCAATACATAATTTTTGGTTTTTGCCAGCGGTTGTTCACCAGGATCAGGGTCTCTTGCGTCGTCATCGAATGAACCGTGGTAAACGATTTTACCGGCACCGTTAATAATAAACATTTCAGGCGTGCGTGTAGCTCCGTAGGAGCGGCCAACACTGCCGGTTTCATCGAATAAATAATACTCAGCG
>JBDKIG010000030.1:0-17676 GCA_039797215.1 Verrucomicrobiota bacterium | reverse complement strand
CCCACGCCAACGCCAACGCCAACGCCAACGCCAACGCCAACGCCAACGCCAACGCCAACGCCAACGCCAACGCCAACGCCAACGCCTACGCCTACGCCTACGCCTACGCCTACGCCTACGCCTACGCCTACGCCTACGCCTACGCCTACGCCTACGCCTACCGCCACTCCGAGAGGCACGCCACTCCCCCCGTCACCTCCGCGAAAGGATCTTTTCTCCATCGTCTCGGAAGGCGGCGCCGATCAGTGGGCGGGAAACGCCACATGCTCGTTTGACTTCCAACCCAGCGGCTCGACCTGGATCGCCGGCTTGGATGAGTCGAAGGTTTTCCACGCCGTGTTCCAGACCGAACAACTCCGGCTTGGCATTGGAAAAGGCGGGCAGATTTATTCCATGCGCGGCCCCTTCGGTGAAGGCGTGCCCCCGCAACGCCTGAAGGCTCCTTGGGTCGATGAAGTCTGGCATCTGGTCGTAACCAGTGAGGAACTCGTCACACCCATCCATAAATTCCAAAATGCCGATCCTGCGAAAAACTGGGATATAGGCATGCCTATTCAGTATTTCATCCATCAAGCGGGGGTTTACCTCGATGGCTTGACCGGAACGAGCGAACTGGGCGCCCCGAAGGAGCCCTTCTATTCTCCAATCCTGGAAAGCCATTGGGATCCGAACTCTCGCACTCTTTTTCTAGCAAACTGGGCACAGATGGCTCGGAGCCCGAATGTCTGGAAATCCGGCGCGCTGGTGATCACGGCCTATCGTGACCTCGGCGACGGTGCGATCGAGGTCACCCAATCCCTCACCAATTTTGGCACCGACGATTTGACCTACCTGAATGCCCCGTGGGGTGGAGTGCGCCACTCCTCGTTGCCCCAAACCGTGCTTTCAAAAAACGACGGGACCTGGAGCAAAGTCGATGGCCTGTGGGGCTGGACGGGAATTCCAAAAGCCCGCTTCAATGAAACGGGTGGCTGGATCGCGTGGACTTCCCGCGAAATGAAAGAAAGCGATCCGGCCTTGGCTTTGGTGTTTGGAAACGAATCCCAAGAGCTACCCCCTTGGAAACGCGCTCCCAGCCTCATTCTCCACGGCACCGCGGGGGAAGCCGCCGAGCGCGACTACAATGTGGTCGAGACAAGTTGCAGTGTGACAATCAAGCCCGGCGAGACTTTGTCGATGCGTTGGTTTCTCGTTGCGGGTTCGTTTGATCAAACCCGCAAGCGAGCGGCCGAGTTGGCCTCGAAAGCCACCATGTGGATGCCAAATAATGAGACCTCCCTGCACCTTCCCGTTTGGATTAAAGACGGAAAACCCTCGAAGACTGGCGAGGGAGATCCCGCATTCCATCTCTACGCCATGCCCTCTCCGGGATTACTCCCCATTTTCCTGATGGAAGACACCCGCAACGGGGAGCTTTTCGCTACGACGGACCCCTACCTCCTTGCCCGCACCGCTACCGCACCGAATATCTTGCCGACCGATCACCCCGAACGGGCGCTCTATGAAAATCGATCGGTCCATTACCAATATGAAAGTCCCGGCGTTCTACGCGGTTTACTTGGCTATGCGCGGAAAGACAGCCGTTCGGGCAAAGACGAGTTCTTCTCCGTAGAGGGCAACAAGGTGCTCATCAAAGAACGGCCCCAACCAACGCCAACGCCAACGCCAACGCCAACGCCAACGCCAACGCCAACGCCAACGCCAACGCCAACGCCAACGCCAACGCCAACGCCAACGCCGACTCCGACTCCGACTCCGACTCCGACTCCGACTCCGGCACAACCCTGAACCAACCATGAAAAAAATACCGACCCTTGTCTTGGTGTTCTTTGGGTTTTGCAGCTGCGTATTTTCAGAAAACACCAATCCCGCGCGCCCCAATGTCCTGCTGGTCATGACCGACGACCAAGGCTTCGGAGATGCAGGCTTCCAAGGGAACCCGATCCTCAAAACTCCGAATCTCGACGCGCTGGCTGCTTCAGGCGTGCGGTTCACGGATTTTCTCGCCAGTCCGACCTGCTCGCCCTCGCGCGCGGCGTTGCTGACCGGTCGGCACGAGTTTCGTTCGGGAGTCACCCACACCATCGAAGGCCGAAATATCTTGCGCGCAGGAGTCCCGACGATGGCCGATGCATTTGCGAAGTCCGGCTACCGCACGGCGATTTTCGGCAAGTGGCACCTCGGCGATCCCCGCCCCTTCCACCCGATCGACCGCGGATTCCAGCACACCCTGCTCGTCGGCGGCGGAGCCACGGGCCAGACCCCTGATTTCTGGGGAAACACCATGTTCGACCCCCACCTGCAAGAGAACGGCAAATGGAAACCCTTCAAGGGCTACATGACCGATATTTTCGTCGAGGAGGCGCTGAAGTGGATCCGCGCCGAGAAAAAGCCCTGGTTCTGCTACCTCCCGCTGAATGCCCCGCATGTGCCACTCCAAATCGGGGAGGAGTGGTCCAAGCCCTACCTCCACGCGGGCCTGCCCGAGCATCTCGCAAAATTCTACGGCATGATTGCCAACCTCGACTCCGAGCTCGGAAAATTGCTCGCCGAACTTGCCAAAGACGGCCTCGATCGCGAGACGATCGTGATTTTCCTAGGTGACAATGGCACCGCCCTCGGCGGTTCACCGCGACCCGAGGATTTCAATGGCGGCCTACGCGACACGAAGGGCTCCGCCTACCAAGGCGGCGTCAGGATTCCAGCCGTTTTCTCGTGGCCAGGGCATTTCCCGGCAGACCAAAAAGTCAACACCCTCGGTTCGCTCTGCGACATCCTCCCCACTCTGGCGCAAGCCTGCTCGCTCGATCTTTCCAAGTTTCCCGAACCCGAAGGCCGATCCCTCCTGCCGATCCTACTTACAGGGAAGCAACCAACCGATTGGACCGACCGCATCGTGCCGACCCATGTGGCGCGTTGGAACTCGGGAACTCCGGAGGAGAAACTCCCCTTTCTCAATGCCTCGGTCCGCAACCAGCGATACAGCCTCGTCAACGGCAAGGAACTCTATGATCTGGAAACCGACCCCGGGCAGAAAAACAACATAGCCGCTGCAAATCCCGAAATCCGAGACCAGCTCCACAAAGCCCATCTCGATTGGTGGAATTCCGTCCACGCCGATGCCATGTCGATCCAGCCGTTCCTTCTCGGTCAAGGCACGGTGGATTTGACCTGCATGGACTGGCAACCGAGCCGCGCCACCGATCAACCTCTCGCGAGCGGAACCTGGGAACAGGAAACCCTCCGCGAGTGGCAGGAAGGCAAAAAAATCATGGGCATCGATGGCGCCGCTGGCGGCTGGCTTGTGGATGTAAAAAAACCGGGCGTCTATTCGCTCGAACTCCGCCAGCGACCAGCCGAAGCCACCGAGCAGAAGCCATTCACCAAAGGCGAAGCGCGCGTGGAGTTGAACGGAAAAACCGTCCGTGCCGAAATCCCCGAAGGAGCCGAGTCCGTGAAGCTTCAGATCGAACTCCCCGCCGGCGAACTTTTTCTCGAGCCCGTCATCGACGGCCAGCGCGCCTCGGGCCTCCCGCAGGGCGCGTATTTTTGCCGCGTCATTCGCGACGACATCAAGTAGAACCCCATTTTTCCAAAACCAACTATGACTCCAAGACAGGCATACAAAGGCATCCACTCCTCGTGGATGGAGAGCGCGGCATTCGACTGGCGGGACGCCTCGCCACTCGGCAACGGCACACTCGGCGCCATGCAATTCGGCGGCCTCGCCCACGAACGCATTCTTTTCAACCACGAACGATACTTCGGCGGCGCCAGCTCGCCGGAACTCCCCGAGAGTTCGCACATGCTCGCCGAGGTTCGACGCCTGCTCGACGCCGGCGATTTCGCCACCGCGAATGATGTGTATCGCCGCGCTTGGCGCGAACTCGGTTACATCGCCGACAGCGCCCACTACATTCCAGGCCCCGTTTTGAATATCCGCCGCGAGATTCCCGGCGCCTTTCGCGGTTACCGCCGCTGGCTGGACTTCTCCAAAGGCGTCGCCGGCGTGGATTGGAAACTCGATGGCCATCACTTCCAGCGCACCGCATTTGTCTCCTCCGCCGATGCCTGCTTTGTCCTCAATCCCTGCGAGGAAGGCGGCGCGCCCGCTGAGATGATGCTGTGGTTTTGCCCACAAGATCTCGCAGACGCCATCGACCACACCGACCGCCAGCAGCCTTTGAATATCCGCCAGACGACCACCTTCGGCCCCGGTTGGCTCGCCTCGCGCTTCGATGGACCAGACGAAGTTTCCTGCACCGTGATTGCGCATTGGGGAAATTTGGAAAGCTCCCGAGTCGGCGGCCACACCGTTCGTGTCACGCCCAAGCCCGGGTGCCGCATCGTGGCAAACATGCTCATCTCCCCCACGGCGGAGCAGTTGAAAGCAGAAACCGATCGCCTCGCCGCCCTCGTCGAGCGTTCCGACCTGCAAGCCCGCCACGAGGCGATCCACAGTGAGCGTTACGGTCGCTGCGTGCTGAATCTGGATGTGGACAGCTCCGAACTCTCCAATGACGAGTTGCTGCTGAAAGCCTACCGCGGCGATGTTCCTGACGCATTGCTCGCCCGTCTTGCCAATTTTGGTCGCTACCTCCTCATCGCCTCCGCCAACAAAGGCACCCTCCCGCCGAATCTCCAAGGCATCTGGAATGGCAACTACCTCCCGCCGTGGTGGAGCGTATTTTTCTTCAATGAAAACCTGCAGATGGCCATCTGGCCTGCCCTTCCGGGAGGACTTCCCGAGTGCGTCGAGGGAGTTTTCGACCTCCTCGAGGAGCGCATGGACGACTTTCGCACGAACGCGAAAAACATGTTCGGCTGCCGTGGCATCCTGCCCCCGCTCTACATGTCGCCCGAGTGCGGCTTGAAGAAAAATCTCCAGGCCCATGTGCAATTCTGGACCGGTAGCGGCGCTTGGCTTGCCCAGGTTTATTTCGACTACTGGCTCCACACCGGCGACCGGGAATTCCTCGCCAAGCGTGCCATTCCCTTCATGCGCGAGGTGGCGTGGTTCTATGAAGACTTCCTCGTCGAGGGCCAAGACGGTCTCCTTCACAACTACCCCGGCAATTCGCCGGAAAACCACCCTCTGGGCCATGTCACCGCCAAGGGCCACCCGGCCCGCATCTGTGTGGATGCCACGATGGACTTCGCCCTTGTGCGCGAGGTTTTGGGAAATCTCGTCGAAGCCGTTCACCTCATCGAAGGCGGCGACAACGAAGACACCAAGCGGTGGAAAGGCATGCTCGAAAAACTCCCCGCCTACCGCATCAACGAAGACGGCGCGATCGCCGAGTGGGTGGACCCCCGCCAGAAGGACAACTATCACCATCGCCATCTTTCGCATCTCTACCCGCTTTTCCCCGGCTTCGAGATTACTCCCGACAACACCGAGTTGTTCGAAGCCTGCCGCGTGGCGGTTGAGAAACGCCTCGTCGTCGGCTTGGCCGATCAAACCGGGTGGTCACTCTCCCACATGTCCCACATTTATTCGCGACTGGGAAAACCCGGCCGCGCCCTGCAATCCCTGCAACTCCTCTGCCGCTCCGTCGTCGGCGTGAATCTTTTCACCGCCCACAATGACCTTCGCGACATGGGAATCACGATGGATTACCGCAAAGGCCCGCGCCCGCTCGTTCAGACCGAGGCGAATAACGGCATCACCTCGGCCGTTTACGAAATGCTCGCGCTCTCCACTCCCGGCACGCTCCGTTTGCTCCCAGCCCTTCCTTGGAGCTGGAGGCACGGAAGCCTCAAAGGCATGCGCCTGCGCGGCGGGGGCATCCTCGACCTTGAGTGGGACCGCACCGAAGGCTGGTGGCGCGCCCGTTTCACCGGCCAAAACCGTCGCGTGCTTTTCGGCAACGACCGCGGCAAGAGCTTGGAACTGCAAACCAAAACCGTCCAAACCGCCGAAGGGGTGACCCACAATCTCGAGGGCGTTTTCCACGAGTCCGCCTCGACCTAAGGCCATTGCCAATTGCGAATTGCTAACCCCCACCGTCGGGGGTTAGCTCATCGACTCTCCACCCACCCCGATACCTCATGGAATACACCCTGCACTGGCTCGATTATCTCGCCATTATACTCATGCTCGTTGCCAGTATTGGCATCGCCATCTACTTCACCAAATCCGGCGGCAAAGACATGGAGTCGTTCTTCGTTTCCGGCCGTTCGCTTCCTTGGTATGCGGCCGGCGCTTCGCTAACCGCCACGAGCTTCGCCGCAGACACACCGATCTGGGTCACCGCCCTCATCCGTGAGCATGGCATCCATTTCGTGTGGCAATTCTGCCTGCCGTTCATTGGCGCAGTTCTCACGGCGGTCTACTTCGGCCGCCGCTGGCGCCGAATGGCATTCCTCACCGATGTCGAACTCGTCGAGGCCCGCTTCGGAGGAGGATTTGCAAGCTTCCTGCGAGGATTTGGCGGAGCGTTCGGCGCGCTCGTCATGTGCCCGCTCACTTGCGGCTGGGTGATCAAGGCGATGGAAACCATCTCGCGAGAGGCGCTCGGCTTCCCGCCGGAAATGCGAATCTATGTGACGATCGGAGTCGTCATCATGGCGATCATTGTTTCGACCTTCGGCGGACTCTCCGGCGTCGTTTACGCCGACTTCTTCCAACTCATTTTTGCCGTCTTCGGCACGGTCCTCCTCGCAGTAATGGCGGTCATGGCCGTCGGTGGTCCGACCGTCATGGTGGAGAAACTCCACGCGCTGAGCCATTGGTCGGGCAACAACCTCGAACTCATCCCGAAAATCGGCTCCGAGCCCGGCCAGCTGCCGATTTGGGATCTCGTGACCTTCGTCCTCCTCGGAATCAGCATCGCCATCGGCGGCGGCTACAATGCCCAACGCCTCCTCGCATGCAAAGACTCACGCCACGCGAGCGGAGCCCAACTCCTCCACACCGTCTGCTACTACGCACTCATGCCTTGGCCGTGGATCGTCGTGGCGCTCTGCTCGATGATCCTCATCCCGCACCTCCCCGATGCCGAGCAAGGCAGCGCCTATCCGAAAATGGTGATGATGATTTTGCCCATCGGCCTTCGCGGCATCCTCGTCGCCGCGCTGCTTGCCGCCTTCATCTCCACGATCACCACACTTTTCAACTGGGGCTCGTCCTATTTGATGAACGATGTCGTCCGCCGCTTCATCAACAAGGACGCGTCCGAGGGCACCTATGTCATGATGGGCCGCCTCTGCACGGCCGTCATCGCCGCCGCCGGGGCCTATATCTCGCTGAAGGCCGACTCGATCCTCCAACTCCTCTCGCTCTCCTATGTGCTCGGCGCCGGCGGCATCATCATCGCGTTTTCCCAGTGGTTCTGGTGGCGCCTCAACCGCTACGGTGCCATGGCGGGCTTTGTAGTCGGCTGGTTTGTTCTTTTTGGAATGCTGGTCTTTAAAATCTTCGACGCCCCGATGGGATGGCTCCTCAACCTGCCGGACACCGTCACCTACTCCAGCTCCCTGATCACCACCGATGCGGGCAAGACCTTGATCGACACCTCGACCTACGACGGCGTGGTCTTCTCCACCGCCGCCTCTCTCACCGGCGCACGCATGCTTTTCGCGCTCGTCACCGTCACCGCCTCGGTTTTCATCGTCACCCTCCTCACCCCGCCGGAGCCGATGGAAGGCCTCAAAAAATTCCTCCTGATGGCGCGCCCCTTCCCGATGGGTTGGAAGCCCGTCATTCGGGAACTCGGCCAGCCCTACGACCCCGTGGAGAGCTTCGGACGCACGATGCTTTCGTGGGCAATTGGCATGGTCATGGTGCTCGCCCTGATCTACGGCATCGGCGAGTTGATCATCGGACAAACCTCGATCGGCATCGGATGCCTCGCCGTTTCCCTGCTGTCACTCATCTGGACGCTCGTGCGCTTCAAACAGGACTACGAGCACGAACTCAAAGCCTACGGAAAGCATCCCTGATCTCGTAAAATGACTCCGCCAGTTCTCCGAATTCGGTTTCTGGCACTCGCCGCGCTCCCGTTTTTTCTCACCGCCTGCGCATCCATCAAGCCAGGCGGCGCCCACTCCGCTGCGCCGAAACCCCAGCCGCGCTACGAGTGGACGAATGACCACATGCAGTTCGGCGTGCGTTGGCAGCCCTTCGGACTCCCTGGCAACGACGCCTACGACGCCACCCGACCCGTCATCGCGCGCGACAGCAGCTATGTGCAGTTTTGGGTGAGCTGGGCGCAAGCCGAGCCCGAGCCTGAAAACACCGACTACGCCCGGCACATGTCGCATTACTTAAAGACGATCGACTCCGCTGTGGACGCCTGCGTGAAGCGCGGCCTCAAGGTCGAACTCGTCTTCTGGCACTGCCCAGCCTGGGCCTCCCAGAGCGGAAATGCCGGCCCGTGGAAACCCAAGCCCGGCGAATACCCTACCTTCGTCACCCGCATCGCCCGCCACTTCAAAGACCGCGTGGATTCCTACCAACTCCACCACGAGGCAAACCTCAAAAGCATGATGGAGGATGGCGACATCGACTTTCTCATCTCCGAAATGTTCATCCCCGGCGCGAAGGCCATCCGCTCCGTCTACAACCAAAAACCCTCGCGTCCCGTGATCATCTCGCCCGGCGGCACCTCGCCCTGCGAAGCCTGCGCCACACTCGCGGGACTCAAAGGAAAAGGCGCCGTGGCGCTTGAGGATTTCTACGAACGCCTCGCCTCGAACTCGAAACTCATGGGCCTCGTGGACGCCCTGAACCTCAATGTCTCCGATCAACTCAACGGCTACGGCATGATGGACGGCGCTTTGGTGAAATCCGTTTGGGACCACTACGACCTCGTCCGCGCCAAACTCAAGCAACACGGCCACGAATCAAAAGGCGTGCTCTCCTCCGAGTCCTGGATCGTCTGGGACAAATCCGGTTGCGCCGCCGATGTGAATGGCGACCGCCTCATCGACGAACGCGATGCCTACGACAAAACGATCACCATCCTCGGCAAATGCCTTGAGCGCGGCCTCAACACCATCAACCTCCCTTGGTCCGACAACGATAGCCCTTGGTCGATGGGCCTCACCAAACGCCGCGACTACAACGGCCGCGTGAAGCAGCTCAACCAGCAGATCGTCATCCCCACCTCGGACGGCGGCCCCGACATCGTCACCACCAAAATCTCCCTTGTCGGAAGCGACAACAATTTCACCATCCGCAAAGCCCCCGAGCCGTTCAGCCTCGCCGATTACATCAACCCCTCCGACCCCAACCACCTCCACTACTACATTTGGAAATGGTATTCCCAAATCGCCGGAGGCACCGACGAAGTCATCCGCCACGCCGTCGCCGGCGAGCGCGGAAACGACATCACGGTCGAAGGCATCGGCTGGACCGGGAAAGAACAATACAAAATCGCCTCGTGGAATCGCACCAAACGCAAATTCACCGTCCTCATCTACTCCGACGGCGCCAACGGCAAGGCGTGGGTGAGGTTTGCCATGCCATCCACCATCCAGACCGGAAAGCTCTACAACAACAAATTCTCGCGCCATGATTTTCGAGGCGAGGGTTTCCCGGACGGCACCCGCTACCGCGCCCGAATCACCACCAAAGACATCGACCGCACCACCGGCGCCGACCTCCACAAGGTCGAAATGAAATCCGAGGTCGAAACCGTGCAAGACGGCCAACTCAAAACCGCCGTCATCAACATGGGCAAATTCACCAAGATCGAGTTCGAAGCGGTCGATTGAGCAGCGTGAAGCCCACCACACGGCAAAACCTCCGCGCGGGCATCGCGGAGGGACTTCTCACAACCCCCTACTCCGTCGTCGTCATGCCGGGTGCCTTCCTGCTCTCCGCGCTGCTCACCCAGTGGTTCGGTTTGGAAAAATCGGCCTACGGCTTTCTCGTTTCACTCCCCTTTTTGGCCAACGCCGCCCAAACCCTCGCGCTGCCCCTCCTCGCCGGTCGCGCCGCGCCGAAACGCCTGACGCTGACGATGGCCTGGATCAATCTTGCCTTCTGGGCCGCATTAATCGCCGCCCTGCCATTCCTATCGCGCCACAACGGTCCTCAAGTCGTCTTTGTTTTCACCGTCCTTCTGGCGCTGATGAGTATCAGCGGGGCCTTCAGCTCGGTCGGCTGGATCGCCTGGATCCGCGAATGGATTCCCGGCCGTCTGCGGGGCGGCTATCTCGGCGTGCGAAATTCCTCCATCGCCGCCGGCACGCTCGTTTTTCTGGGAATGGTGATGGTGGTTTTTAAAAGCCTACCGAACTCCATTTGGCCGTTTGTTTGGGTTCTCGGCTTCGCCGCCGCCAGCCGCTTCTTCGGCCTGCTCACCCTCCAGACGATTCACGCGCCCCGCCCCCCCGCCATCATCGAGTCGCCCGGCCTCGGCCCGGCGCTTCGCGAATCTCTCCACGCGCCAGGATTCCCGCTGTTCATTCTCTTCTCCGCATGGACGAATTTTTGGATGGGATTCAGCAGCCCGTTCGGACCGGTGTTCTGCTTCGAGGAATTGGGGCTCGGGCCGGATGACATGGCGCTTTTCACCGCGCTCGCAACCGCCAGTGCTGTGGCTGGCTGGACCTTCTGGGGTCGGGTTGCCGACCGCGCCGGCAACATCCCCGTGCTCGTTTTCGGATTGGTTGTCTGGGAAATCCCGAATGTGCTTTGGGCTATCCTACACCCCGGAAATTCCTGGCTGCTTTACCTGATGTTCCTGTGGGGCGGTTTCTTCTCCGTCGCCTTCTTCCTGGGCAGCTTCAACCTCCTGCTCAACATCGTGCCGAAAAAAAGCAGCACCGCCGCGATCAGCATCCATTTCGGCATCACCTCCGCCGCGATGGGCATCGCCCCGATCCTCGCTGGCGAACTTCTCGAGGAATTCTTCGTGCAGCGCGGATATGGGATCTCCGTCTACCACTTTGGTTTTTTCATCAAAAGCGCAGCCACCCTGCTCGGCCTGCTCCTCTTTTTCGGCATCCACGAACCCGGCCGCACGCGCCGCAACTCACTCCTCGCAGCCCTCCGCTCGCTCCTCGAAATCATGGCAACTCAAGCCAGGGAGCTTTTGAAAAAGCGATCCGGCGCCCGCTGAATCAGCGCCCGCCTTGGCCCGTCGGCGACGGCAAGCCAAGCGGATTCCGACCCGCCAGCACATCGCGAATCAAAAACCCGCCGAAGACCAGTCCCGCCGCCGCTTTGAGCCAGAGGTTCGTGAGCTTATGCAGCGGACCCCAGTTTTCGCAGGAGAGGATCAATGCGAAGACCGCCAGCGCCAGAAAGCGCCGAGGAAATTTTCCATCGACCGCGGCAGATGCCACCAGCAGCCCGGCAAAGGGCGCGAGCAGAACATACGAGTTGGTCTCCGTGCGTGGATTGAAAATCAGGAGATACCATGCCGCCAGCAGCATACAGACAAACGCTCCGCGCGCGGCGTCGTAGCGGCGCAGCGCAAGCCAAGCCACCCCAAGCGTTCCAACCGCCGCCAGCGCTCGAACAGCGGTCATCACCGGATCGGGCAAAGGCACTCCAAAAAAAAGCAACATGCCCTGCACATCGCAAAACAACGGCTGATTCGGCTTCCCCGCGATTTGCATGGTTTTCAGAAACAACTCGTATTGGCCGGCCACGAAATCACTTTTCCAATGCAGAAAACTCGCCGACCCAAGCAACACCCCACCCAAGACGAGCCTCCAAACCATCGGCCGGAGGTAACATCCCCCCGCCAGCAGGCACGGCACCACGCCCAGTGGCTTCAGAGCGAGCGAGAGCAGGAGCGAGAGCGAGGCATGGTTCCAAGCGCGAATCCCCAAATCCACCACCGCCAAGGCCAGCAACGCCGCCATCGTCATGTTCATCTGCCCGTTTCTCGCCGAGGAAAAACTCGCCGGGAGCGCCGCCACAGTGGCGATCAAAAACCACAGTCCCGACCTTCCTGCTCCAAATGTCCGCGCCAAACGCCAGATCGAAAACGCCAGCAAACCGAGGTTCACCAAACGCCACAGCGGCTCACCAACCCGCATCGGAAGAGCCGCGAACGGCGTGTAGAAGATCGCCGCATGGGGCAGATAGAGGTAGCCGTGCATCCGAACCTTGTAGATATCTCGCCCGCTCCACCACTTTTCCGAGGCCTCTCGATACTCGGGAGTAACCGTGCGCCGATCGGGTTGCACCGCCACAATCCCGGCAATGATTACGGCATAAACCACCCAAACGAATAGCGCGACTCTAAGAGCCCTCGACTCGGACACGCCGCGCAACATTTCCATCCATCCCGCCAATCGACCGGAAAAATCCATGCGCCGGATTGAACGCACCACGAGCGGTTCTTGAAAGCACCGAATCTCCCGATTCTTGTCATGACGATCGAAATCCCTCTAGGCTCCCCGCTCAATCTCTATACACCCATGCACAAACTCGTTCTCATCCGCCACGGCGAAAGCACCTGGAACAAAGAAAACCGCTTCACCGGCTGGCACGATGTCGAGCTCAGCGACAAAGGCCGTGCCGAGGCCAAGGCCGCCGGCGAACTCCTCAAGAAGGAAGGCTTCGCGTTCGACATCGCCTATGTCTCCGTCCTCAAGCGCGCCCTCAACACCCTCTGGGGCGTCCTCACCGAACTCGACCAGCTTTGGATTCCGATGGAAAAAGACTGGCGCCTGAACGAACGCCACTACGGCGCCCTCCAAGGCCTCAACAAAGGGGAGACCGCCGCGAAATTCGGCGACGACCAAGTCCTCATCTGGCGCCGCAGCTACGACATCCCGCCACCGGCTTTGGAAAAATCCGACGAGCGCTGGCCCGGCCACGATCCCCGCTACGCCGGCATCCCCGAGGAGAAACTCCCGCTCACCGAGTGCCTCAAAGACACCGTCGACCGCTTCCTCCCGCTCTGGCATGAAAAAATCGCGCCGACCGTGAAGTCCGGCAAACGCGTCATCATCGCCGCACATGGCAACACGCTCCGCGCCCTCGTCAAACATCTCGACAACCTTACCGAGGAGCAGGTGTTAAAACTCAACATCCCCACCGGCATCCCGCTGGTCTACGAACTCGACGCCGACCTCAAGCCCATCAAGAGCTACTACCTCGGCGACCAGGAAGCCATCGCCGCCGCCATGAACGCCGTCGCCAACCAAGGCAAGGCGAAGTAAGTCCGAATCCGCTGCGTGGCGATCCCCGCTGGACGGGGACCGCTTATCGCATGCGGTGTTCGGCGGCACAGCCTATTTGATCCTTGCTAGGAACATGCAGGGCTCGCCCTTCTCATTCACGATTTCCATGACCGCCTTTGGCCCGCTGCCTTTGCCTGGCGGGTTGGTCCAGATGACCTTGAATTTTCTGCGGCAGTCACGACACTCGATCATGCGCCCCTCCCTGCATAATTCCATGGCCTGCTTCTTGTCCTTGATATCGATGAGGGTGACTGTGTCTGAGCCTCTGCAGACGAGAACCAGCCGGGAGCCCGCCTCGAGTTGATCGACTTGTTCTTTCTTGGTGATCCGCTCGAGTGGATTGCCGGTTTTGAAGGCGGACTGTGCCTGGGCACTAGAGAGGAATAATGCGAGCGCCGCACCCGCGAGGAGGATGTTTTTGATGTATTTCATTTTGGATTGGAGTTGAATTTCTGTTCATTCGAGCGCGAAGCAGGAGCCTCGAACTTGTGTCACCTTCCCTGCCTAAAACTTAATTTTCCATGGGGTGAAACCCGAAACCGCATTGCGCTCGAGGCTTCGCAAAGCAACAATCAAAGCCATGACCGAACGCCCCATTCTTACGCCGCCTGGGGGACACAAGAAAGTGCTCCTCCACTCCTGCTGCGCGCCCTGCTCGGGCGAGGTCATGGAGGCGATGTCGGCCTCGGGGATCGACTACACGATCTATTTTTACAACCCGAACATCCACCCCCGCGAGGAATACGAGTTGCGGAAATCCGAGAACATCCGCTTCGCCGAGAAGGAAGGCATTCCGTTCATCGACGCCGACTACGATACCGACAACTGGTTCGCCCGCGCGAAGGGCCTAGAGTGGGAGCCGGAGAAAGGCAAGCGCTGCACGATGTGTTTCGACATGCGCTTCGAGCGCACCGCGCTCCACGCCCACGAAAATGGCTTCCCCGTCATCACCAGCTGCCTCGGCATTTCTCGCTGGAAGGACATGGAGCAGATCAACGGTTGCGGCGAGCGCGCGGCGGCGAAATACCCCGACCTCGCCTACTGGACCTTCAACTGGCGCAAGGGCGGCGGCGCCCAGCGCATGCTGGAAATTTCCAAGCGCGAGCAGTTCTACCAGCAGGAATACTGCGGCTGCATCTACTCCCTCCGCGACTCGAACAAATGGCGCACTGCGAACGGCCGGGAAAAAATCCGCCTCGGCGAGAAATTCTACGGCGTAGCGGAAACCGAGGCTTCGTAAGGCAACCGCTCCCGCGCCCGCGAAAATTTCTCAGTGGCGGGTTGCCGCTCCGGAATGATTCTGCTTTTCTGGCTGGCTCATCATGAATGTAGCTCTGGATAATCAGCCCAATTGCATCGTCAACCTCGAGATCGACCTGCCCGCCGATCGCGTGACAACGGAATGGAACAAAGTCGCGAAGGCCTACCAAAAACAAGCCCGCATCCCTGGCTACCGCCCCGGCAAAGCCCCCATGGCGATGATCGAGTCGCGCTACGGCCGCGAGATCGAATCCGAGGTCTCCGATTCCCTCTCCTATGAAGCCGTCGTCGAGGCCGCGAAGGAAAAAAACCTCCGCCTCAATGCCATCGAGAAAATCTCCGAGTCGAGCATCGCCGCCGACAAATCCATGAAAATCCGCGCCACCGTGGTGCGCATGCCGGATTTCGATCTTCCAGATTACAAAAATCTCGCGCTTGAGGCCTACAAACGCCCCGTCACCGAGGCCGATGTCGATCAACTCCTCGAGTATCTCCGCGATCCCCACTCGACCTTCGAGCCCGTCACCGACCGCGCGTTGGCGATGGAGGATTTCGCCGTGGTGACCTACGAGGGCAAGGTCGATGGCCAACTCCTCTCGGAAGTGGTTCCCAAGGCCCCGGCCCAACTTTGCGGCCGCCGCAATGGCTGGGTTTTGATGAGCGAAGGAACGCTGATCCCCGGTTTCGCCAAGGCCATCGAGGGCATGAAACTCGAGGAAGAGCGCAGCTTCACCCTCGAGGTCCCGGAGACTTTTCCCGTTCCCGAAATCCAAGGCAAAAAGGTGGACTACACCGTGACACTCCACGGCATCAATATCCGCAAACAAGCCCCTCTCGATGACGCCCTCGCCGCCAAGATCGAACCGGGCGCGACTCTCGAATCGCTCAAACAAAAAATCCGCGAGCGCCAGCAGGAATCGGCCGACTACCAGTTCGATGTCGCCAAGCGCAACGCGGCGGTGAAGAAGCTCCTCAGCCTTTTCACTTGCGAGCTCCCCGAGCAGGCTGTCGCCGTCGAGACCAGCTCGATTCTCAAAGACATCGTCGCCGAGTCCCAAGCTCGCGGCATGAGCGATGACGAGATCAAGTCCCACACCGACCAGATTATCGAAACCGCTGGCGAGAGCGCCCGCGAGCGCGTCCGCGCCAACTTCGTCCTCCTCCGCATCGCCGAGCAGGAAAAACTCGAAGAGACCGAGAGCGAACTTTATCAGGCCCTTTTCGAGACGGCGGAACGCAACCAAATTCCCGTCAAGAAGCTCGCAAAAGACCTGTCCCGCAAAGGCGGAATCAACCGTCTACGGGAACAAATCCGTATCTCCAAGGCTCTTGATTATGTGCTTTCGAATGCTACCGTGACCGAGCTTTCAGCCCCTGCCGAAGCCGAACAACAAGCCACCAACTGATTTTCCCACCATGCTAGTCCCAATCGTCGTCGAACAAACAGGCCGCGGAGAACGCAGCTACGATATCTACTCCCGCCTCCTCAAGGATCGCATCATCTTCATCGGCACGCCGATTGATGACAATGTCGCGAACCTGGTCATCGCTCAGCTGCTCTTCCTCCAAATGGAAGACGCCAAAAAAGACATCAACATCTACATCAACTCCCCCGGCGGATCCGTCACAGCCGGCCTCGCCATTTACGACACCATGCAGTTCGTCACTTGCGATGTGAATACCTACTGCATGGGCCTCGCCGCCAGCATGGGAGCCGTTCTCCTCTGCGCCGGCACCAAGGGCAAACGCTACGCCCTGCCGAACTCCGACATCATGATCCACCAAGTCTCCGGCGGCGCCCGCGGCCAAGCCAGCGATGTCGAGCGCCAGGTCGAGTTCATGTTCAAACTCAAGAAACGCCTCAACCGGCTCATCTCCCACCACACCGGCCAAACCGTCGAGACGGTGGAAAAAGACGCCGACCGCGACAACTACATGACCGCCGAGGAAGCCAAGGCCTACGGACTTGTCGACGAGGTGGTGAAGTCCCGCAAAGACATTCCCGACGCCGTCAAGGCCGCTGAAAAAGCCGCCGAGTAATCAGTTCCTCACACCTCCATGGCCCGCGCTAACAATCTCACGATGTGCTCCTTCTGCGGAAAGAGCCAAGCTGAAGTCCGCAAGCTCATCGCGGGCCCCGGCGTCTACATTTGCGATAGTTGCATCACGATCTGCCGCGGCATCATCGAGAAGGAATTCAAGGAAGAGACCAAAAAAACTAAGCCTACATTCCGCGTTCCCAAGCCGGCCGAGATCAAAAAACTCCTCGACCAGCATGTGATCGGGCAGGACACGGCCAAGAAAGTTCTCTCTGTCGCGGTTCACAACCACTACAAACGCCTCACCCAGCCCTTCACCGGAGTCGCCCATCTCGAGGCACTCGACGAGGTGGAGATCGAGAAGAGCAACATCCTTCTCCTCGGCCCGACCGGTTCCGGCAAGACCCTCCTCGCCCGCACCCTCGCCAATGTCCTCGATGTCCCCTTCGCCATCGCCGACGCCACCTCCATCACCGAGGCCGGCTATGTCGGCGAGGATGTCGAGACCATCATCCTCCGCCTCCTCCAAAATGCCGACTTTGATGTGAAGCGCTGCGAGATGGGAATCATCTACATCGACGAAATCGATAAAATCGGCCGCAAGACTGACAATGTCAGCATCACCCGCGATGTCTCCGGCGAAGGCGTTCAGCAGGCCCTCCTCAAAATCCTCGAAGCCGCCGTCTGCAATGTCCCTCCCCAAGGCGGACGCAAGCACCCCCAGCAGGAATACATCCAGATCAACACCGAGAAAATTCTCTTCATCTGCGGTGGAGCCTTTGTCGGCCTCGAAAAAATCATCCAACGCCGCCTCGGCGGACGCACCATGGGTTTCCATGCCCCCGCGATCGGTGCGGATTCCGAAACCTCCCGTTCCAACATCCTTAAAAAAGTCGAACCCGAGGATTTGATCTCCTTCGGCCTCATTCCCGAGTTCATCGGCCGCCTCCCCGTCGTCGCCTCCCTCGACGAACTCACCGAGGACCAACTCATCCAGGTGCTCACCGAGCCCAAGAACGCCATGGTGAAGCAATACACCAAACTCCTCGGCATGGACGGCGTGAATCTCAACATCACCAAAGACGCCCTCCGCGCCCTCGCCTCCGAAGCCATCCGCAAAGGCACCGGCGCCCGCGCCCTCCGCTCCATGATCGAGCGAATCATGCTCGATGTCATGTTCGACTGCCCCAGCCGCGATGACATCTCGGAGGTCACCCTCAACCGC
>JBDKIG010000029.1:0-18182 GCA_039797215.1 Verrucomicrobiota bacterium | reverse complement strand
CATCTTTATGTTCACATTCCGTTTTGTCCGAAGGTATGCCCCTATTGCAGCTTCTACAAGGAGGCGAGCGACCGGAACAAAACCAAGGCCTTCCTCGACGCTGTGCTCGCCGAGGCGGAACTCGAGGCCGAGGGACTCGCGCCGCAGACGATTTTTTTCGGAGGTGGCACCCCCTCCGCTCTCTCGACATCGCAACTCCAATACCTGATCGGCGGACTGCGCGAGCGGGTGGATTTTTCCGAGGTGAGGGAATTCACCCTCGAGATGAATCCCGCCACCGTTTCACTGGAAAAAGCCAAGGCTCTGCTTGCGCTCGGGGTCAACCGCGTGAGCATGGGCGTGCAGTCTTGGGACGAAGAGCTTTTGAAAACCCTCGGGCGCGTCCACTCGGGAACACAAGCTCGACGCAGCTACGAAATCCTCCGTGAGGCCGGTGTGCCCAATGTGAACCTCGACCTGATTTTCGGTATTCCCGGGCAGGATCGCGGGCAGTGGATCGAATCTCTCCGCCAAACGGTCGCGCTCGATCCTGACCACATTTCGGCTTATTGCCTCACCTACGAGGAGGACACCGAGTATTTCGAGCGGTTCCGCCGTGGCGAATTGGTGCCCGTGACTGAAACGGACGCCGATTTTTTCGAGATCGCAATGGATACCCTCGAGCAGGCGGGCTACCGGCAATACGAGATCTCGAACTACGCCAAGCCCGGTCGTGAGTGCTTTCACAATCTTGGCTACTGGCAAGGATCGGACTACGCCGGTTTCGGTCCGAGTGCGGTTTCGACCCGTGGCGGCTGGCGCCGAAAAAACCTCGCCGACACCGAGGCCTACACCCAGCGCGTTCTCACGGGCGGGGATCGCTTCGAAACCCTCGAGCGGCTGGACGCCGAAACGCTCCGCTTCGAAAGCCTATCCCTAGGGCTGCGGACTCGCGAAGGGGTTCCCTCGGATTCTTTCGATGAGGACCGGCTTCGCACGCTCGCAGCTCATGGGTTTGTTGGAGTTTCCGATGGCCGTGTGACACTCACGCGCCAAGGCCGACTCGTGGCCGACCAAGTAACTACAGAACTTCTTTAGGCTCGGCTGATCTAAAACTTGGAAAGTGTCTAAAATTCGGCAGATGGGGTGAATTGCTGATTAAAAAAAACCAAAATCGCATTGACCTATCTTGGAAAACTCATCATACACCGCCCATCACTTTGCTAACCCAAGGTGACCAAAAACAAAAAACCACATATGAAAAAACTCACCATCGCACTCGTTGCAGTTGCTGTCTCCGTCACTGGCGCCTTCGCAGGCACCTCCGCGAAGACCTTCAAAGAAACCGTCGCTCCAGCCCCGGATTGCAAATTCCGTGACCAAGAGCTTCAAGTTGACGCCTTCGCTGCTGGCGCCTTCTACAATTCCGGCCGTCCCTTCTGGGGTGGTGGTCTTGGAGTCAACTACTTCTTCAACAAATACATCGGTCTCGGTGTCGAGCAAGACATCGGCGGCCGCGGCGACAACGCGGAATGGGCTACCATTGGTAACCTCTTCATCCGCTACCCATTCTGCTTCGGCCTCGCTCCTTACGCGATGGTCGGCGGCGGCGCCGCTTACGGCACTGGCATCGGACACGGCTTCGGCCATGTCGGTGGCGGTCTCGAGTATCGCGTGACCGACAACATCGGTCTCTTCAGCGACGCCCGTTATGTCTATTCCTCGGAAGATCCGAAGAATGGCGTTCTCGGCCGCGCTGGTCTCCGCTTCGCGTTCTAAGATCAGTTTAGAAACTCAACAAAAAAAGCCGACTCGCAAGGGTCGGCTTTTTTATTTTCCATACCCTTCGTGAAAAACACCCTGCTCATTCTTGGCGATCAACTCACCTTGGAGAACACCGCCCTCGATGCCGGGGAGATCGGACGCGATCGCGTGCTCTTTATCGAAGCGCGAGACTCAGGGCCAGCCCACAAGATCAAACGAGTCTTCCACCTCGCCGCGCTGAGGGCCTTCGCCGAGGAATTGCGCGGGCATGGTTGGGAGGTGGAGCATCACCGGATCGGCGACACACCGTTTTTTCGCGAGGCGCTTCTTGGGTATCTCCAAAAAAGCCAACCCTCCGCTCTGATCGCGATGGAGCCGAACAATTGGTCCCAACTCCAAGCCCTCGAAAAAGTCACCTCCGAAGCGGGAATTCCCCTTCGCCTCATGCCGACATGCCAATTTGTCACGCCGCGCGCGGAGTTTTTGAAATCTGCCCAAGGCAAGAAACGCCTTCTCATGGAGTCCCACTACCGACGGATGCGCCAAGAACTCGGCGTCCTCATGCTCTCCGATGGCGAACCCGAAGGCGGCGCATGGAATTTCGACTCGGAAAATCGCAAAACCGTCCGTGATTGGAAAAAAGACGGCGCGCCGAAACCTCCCCGACCGGTGACCTTGCAGCGACCACAGGATCCCATCGTGCTCGAAGCCATCGCCGAGGTGAACCGGTGGTTTCCGAACGACCCCGGACGCGCCGAGGATTTCTGGCTGCCCCACACCCGCGAGGGGGCGCTGGAGTTGCTCGAGGAATTCGTCGCAAAACGCCTGGCACTTTTTGGGGACTATCAAGATCTCATGCTGCTCGACTCGCCCACGATGTTTCACAGCATCATCGCCGCGCCGCTAAACCTCGGGCTACTCCTCCCCATGGAATGCGTCGATGCCGCCATTCGCGCCTACCGGGACGGCCGCGCTCCGATCGCAGCAGTGGAAGGATTTGTGCGGCAAATCATCGGCTGGAGGGAATTTGTGAATGGCGTGTATTGGCTAAAAATGCCCGACTACCTCGCATCGAACTCACTGGGGGCCACTCGCCCGCTGCCGGATTTTTTCTACTCTGGCGACACCTCGATGAACTGCCTACGCAGCGTCATCGGCGAAGTCCGCGGCACAGCTTACAACCACCACATCCATCGACTCATGATCCTCGGAAATTTCCTTCTCCTCGCGGGGATCGATCCACAGCAGTCGCACGATTGGTTTTTGGAAATGTATATCGACGCCCACGAGTGGGTCATGGCCGCCAACGTGCTCGGCATGGCGCTCCATGCGGACGGCGGCTTCATGGCCACCAAACCCTACGCCGCCTCGGCTGCCTACATATCAAAGATGAGCAACTACTGCTCTGGCTGCACCTACGACCCCGGCAAAAAATCCGGCCCCGGCGCGTGTCCCTTCAATTTATTGTATTGGGATTTCTACGACCGCCACGCCGAGCGCTTCGCCTCCAATCCCCGCACGAGCATGATGGTTAATTCCTGGAGAAAAAGACCGGAGTCCGAGCGGGAGAAAATCAAAAACGAGGCGCGCCAATTTCTAGAGACACTGGCCTGAACCTCAACGCTTGGCTGGCAAAACCACAGCTCGCAAAGTCGATTCGGATATCGCCGCCAAATGAGCGTCGCGATGGACCAGAGGCAGTTCATGGGCTTTGGCGCAGCCTGCTATCAAAGCATCGATCAGCGGAAGCCTGTCGGGAGAAGACTTTCTCAATGCCATCGCGGAGCGAATCGCCGCTTCATCCAGAGGAACTATGCCGCAAAGTTCCTGAGTGTATCGGGACCAGACCAATTCGGCCTCTACGTCATCCGCGATCAGTTCCTCCAAACGGCGCTCCAGTTCCGCCCAAACCGGCAATGGTAAAAATGCACACTTTTTCCCCTTGGACAAAATTTCGTCCACAAGCTCGGCTCCCGGTTCATCCAGGAAATGCGTCAAAATCGCCGATGTATCCAGTGCATACCTCAAAGGCATTCGGCCCTCCCGGTATCATCAGTCGATCGATCCTGCATCAACGCTTCAATCGGGTGAGTTTTACCCTTTTTGAGATATTTCCTTCCTGCGCCACGCAGGTCGGAAGAAATCCGAGAGGGATCTGGAAGAACACGGCAGATCATCTCGTCGGGCGCCTCGCCTACCATCCACTCAACCCGCGATCCCGGCTTGAGGGAGAACCTTTTGGCCAAACTCGCAGGGATTGTAATTTGGTTGTGCCCAGTAAGGGTTGTAGTCATGTAAACCAAATAACCCATGAAAGCATCTTTTCAAGGAATTGATACTTGCATGGGTTTTTGAACCCGCTGGAATGTAACTCGAAAGCCTTAGTAGCGGTAGTGCTCGGGCTTGTAGGGACCTTCGGCGGGGACGCCGAGGTATTCGGCTTGGTCCTTAGTGAGCTTCGTGAGCACGACGCCGATTTTTTCCAAATGCAGACGGGCGACTTCCTCGTCGAGCTGCTTGGGCAGGCGGTAAACGGTCTTTTTGTATTTGTCCTTGTTCTGCCAGAGGTCGATTTGGGCGAGCGTCTGGTTGGTGAAGGAATTCGACATCACGAAGCTCGGGTGGCCGGTGGCGCAGCCGAGGTTCACGAGACGGCCGTCGGCGAGCATGTAGATGCTCTTCTTGCCGCCGGGCAGGTAGTAGCGGTCGTATTGCGGCTTGATGTTCTCGCAGCGGATGCCTTTGTGCTTCTTGAGCTGCTCGACTTGGATTTCGTTGTCGAAGTGGCCGATGTTGCAAACGATCGCCTGGTCTTTCATAGCGAGCATGTGCTTGAGCGTGATGATGTCCTTGTTTCCGGTGGTGGTGACATAGATGTCGCCGACGCCGAGGGTGCTCTCGATCGTGTTCACCTCGAAGCCTTCCATCGCGGCTTGGAGCGCATTGATGGGGTCGATTTCGGTGACAACCACGCGGGCTCCGTAAGCACGGAGTGAGTGGGCGCTGCCTTTGCCGACATCGCCGTAACCGCAGACGACCGCGACTTTTCCTGCGATCATGACATCGGTTGCACGCTTGAGGCCGTCGGCGAGCGATTCGCGGCAGCCGTAGAGATTGTCGAATTTCGATTTCGTCACCGAGTCGTTCACATTGATCGCGGGGACGAGGAGCTTGCCGGCCTCGGCGAGTTGGTAGAGGCGGTGGACACCGGTGGTGGTTTCCTCGGAGACACCCTTCCAGGCTTTGGCGACCTTGGTCCAAAAACCGGGGCGCTCCTTGGCCACGCGGCGGAGGAGGGCTTTAACGACCGAAACCTCGTGATTGTCGGCAGGTTGGTAGGCCCACTTGTCGCCTTTCTCGAGTTCGGCGCCTTTGTGAATGAGAAGAGTCACATCGCCGCCGTCATCGACAACGAGTTGCGGGCCTTCGTTGCCTGGGAAGGTGATGGCCTTGAGGGTGAGTTCCCAATACTCCTCCAGCGTCTCGCCTTTCCATGCGAAGACCGGGGTGCCGGTCTCAGCGATGGCGGCAGCAGCGTGGTCTTGGGTGGAGAAAATGTTGCAGCTCGCCCAGCGCACTTCCGCGCCGAGTTCGACGAGGGTTTCGATCAAGACCGCCGTCTGGATTGTCATGTGGAGCGATCCGGTGACGCGCACGCCTTTAAGCGGCTTGGCTTTCGCGTATTTTTTGCGAACCGCCATGAGGCCGGGCATTTCATGCTCGGCGATGGAGATTTCCTTGCGGCCCCACTCGGCGAGCGAGATGTCGGCGACGATGTAGTCGGCTTCCTTCGGAGTCGCGGCCGAGTATTTGGCGAGGTTCGCGGTGGCGGCGGTGAGTTCGGCCAGAACCGCAGCAGCGGAGGCTTTGGGTGATTTTTTAGAAGGCATGGTTTTTTATGATTTTTACTTAGCGGCTTTCTTGAGGGCGGCGGCTTTATCCGTTTTCTCCCAAGTGATGTCTTTGTCGTTCTTGCCGAAGTGGCCGTAGTTGGTCGTCTTGCTGTAGAACGGACGGAGGAGGTTGAGTTGTTTAACGATGTCAGCGGGTTTGAAGCTGAAAACCGACTTCACGGCTTTCTCGATTTTTTCCTCGTCCACTTTGTGGGTGCCGAAGGTGTCGATGTGGACACTGACCGGGTGCGGGTGGCCGATGGCGTAGGCGAATTGCACTTCACAACGGTCGGCGAGTCCGGCGGCGACGACATTTTTTGCGACATAGCGGCCCATGTAGGCGGCGCTGCGGTCGACTTTCGAGGGGTCTTTTCCAGAAAAGGCCCCGCCGCCGTGACGGCCCATGCCGCCGTAGGTATCGACGATGATTTTTCGGCCGGTGAGGCCAGAGTCGCCTTGAGGGCCACCCACGACAAAACGACCGGTGGGGTTGATGAGGAACTCAGTCGAGGCGTCGAGGAACTCCTTCGGGATTACCTTGCGAATGACATTGTTGATGATGAAGCGGCGAATTTCCTCGTTCTTCACATCCTCGGTGTGCTGGGTCGAAATCACGACATTCGTCACACGGACGGGCTTATTGTCCTGATAGAGAACCGAGACCTGGCTCTTCGCATCAGGGCGAAGCCATTTCACCTTGCCGGATTTACGGATCGCGGTGAGTTCGCGGCCGAGGCGGTGGGCGAACATTATCGGCGCGGGCATGAGTTCGGGAGTCTCATTGCAGGCGTATCCGAACATGAGGCCCTGATCTCCGGCACCCTGCTCGGCGGTGCCTTTGCCTTCCGCCTTGCGGTCATCGACGCCTTGGGCGATGTCGGGGCTCTGGCTGGTGAGGAGGTTGGAAATGAACACGCGGTCGGCGTGGAAAACATCATCGTCGTTCACATACCCAATGCCGCGAATGGCCTTGCGGATGATGTCGCCGATATTCAGGACGGAATCGAGAGGCGCGCCTTTGATTTTCGGAATGGTGATCTCACCACCAACGACCACGGTGTTGCTTTTGACGAAAGTCTCGCAGGCCACGCGGCTGGTTTTATCGATCGCCAGGCAGGCATCGAGGATAGCATCGGAGATCGTGTCGCAAACCTTGTCAGGATGGCCTTCGCCAACGGACTCGGAGGAGAAAATATAACGACGGGACATGGTGTATGGGTCTTTCTGGTTGAGGTTAAACTTTACCTATCTTCGTATCCGAATATATTGATATGTTCAATGGCGTCAATCTTGAAATCTCTGCGCGTGCTGTCCGATTCGGTGCGGCTTCGGTTGATGCTCTTGCTGGTCGAAGAGGAACTCATGGTCGCCGAGTTGCAGGAAATCCTCGGCTTGGCGCAATCGCGAATCTCGACCCAACTCGCGCAGCTCAAGGGCGAGGACTTGGTGAGCGACCGCCGCGTTGGAAAAAACATTTTCTACTCGGCGGGCGAGGATTTGGGACCGGCGGCGCTGGCAATTCTGGAGGCGGCGAGGGGGGAATTGAAAGAAGCTGCCGAAGACAAGGCGCGGCTGGCCTTCACGCTGCGGAAACGCAAGGACAAGGCGGCCGAGTATTTCAACCGCCTTGCGGGAAAATTCGGCCGCGCCTATGTGCCCGGTCGTTCGTGGCAGGCGCTGTCCCACGCCCTGTTGCGGCTCTTGCCGCCGATGGTGATCGCCGACCTTGGTGCCGGGGAGGGAACCCTCTCCCAACTCCTCGCCCGAACGGCCAAAAAAGTCATCGCCATCGATAACTCCGAGAAGATGGTGGAATTCGGCGCGCAGCTTGCGAAGGAACACGACTTCCCCAATCTGGAATACCGCCTCGGTGACATCGAGGAACCGCCAATCGAAGCCGACACGGTGGACCTCGCCCTTTTCAGCCAAGCCCTCCACCACGCCGCCACGCCCCAGAGGGCCCTCCAAGCCGCGCACCGCATTCTGAAACCCGGCGGCCGCGTGGTAATTCTCGACCTCTTGAGCCACACGCACGAGCAAACGCGCGAGCTCTACGGACATGTCTGGCTCGGCTTTTCCGAGATCGAACTCCAGCGCATGCTGAAAAAATCCGGCTTCACCGCGATCGAGTCGTCCATCGTTTCGCGCGAAAGCGAGGCGCCATTTTTCCAGACCGTGCTGGCTTGTGGCGTGAAATGATCCTGGGGTTTCTTTGAATTGACGCCACCGCAGGCGGGATGAACCTTGAAGGCGAAACGCGAACGCCATGAATCCACCTCTCACTCTCGTTGAAGAAATCGCCCTCCTCTCGCTGGATGACAAAACCGGCGCTCACTTGCCGCTGCTCCCCGAGGCTTTGGGTTACGGGCTCGCAGGCGCGATTCTGGCCGATTTGGAGATGGCAGGGCGCCTCGTCACCAGCGGAAAAGTGGTGGAAGTCAGAAACTCCACACCGACGGGAAACTCCCTTCTCGATCCTTGGCTCGAACGGCTCGCCGCGGAGACCCAATCCCACCCGATCGCCTATTGGCTCTCGGTTTTTTCGGATGAAAAATCCGGCATCGAGTCTGCCACGCTCGAACACCTGATCGAGCGCGGCATCCTGAAGCGCGAGGATAAAAAAATCCTCTGGGTGTTCGGACTTCGTCGATATCCGACAGTCCACAACGAGGAACGCGTGGAGGTTCGCACCCGCTTGGGTCGATTGATCCAAGGCGACGATGCAACTCCTCATTTCGACGCCACGCTGATCAGCCTCTTGAATGGCTGCTCGCTCCTTTCCTCTGTCTTTACGGAGGGGCAACTCGAGGGCCGGTCCGATCGCATCCAAGCCATTGCCAGCTCCGACCCGGTCGGCCGCGAAGTGGCTGAGTCCATGCGGCAGATGATTGAGGCCATGATGATGGCACAATCGACTACCGCCACGCCGTTTTAGCTCCCGAATGAAATCCTCGAAAAAGCCCCGGCTCGCCTTCCGCATTTTTGGCGTCTTGGCGGTATTTTTGGCAATTTTGGCGGCCGCTTGGCTTTCGCAGCCAATCTGGTTTCCGAAAATCTGGCGCCATCTTCTCGTCATCAATTCCTCTCCTGAAAATGCCGACGCCATTGTGCTTTTGGGCGGCGAATCTCAGGCCCGCCCCCTCGAAGCGGCCCGACTCTACAAGGCCGGCGTGGCGCCGGTGGTCTATATCATCGGCACGGGCGACACGCCGACGAACCGGCGTGCTTTGATCCAAGCTGGAGTTCCAGCGGACCGCATCATGGTCGAAACAAAATCCCGCTCGACTCTGCAAAATGCCGATTTTGCGAAGCCACTTCTCGAGAAGGCCGGGGTGCGCCAGGCGATTTTGGTGACCTCCTCATTTCACGCGCGGCGAGCACTCACGACCTTCCAACAACGGATTCCCGGAGTAAATTTCGGCGTCGCCACCTCGCGCATCGGCTGGTGGGACACTCCGAGTGGGCGCTTGCAGGAGGACGAGTGGGCTGCGATCGAGTTGGTGAAAATTCCCGGCTACTGGTTCTATCACGGCATCCAGCCTTGGATAAAAAAAACTGCCCAGCCTGCTGGAACCAGCCAGACTCCTCGGAGCTGAATGCCGTCGATCCTTTTCATCAATCGAGTTTATCCCCCGGCCAAGGGCGCCACGGGGGACATGCTCCAGGGAATGGCCGAGGCCCTTGCCTTGCGGGGCTGGGAGGTCACGATCCTGACCACCGCCGCAGCCGGTGAACCAAAAAAATGCACCCGTCGCGGAGTTCGTATTCTTCGATCCGGCGGGGCGCTCTCGCGTCGACATGTCCTGCTTCGCGCGGCGAGCTATGTCTTCATGATCCCGCGGCTCATCACCCGCGCGCTGCTTTTGCCGCGCACGGATTTTGTGGTGACGATGACCGACCCGCCGATGCTGGCGGTGGCGGGCTTGGCGCTGAAATATTTCAAACGCAACCGAGTGATCCACTGGGCGCAGGATTTGTATCCCGAGGTGGCCGAGGAATTGGGCGTCCTTCCTCGTGGGAATGCGATTTCCAATTTACTCCGCCGACTTTCCACAGAAGCCCTGATGCGGAGCGACGCTGTTGTGGCGATCGGGCGCTGTATGGCTTCGCGCCTCACGGCTCGCGGAATCTCCTACGCGAAAATCTCAATCATTCCGAACTGGGCTCCAGCCATCCAATCCCTCGATCGTGCCAACAACCCCTTCCGCGCCCGGCATGAACTCGAAGGGCAATTCGTTGTCGCCTATTCGGGAAATATGGGACTCGCGCATGATTTCGACACGGTGCTCGATGCGGCGGAAAAACTTCGCGGCCAGCGTGTCGTTTTTCTTTTCATCGGTGACGGTCCACGCCGTGTCGAGGTGGAGGCCGCCGCGAGGTTGCGAGGGATCGACAATATTCGATTTCTTCCGTCACAGCCGGCTGACAAGCTCTCTGAGAGCCTTTCGGCGGCCGACGCGCACTTGGTCACCATGCGCACGAACCTTTGCGGACTCGTCGTTCCGAGCAAAGTCTACGGGGTTCTCGCGGCCGGGCGTCCGTGCCTTTTTGTTGGCCCTGCGGATTCCGAAGCCGCGCGGCTCATCGGCGACACGGATTCGGGTTTCGTGGTCGAGCCCGGCCAATCTTCGCAGTTGGCCTCCGAGATTTTGGATTGGGCTGGAAATCCCACACTTCATGCTGCGGCCTGCCGGAAGGCACGCATCGCCGGAGCCATGGGCACTGCCCACAACGCCGCCGAGGCCTTCGAAGAAATGCTCCGCAACCTCGCCTCAGAAAAACCATGACCCCACCGCTCCGCGACTTCATTCGCTCTCTCCCGAAAACCGAAACCCACCTCCACATCGAGGGCGCTCTGCCGTGGCACCTCCTCAAAGAACTGAAGCCGGACAAATACTCGACGCCTCCCGCCTCGTGGGCGCCGGATTTTCGCTTTGATTCATTCGCGCATTTCGAGGGCGAGCTTTTGGGATATGCGGGGGATTTTTTCACCAGTGCGGAGCGCTACCACGCCTGCGCCAAAGCTGTTTTCGAAGACCACCTCCGCCGGAATGTCCGCTATGTCGAAACGAGTTTTGCATCGGGTTGCATCGACTTCATGAATCTCGATGGACGCGAGGTCTGCGACGCCATCCGTGCAGCCGTTCCCGAGGGGCTCGAGGTCCGGATTTTTCTCGGCATTCACCACGACGGATACACGGAAAAAATGGGACCCGTTCTCGAGTCCGCGCTTCGCTGGCAAAAACTCGACGGAATCGATCTTCATGGCACTGAGGACACGCCGATGGGCGACTGGGCGCCGGATTATTGGCGCCGCGCACGGGACGCCGGGAAATTCACCAAAGCCCACGCCGGCGAATTCTGCGGTGCGTGGTTCGTGCGTTACGCAGTCGAAAAACTCGGCGCGCAGCGCATCCAGCATGGCATTCGCTGCATCGAGGATCCCGAGGTTTTAGCGATGTTGCGGGACCGAGGCATTGCCCTCGATGTCTGCCCGATCAGCAATGTGAAGCTCCGCGTCGTCCCCTCCCCCGGCGAGCATCCCATCAAGCAATTGCTCGACGCTGGCGTGGTTTGCACGGTGAGCACAGACGACCCGATCAGCTTCGGCAACTCGATAGAGGACGAATACGAATTCCTCGCCGGCGAGTTGGGATTCGCAGAGAAAGACCTCGCGCAGGTCGCGGCCAATGGATTCCAAGTGGCTCTGAAGAAAAACTAGTCCGGTCAGGAGTTGAGATTCTTTTCGCCGAGGGGCTCTTTCTCCGCTTTCGAATCTTCGGTTTCCTTGGACTTTGCCGGGGGTTTTTTCTCGAAGAGTTTTTTATCCCACTTCATTTCGAGATCGCCGCCGCGCTCGATCATTACTGGATAAACATCGTCCCACCATTTGTCGTAGGCTGCAGCCATCGAAGCGGCACGGGCAGACTCGGACTTGGCGAGGTCTTTTTTGCAGGCGGGGTCTTTTTTCAAATGGAAAAGACTCCAGCATCCGGGCTCGGAAACGCCCCAGTGAAAAGCGGCGTTGTCGGCCGTGTAGGTGGCCTCTTTGCCGCCGGCGATGACACTTCGTAAAGTGGAACATTGAAAACCATAGTTCTCGTTCGAGCATTTCGGGCTGTCGCAGGGGCGGCTGCAAACGAGGAGGTAATGGCCCTGCCGCACACCGGCCATGGCGTATTTGTGCTCGGCTGCGAGACCGCTCGGCCAGCGAGCCACATGCTGGAAAAGCAGGCGGTCTTCGTGCCAGGCGATGGGTTTTTTGGATTCGAGGAGCGGCAGGAGGCTATAGCCCTCGAGTTTGCCTTGGAGTTTTTCCGGAATTTTGGCTCCGGAAAGTTCGCAGAGTGTCGGAAGCACATCGAGATGCGCGGTGAGATTTTCGACCTGGTGGGGCGGCCAGTGTCCTGACCAACGCCAGAAGGAAAAGACACGCGTGCCCCCTTCCCAAGAGGTAGCTTTGCAGCCGCGCATATTGGCGTTGTAGACATCCAACCCCCAGGTTCCGCCGTTGTCGGACATGAGGACGACGATGGTTTTTTCGTCGAGGCCCTTTTCCTTCAGAAAGGCCATGATGCGACCGATGTTGTAGTCGAGGTTCGCAACCATCCCGAGGTATTGGGCTTGCTGCTCGGGAACTTTCCCGCGAAACGGCGCGACGAATTCCTCGGGCGCTGCAAGCGGATCGTGCGGTGAGTAGGTCGAGAGGTAGGCGAAGAATGGTTGGTCCCCGCTCTCGGTGATGAATTTCATCGCATCATCAAAATAAATATCCTCGCGGTAGCCCTTCACTTTCTCACGCTTGCAGTTTCGCACCATGTCCGGATCGAAGTGCTCGCGCGGGCCATCCCGATTTGTGGAGCACCATTGAAATCCGCGGTCTTGCGGGGCGTAACCCCTCTCATTGCCAAGATGCCATTTTCCGATGAAGCCGGTCCGGTAACCTGCCGAGGCGAGGAGTTCGGGCAGTGTAGTTGCTTCTTTCCATAATTGATCGCGTGGGGTTTGCGTGTGCGTAACTCCGTTTCGAAATTCATGCATGCCGGTCAGCAGCGCCGCCCGCGTGGGAGAGCACGAAGCACTCACTTGGAAATTCTCCAACCGCACACTCTCGGCTGCGAGTCGATCGACATTCGGAGTCACCAACAACGGATGGCCCGTGCATTTCCAGTCCCCATAGCCCTGATCATCCGTCAGAATAAAAAGAATGTTCGGGCGAGTGCCGGCCGGTTCGATGGTTTTCTCACCCGCCCACGAGAAGTTGGAAAAAAACAGACCGACCGCAAGAAGTAGGGTGATGGGGATTTTCATGATCGATGAGTCGTTGAAGAAATCGCGGGTGGAGGTTCTTTATCCTTCTCCCCTTGCAGCCAGCTCAAGATTTTTCTGTTTGTTTCTAAAAGCTTGGCCCCGCTCTGGGAAAAAACTATTGGCATCTATCGAACCCATTCCCCGACCACCCATATGAAAACCTACCAGAATTACATCAACGGCCGATTCATTCCCTCCACTGGCGATGGCGCCATCGAAGTCCTCAACCCCTCCACCGGCGAGGTTATCTCGCGCGTTCCGGAATCCACCGCCGCCGACCTTGAAAGGGCACTCGACGCCGCACACGCCGCCCAGCCCGCTTGGGCGAAGCGCCCGGCTATCGAACGCGCCAACCTCCTCCGCCAAATCTCAGCGAAGCTCCGCGAGAATGTGAAGCCGATTGCCCGCGTCATCGTCGAAGAGCAGGGCAAAACGCTCGGCCTCGCCGAGGTGGAGGTAAACTTCACCGCCGACTACATCGACTACATGGCCGAATGGGCCCGCCGCATCGAGGGAGAGATCATTCCCAGCGACCGACCCGGCGAAACCATTTTCCTCTTCCGCGAGCCCATCGGTGTCGTGGGCGGAATCCTGCCGTGGAATTTTCCGTTCTTCCTCATCGCCCGCAAAATGGCCCCCGCCCTTGTTTGCGGAAATGCCATCGTTCTCAAATCCAGCGAGGAAACGCCGAACAACGCGTTTGAGTTTGCCCAGATTCTGAGCCAGACCGACCTCCCGCCCGGACTCGTGAATATCCTCTCGGGCCATGGCGCTGGCGTGGGCCAGGCCCTTGCCGAAAGCCCCCGCATCGGCCTCATCAGCTTCACCGGCAGCGTCGCCACCGGCTCACGCATCATGGCCTCCGCCGCAAAAAACATCACGAAGGTGAACCTCGAACTCGGCGGAAAAGCTCCCGCCATCATGCTCGCTGATGCCGATATCGACCTCGCCGTGAAGGCCGTCAAAAGCTCGCGCCTCATCAACAGCGGCCAAGTCTGCAACTGCGCCGAGCGCGTTTATGTCCACGAAAAAGTCGCCGCCGAGTTCACCGAAAAGCTCGCCGCCGCCATGTCCTCCGCCCGCTGCGGAAATCCTCTCGCCGATCCCGGCGTGGATTACGGCCCACTCATCAACAAGACCGGCCTCGACAAAGTCGACGATCTCGTTCGCGGCGCCGTCGCCCAAGGCGCGCAGGTTGTCACTGGCGGAGCCCGGGCTGATGTCTCGCCTGGCGGACATTTTTACCAACCCACCGTCCTCGCCGACTGCCGCCACGACATGGACATCATCCAACGCGAAATCTTCGGACCCGTCGCGCCAGTGGTCTCCATTTCCAGCCTCGAAGAAGCCGTCGCGATGGCGAACGACTCGGATTACGGCCTCACCTCCTCGATCTACACACGCGATTTGAACTCCGCCATGAAAGCCTGCCGCGAAATCCACTTCGGCGAGACCTACATCAACCGCGAGCACTTCGAGGCCATGCAGGGCTACCACGCCGGTTGGCGAAAATCCGGCATCGGCGGTGCCGACGGCAAACACGGCCTCCACGAATTCCTCCAAACCCACGTCGTCTATCTCCAAACCTGACGCCACCTTGTGATCGACCCCGACCCCTTTCTCGAAGCGGCCATTGAAGAAGCCCGCCAAGGCCTCGCCGAAGGCGGTATTCCCATCGGCTCCGTGCTCGTGCTCGATGTCCAAATCATCGGACGCGGACACAACCGCCGTGTGCAGGATGGCAGCGTGATCCACCACGCCGAGATGAACTGCCTTGAGAATGCCGGCCGACTCCCCGCCGCCGTTTACCGCCGTTGCACCATCTACTCCACCCTCTCCCCCTGCCCGATGTGCAGCGGCGCGATCCAACTCTACGGCATCCCGAAAGTCGTCATCGGCGAAAACAAAACCTTCCAAGGCCCCGAATCCCACCTCCGCACGCAGGGCCTAGAACTCGACATCCGCCAAAACCCCGAGTGCATCGCCATGATGGAGGATTTTATCAAAACCAAGCCCGAGCTTTGGAACGAGGACATCGGGGAGCCGAAAAATACGAGAGATTAGCCGTTACTCGGTTTTGGAGTCAGAGTCGGGCTCGGAGTAGGGGTTGCTGTTGGAGCAGGAGGCGCTGTCGGAGCAGGAGTAGGGGTTGCTGTTGGTCTTGGGGGAGGAGGGGGAAAGTTTCCATCTGCATTTCCGCCGGGCTCAACTCTGGGTTGAGTCGTATCCCCTTCGTTGTCGGCGTTATTTTCTCCGGAATCGGGGGAATTATCGATGATTATACTGAATTCTGCAGGAGTGCCTTTAACAGCTTGAAATGCGGTTTGAATGCCTTGAATATTTTTCGCCGTGCTCTCCAAGTAAATAGTCCGTTCAGCGCTAAGTGGTGATGTGTTTACAGCAATAACCTGCATCTGACCTGCTTGCACATTTACATCTATCCGCATTGTAAAACCTCCAGCTACATCAATTGCTCTACTACCTTGGAGGTCTGAAAATACCACGAGCCCCCTTGAAACATCGAGGGTGCCACGAAATGTATTCGAACCAGGAGCTCCAATGGGCTGGATTGTTATTCTCCAGATGGTTCCACGAATTCCTGCGGAGCCGATTGGAGTTGAGATTTCCATGCTTGATCCAGGGCGCAATTTTTTCGATTCGCCAATCATGGTTCCATAATCGAGAGAAAACTTGGCTGCCGAACCCGTTGGCTCCAATGGCATTTCATTCCACGCATCCTCACTGGCATCCATTGTCACCATGGCGGCCTTGTCCTCGCCCATCTTCTCGACATCGCGACGACGGACTGCCTCGCTATTGGCAAACACAAACTCATAGGCGTCTTGCTCGAATTGTCCGATGGAAAAACGGGAGTTTTCTTGAATTTGGAAGAAAGCTCCATTGGAGAGAGCTAAATCAACTCGACCATCTGGACCGGTAACGAGAGTGGCTCCCACTGGAACTACTTGGCCCTTTTCAGCTGGCTGGGGGCCAGCTCCGGGCTTGTCGATGATTTGAACTGCTCCGGTGACCTCGACGATGACCGTAATGCCCGGCTTGCGGTCGCTGGATGTGCCTTCATCAGCTTGGCCGGAATCGGATTCCTGAGCAAAAACTCCAGAGAGGCAAATCGGCGCAACGAGAAGTGCTACGAAAAGCCGGGGGATTAAGAGGAAGCGATAATTCATCATGTTCTTGAATGGGGTAAGAGGTTGGAAGATGGCTCTGGTTTTTTTCATCTGCAATCAAAAATCTTTGCAAACCACTAAAAACGCCCCAGCCAAATCCTATTCCTCCGTCTGTGGAGCCGGGTTTTCCGTTGCAGGCGTATCGGCGGGCGTCAGCGATTGGGCTTCCGTGGCAGGGGCTGGTGGCGGCTCCACGACGGCAGCTGCGGGCTTGGACTTCGGCTTCGGCGGAGTTGGGGGCTTGGCCGGTTGGCGGCGCGGAATTTCGAGGCCCTTCACGGCGTAGTCCACGACATGGCCTTGGTGGAGAAGCCAATAAAAATCCCTCAACAACGCCGTCTCGCGCGCGGCGGGGTCTGCCTCCTCGGGGACGACGACTTGGGCCAGCAGCGCCTGCCATTGCTTGGCTCGGGGCTCGGTGGGATGGCTCTCGAGATAATCGAGGATGGCCGAGAGGCTCGCTGAGACGGGGCTTGCGACGCGGTCGAGCGGCCGGGGACGCGCGACCGAGACATAGGTGATGTTTTCGTGGGCCTTGAAAATCTGGAGTCCGGCTTTGTTGAATTCCTGCCCGAGAAGGTGAGCGACGGGCAAGGGGAAGCGGATGAGGTTGTCGAGTTCGCGGCGGGTGAATTCGATCACGGCAGGCGCAGAGTCGTTCACCGCCGCCGAGCCGGGAACGGTGAAATTTTCGCCGGGTTCCAAAATCTCCCCATCGGCGAGGTTTTTCAGAAAATGCTCCTCGACCTCGGCGAGATTAGCGAGCGCGGGAGTCTCGGTGCTTTCGGGCGCGGCGAGTGGATGGAAAACCTCGCGCGTGCTCTGCTCCTGCTTCCATTTGTTGATCGACTCCTCGTCGCGGAGCATGCGGATGCGGGTCTTGTAAATATCGAACGGCACATTCGCGTAGCGCTCGGAATGAATCCGGCGAATGCACATCTGGTAGTCGTGGTGGTTTGGCGGCCCAAGAAAAACCCCGCTCATGCCGCATTGGGCGATGACGGGATACTGGCCCTTCGGTGCCTCGACCTCGACGCTTTCGCGCCGGTAGAACGAGTCGAGATGCGATTGAAGAATCCACTTCGCGGCGTCGGTGCGGTTCAGCCACAGCGTGCCGTCCTTCACGCATTGGAAAAAGGCGGGGCCGTCCTTGCGACGAAACTCGATCAGGTAGCGGGGGGATTTTTCGAGAACGAGACGGGCGAGTTCAAAGAGTGCGTAAGCCTTCGCCGTTGTCTTGATCTGTTTGATCAAACCCTCCACGCCACGCGGCTCGGGAAGAAATTTTAACTCCCAGCCTTGAATCTCGGGAACGCGGTGAACCGGCTCGGCAGGCGGCCGGTCGGGACGGGGAGCGCGCGGACCGTCCTTGCGGAATGGCGGCTTTTTTCCAAACGGGCCGGGAGGCTTGTCGCCGCCTGGGCCCTGGGGTTTGTTGCGATGATCTCCGCCGTGGGGACGGTGAATGCGCTGGCTCTTCGGGGGCTTGCGGCGATGGCGCGAGTCGGAGTCATCGCCATCATCAGCGAAACGCTCGTCACGCCCACCTCTTGCGCCATCCTCGGAAAACCGTGAGATTTTTTGCGAGCTCGAGGATTCCTTCACCCAAGAGGGTTGGAAACTTTTCATCAAATCCATTTCCAAACCGGAAAGGTTCTGAGGTTGATCTTCTGAGCTCATAACAAGGCCCCGCAGGCCGAGCGACGATGGCGCACGCATTGGGAGCGGGCAAGCCATTTGTGATGATGAAAATCAGGGCCGCGCCACCTCACGAGATCCCCGAATCCTTGAGGCGTTGTTCGATGTCGCTCGCTTGCAGCGCATCGGTTAACTCCGCCAAATTGCCCTCTAGGACTCGATCGAGCGAGTAGAGCGAGAGCTTGATCCGGTGATCGGTCACTCGGTTCTCGGCGAAATTGTAGGTGCGGATTTTTTCCTCGCGTCCCCCGCCGCCGATGAGGCTGCGCCGATGGGCAGAATATTTCTCCTCCTCCTCGCGGCGTTTGTCCTCAAGCAACCGGGCTCGCATGATTTTGAGGGCGGCCTC
>JBDKIG010000028.1:0-18269 GCA_039797215.1 Verrucomicrobiota bacterium | reverse complement strand
GTCGTCGTTCCGAACCCACTCGAGCGCTCCGCCTCGACGCACTACGCGTTGGCATGGATTCAGGCGCTTCTTGGGGAAACGGAAAAATCCGCGCAATCCCTCCGCGCCGCGCGGGGCTTGCCGTCGAATTACTTTTTCCCCTCGCGACTCCACGAGGTTGCCACTCTGCAATGGGCGCTCGCGCAACCCGGCCCCGACCGCAACGCCGCCTATGGGCTTGGAAATTTCCTCTTCGACAAAAAGCGCCACCTCGAAGCCATTGCCGCATGGGAAAAAGCCCGCACGGCAGATGAGGCATTCGCCACCGCGCACCGCAACCTCGGCATCGCGTATTGGAACGCCCGACGCGATGCCGCCGCCGCCCGAGCGAGCTACGAAAAAGCCCTCGCCTGCGATCCCGCCGATTCCCGATTGGTTTCGGAATTCGTTCAACTCCGCGCCAAACTCGGCGATAGCGCGACGGATCGTCTCTCGTTTCTCGAAAGCCGCCTCGCGCTCGTGCTGGATCGCGACGACGCCACGGTCGAACTCGCCGCGCTCTACAACGAAACCGGCCAACCGCAGAAGGCGCTCGATCTCCTGACTTCCCGGAGTTTCCACCCCTGGGAGGGTGGGGAAGGCAAGGTGCTCCGCCAATACACCACCGCCCGTCTCCTCTTGGGACAAGCGGCGCTGACGAGCGGCGATGCCGGGAAAGCCTTCGAGCATTTCAACCTCGCCATGGAAACCCCCGATCGCCTCGGCGAGAAATACCACCTGCTACAAGCCAAGGCCGATGTGACTTTCTGGCAAGGCAAGGCCCTTCGTGCACTCGGTCGCGAGCAAGAGGCCGTCGCGAAATTCGAAGCCGCCGCCGCCGAGTCGGGCGACTTCCAAGGCATGGCGGTGACGGCATTTTCCGAGCTGACCGTTTTCAAGGCCCTCGCTCTGCGCGAGCTCGGGCGCGAGGCTGACGCCAGCTCCGTCCTTGAAGCCATGGTCGCCCATGCCGAAGCGGAATTGGGGATTCCCGCCCGCATTGACTACTTCGCCACCTCGCTCCCGAACCTTCTCGTTTTCGAAGAGGACATCCAGGAATCCAAAAAATCCCAGATGCGTCACCTCCAGCAACTCGCCAACCAAAACCTCAACCCCCGCTAAAATCCCATGATCACAGGCTCCTCAACCCCCGCGCCCTCGACTCCGGGCGTTCCTGAAAAACTCAACACCGGCTACATCTGGCTGATCTCGATCGTGGCCGCGATGGGCGGTCTTCTCTTTGGTTGGGACTGGGTCGTCATCGGCGGCGCGAAGCCCTTTTTCGAGCGCTACTTCCACCTCACCACCGAGGCGCAAATTGGATGGGCCAACAGTTGCGCGCTCATCGGCTGCCTCGTCGGCGCGATGGGGGCTGGCGCTCTCAGCGACCGCTTTGGCCGCAAGCCGCTCCTCACGCTGGCCGCGCTTCTTTTTGCCGTCACTTCCATCGGAAACGGCCTCGCCGACACCTTCACCTCGTTCATCCTCTGGCGCATCTTCGGAGGCATCGCCATCGGCTTGGCCTCGAGCCTCTCGCCGATGTATATCTCCGAGGTCGCTCCCGCCCGGATGCGCGGCACGCTGGTTTCGATCAACCAACTCACAATCGTCGTCGGAATCCTCCTCGCGCAGTTGATCAATTGGTGGCTCGTCCGCGATCTCGGCACCTCGATCGAAACCGCCCTGGGAGCCGATGCCACGGCGGCTGCAAAGGACGAGTTCATTCGCAACTCGTGGTTCGGGCAGTTGGGCTGGCGTTGGATGTTCGCGCTCACAGCCATTCCTTCCGTCCTCTTTTTCATCGGAATGCTCCTCGTTCCGGAAAGCCCGCGCTGGCTTTTGCAGCGGGCGCGCACTTCCGAGGCCGAAAAGACCCTCGCCCGCATCGGTGGGGCCGAATACGCCGCCGCCGCCGTCTCGGAAATCCGCTCCGCCCTCGACTCCGAAAAGTCCTCGCAGTCCGGCCTCCGCGAGGTTTTCTCCTCCGGCATGGCACGCATCCTCGTGCTCGGCATCACGCTCGCCGTCTTCCAGCAATGGTGCGGCATCAATGTCGTCTTCAACTACGCCGAGGAAATCTTCCGCGCCGCCGGTTACGACATTTCCGATGTGCTCGCGAATATCGCTTGGACCGGATCGGTAAATCTGGTCTTCACCTTTGTGGCCTTGGCCACGGTGGATCGCATGGGGCGTCGTCCTCTCATGCTGTTCGGGTCGATCGGCCTCGCCGTCATCTACGGGGCGCTCGGGTATTGCTACGCCTCGGGAGTCCAGGGCCTGCCCGTTCTTCTCCTCGTCCTCGCCGCCATCGGTTGCTACTCGATGTCCCTCGCGCCGGTCGTCTGGGTCGTCATCGCGGAGATCTTCCCCAACCGCATCCGCGGCGCGGCCATGTCGGTCGCCGTCGTGGCGCTCTGGGTGGCCTGCTTCGTCCTCACCTACACCTTTCCCTACCTGAACAAGGCGCTCGGAGCCTCCGGAACCTTCTGGGTTTACGGCGGTATCTGCATCGCAGGGTTCTTTTTCGTTCTAAGCAACCTGCCTGAAACCAAAGGCAAGTCGCTCGAGGAAATCGAAAACGATCTCGTTGGCAAAAAACAGGGCTAAATGATGAGTAATAAACTAATGATAATGAAACATATAATAAATAGAATCACCATGAAACCAACCAACTGCTCCCGATACGCCAAAACATTCCTGAAAGCCGCCGCGATAGGTGCGCTTTCGCTCGCCGTCTCCAGTGCTTTTGCCGACGAGGACGATGGCAAATCTTCACGGCTTGCCCGGTTTTCCCCGGATCATAAAAGCATCGCCGTCGAAGCCCCCGGAATCGACGAACTCGTCTTCGGAACCGGCGTGATCTTCAAAGTCGATGGCACGCGCGAGACCCTTTCGAGCGACCGCACTCCGCTTCTCTCCGGCACGGGCTGGACAACCGTGGAAACCCCGATGGGCATGGCCGAGGCCACTTCGGCCACCTACGGCGATGTGCAGAAGAAATTCTCCTACACGATTACCCTGAAGGTTCTCCGCGACATCCAAGCGATCGCCGTGGAGGGGGTTTTCCACAACCACAGCGACCGCGATGCGCAGCTCTACCGGGTCGAGTCGATCAACACCATGGCCGGTGGCCGCATTCAGCTGGATTCTCCGGAGAAATGGCTCGTGACGCCATTGATGGAGAGCGCCCCGGCGGAGCCGTTCCAATCGATGAACCGCACCCTCCGCGAAGCCGCCATGGTCTATGAGCCCAATGGCACCGGGTTTTTGATCGGACCGACGGGTCCCCCGGAGGCCTTCACCGATCTCGATATCAAAGATGGGGGCATCAAGTCCTCGGCCAACATGGATGGCGTTCTCGTCAAAGCCGGACAAAGCCGCCGGGGCGAGCCCATGATGATTTGCTTCGAGTCACCGGAAACCGCCTCGAAAATCTGGACCCGCTGGGTCGCTGCCACCCACGGTGCGAGACTCCACCGCGAGCGGGTTTATGGCTGGTGCAGTTGGTATTCCCGCACCACGAACATCGACGAGACCCACACGCGTGATGTTCTCGGGGTCCTCGCCAACAACCCGAATGTTTTCGGCAAAGGCGTCCTGCAACTCGATGACGGCTACCAGGTCATGGATGGCGACTGGCGCGGCGGTAAGAAGTTCCCTTCGGGCCTGGCCAAGCTGGCCGAGGACATCCGCGCCAAGGGTTGGGTGCCCGGTGTTTGGTTCGCACCCCTGATGATGAATCCCAACCATCCCTTCAAAAAAGCCAACCCCGAGGCTATGCAGAAAAACGCCCAGGGCATCGAGAGTTTTGCGAATCCGAATCCCTTCCATCCCGATGGGTCGAACTGGATCGTGCCCGACCATCCGGAGTCACAGAAGTTTCTCCACAACATCATCAGCGACGCGCGCAAAAATGGCTACGGCTACATCAAAATCGATTTCAACGGCATTGGATCACAATTCACCGATCCTTCGAAAACGAGCCTCCAAATTTTCCGGGAGCTCTACGCCCTCTATCGGGAAGCGGCTGGCGAGGAAATTTACATCCTCTCCTGCCTCGGTCAGCCCACCCGTGGCGTGATCGGCTATGTTGATGCCGCCCGCGTCGGCCCCGACGCCCACCCGGGCCACTTCGACAAATGCCTGAAATCCGTCCTGCGCTTCCAGATCTATGACAAAGTCTGGTGGGCCAACGACCCCGATTGCTCCTACCTCGCGCCGAAGCTCACCAGCCGCACCGTCGGCTACACGCACCAAGGCGAAGGCATGTGGCGCACTTGGCACAACATCGTCACCCTCGTCGGCGGCACCGCGATGAACAGCGAACCCCTCGACGCCGAGGATTGCAAAGCCGTTTGGCGCAACTCCGAGATCATGCGCCCCTCCAGCTCCGAGCCAGCCCGGCTCCTCACCCTCGGCCGTTTGGCGGAAAACTCGATCTTCGGCTTCTCCGCCGCCCGCCCCTACGGCGACTTCGCCGTGTGGAACCTCTTCAACCCCGGCGAGAACCCAAAAGCCATCACGCTGGATTTCGCGGCCGCCGGACTTCCCCCGGGCGTCGAATGCGCCGTTTTTGACTTTTGGGAAAACAAAGTCATCGCCCGCGCAAAAGACACCTACACGAGCGCCCCGCTCGCGACCCTGTCCTCCGCGCTCCTGCGATTCACGCCGTTGAATTCGGAAAATCCCGTTCTCGTCGGCTCGAATCTCCACCTCTCCATCGGAGCTACCGAGATTCAGGACATCCGCACTTCGCCGAAGCAGCTCGAGGTTCTCTTCACCGATGCCGGTGCGCAGAATGGCAACCTCATCTTCCACAGCACCAAGCCGCTCGCAGCCGAAGGCGCTGAAAACTGCAAAATCCAAGCCGTCGAGTCGCTCGGGGAAAACCTCTGGCGCGTCGATATCGAAGGGCGTCAATGGGGCAAACCCCAATCGATCCGCCTGAAGATCGGCTCGGATCAGCGAACCACTTCCAAATAGCCCAGCCTTCAAGGCACGGGACAGGACTCCACGCATGATGAAAAGCATTCGGCACCCCGACACGGAATCAAATTCCGAGGACTTAAAAAGCCTCTCGGCCCGTGAATCCGAAATCCTTTCCCTGCTTGCCAAAGGCAGTCTCTTGAAGGAAATCGCCGAAGAGCTGCACATCGGCCTCGGCACCGTCCGCACCCTCACCGGCCGGATTTACAAGAAACTGCAAGTCCACTCCCGTGCCCAAGCGGCTGCCAAATACCACGGGGAGCTCTGAGCTAAAACCTATTCCCAGAACACTAAGGAGGAATCAGTTGTAGCTGCGGCAGTCCCCCGTAGCGGAAGCCGAAACGGCTTTCGATGGCTGCCCGCGAATGCCAGAAGATGAGCGCGAATAGAAAACCAAGGAGAGTGGGCGTCCCGCCCACATCGTTCTATGCCGGTGGTCGGGGACGGCCACCCTCCTTGAGGCCTCCGTCACACCGCCCTCGAAATTTTTTCAAAATTCCGCCACTTTCCGATCTCCGTGTCTGCGCGTTGCCTCCTTCGCTCCCGCTCATGTCGCCCTTCGGGCTGCCTTCGGCAGGCTGCCCGGCCAGCGCCCGCTGGCACGTGTTCCGCTTTCCGGTCCCCGGTCTCTTCCCGGCCTTCTTGTAAGCGCTAAAAACTCCCAGTAGCCGTCAAGCATCAGTCAGATTCTAACGCCGTTCTTATCTAGCGCTTTGTATGTCATTTGGCGGACATGACAAATTTTTCGGTTTGCAGGATAATTTCCATAATTAGACCCGATCTATCCTCACCAATCCCGCCAAACCCTAACCCTCCCGCACTCCCCATGCCGACCCTAGAGCCAGTATTAAAGGCCTTCGCCAGACGATTCACCTTCGCGATAGTTTTCATTTTTCTCGCCAAAACTTCGCTGCCCCACGCGCACGCCCAGCTCTATTGGGATTCGAATGACTCCACCGCCGGCTTTGGCACGGCGCAGGGCACCTGGGCGGCCCCGACGACCAACAATTCCACTCAAGGCTGGAGTGCCTCCTCGGCAGGAACGGATGTGATGTCGGGAACCACAAACACCACGACCACGGACGCCCTAAATTTCGGCACCGCCTCGGCCGGGCTCGCCGCAGGCACGATCACCGTCTCCGGCACGGTCGCCGCCAACTCCCTCACCTTCGGCTCCGCCTCGGGAAACATCACCCTCTCCGGCGGCACCATCACCCTCGGCGGCACCACTCCTACCATCACGACGAACAACACCGCCGACACCATCTCCTCCGTCCTCGCCGGCTCCGCAGGACTCACCAAAAACGGCACTGGCACACTCACCCTCTCCGGGGCGAACACCTTTACCGGGAATGTCGTGGTGAATGCCGGCACGATTGCCACATCGGGCAGCGGGACATTCGCCGATTCCGTTAACGTCACCGTTAACAGCGGGGGCAATTACACCGTCGGCGTGGCCGATACGATCAACACGCTCAGCGGCTCCGGTGTATTGCGTCTCAATGCGGGTCTGACTCTCGCCAATGACAGCACATTTGCAGGCACTATCAGCGGATCTGGTGCCTTGTCGGTTGTTTTATACAAAACATGGACATTTTCTGGAAACAACAGCGGCTGGTCTGGCAGCTTCAACCCACTCGAGGGCACTTTCATTGCAGGATCCGATTATGCCTTTGGAACTGGCACCATCGTAACTCCCAACGGCTTTATAGCTACATTTCGCAGCTCGAATGCAACGGACCGTTATCTTGCCAATGGTCTTACACGGAGCAACAACGCGGGAAACTCTTTGACTTTTGGCTCGGCAGGAACCGGAAATCTGACTTTTGCGGGAGGTTATGGCAGCAGCAACGGTCAAAACCTCAATACCACCTTCATAATCAACAACGCCTGGACCCAATTTAATGGTGCGTTTTATTCTGGCGGGTTTCTAACAAAAAACGGCAACGGCACCCTCATCCTGAATGGCAACAACACCTACGGTGCCACCACCACCATCAATGCCGGCACCTTGCAAATCGGAGCCTCTGGTCGCCTTGGCGCTGGAAACTACAGTAGCACCATCGCCATCAATGGCCTCACCAGTAGCTTTTTATACTCTGGCACGAGCAACCAAATCCTCGGAGGCGTCATCAGCGGCAATGGCGCCCTGACCCATAACGGCACGGGCACCCTCACGCTTACCAATAACAATACTTACACTGGAGCAACCACAATTAACGCCGGCACGCTGGAAATCGGTGCGGCAGGACGCCTCGGTGCAGGCAGCTACGCCATGAATATCTCCAACAATGGCACCTTCATCTACTCTGGCACGAATGCCCAAACCCTCTCCGGTGTGGTCAGTGGCACCGGAGCCCTTACCCACAATGCCTCCAGCACGCTTACGCTCTCGGGAGCGAATACCTACAACGGTGCGACCACCATCAACGCCGGAACGCTCGTTGTCTCTGGCACAAACACTGCCAGCGCCATCACGATCAACAGCGGGGGCTCGTTGTTGAGCGCCACCTCCCTTGGCTCCACCACAGTCAACAGCGGCGGCAAAATCGCCCCTGGAGCCTCTGCAAACTCCGTCGGCTCTCTCACCGTGGCAGGCCTCAGTCTTAACAGCAACGGCACCTACACTTGGGATATGTCGAATGCCACCGGGGCGGCGGGCACCGGCTGGGATCGCCTTGTTTCCAGCGGACTCCTGACGATCGGGGCTACCTCTGGGTCGAAATTCACCATCGCGATTGCTTCTTCTGGCACACCGACCAACTGGGACTACACAAGCAGCGGCCAGACATGGGACATCATCACCTATGGTAGCCTCAGCGGTTTCTCAGCCGATAAATTCGCTTTCGACACTTCGGCCTTCGGCGGTTCCGTTACCCCCGACTCCTCATGGGCACTCTCGGATACTGGCAGCGCTCTTCGACTCACTTATACTTACGCTGCGACAACTCCGACTTGGAATGGAGCCTCCGGAAATTGGTCTACCGGATTCAGTCCGGGGATCACCTCTGGCGCCAACGCAACCTTTGCCGGGGCCGGCGGCACAGCAACGAACAATATCCTTTCAGGAAACCTCAGCTCGGTTGGCACGATCCTCTTCAGCGGAACAGGAGCCTACACGCTGCAGGCCAACTCTGGCTCGGCGGGCTACGATGCCGCATCCGCCATGGCGATCGGCTCGGGCATCACCAACACATCCAGCGGCACACAGACAATCGATCTCGCGTTGAGCTTTGCCTCCAATCAAACGATCTCGGCAGACTCGGGCATGATTGTCATCGGCGGGCCAATCTCAGGCGCGGGCTCGCTGACCAAACAGGGGGCCAACGCACTCACTCTTTCCGGCAACAACACCTACTCCGGCGGCACCACGCTCGCTGCGGGGAAATTGAATATCAATAACGCCTCGGCCCTCGGCAACGGCACACTCACCATCACGAGCGGCACGCTCGACTCCACGGTGTCGGGGGTCACACTCAATAACAACGCGCAAAACTGGAACGGCGACTTTTCATTTACGGGCACAAACAATCTGAATCTCGGCACCGGCGCGGTTACGATGAATGCAAACCGCACGATTACGGCGAGTGCAGGCACTCTCACGGTGGGAGGTGTGGTTTCCGGGACGGGCTTTGGAATCACCAAAAACGGCTCCGGAACGCTCGCTCTCAACGGCAACAATACCTTCACCGGAGCGACCACCATTAACGCCGGCACGCTCCAAATCGGATCATCCGCTCGTCTTGGCGGCGGCAGCTACTCGGGCAACATCACGATCAATGGGCCCACCAGCGCCTTAGTTTACTCTGGCACAAACAATCAAACTCTCTCCGGAGCGCTCTCTGGCAATGGTGCCCTAACCAAGGACGGCTCCAGCACACTCACGCTCTCCGGAGCGAGTAAAACCATGAGCGGTGCTGTTACGATTAATAATGGCACGGTGTTAGTCAGTGGCGGTGCGCTGAATGCCGATTTCACCGTAAACTCGGGCGCGACGCTCATTGCAGGAGCGCAGTATGCGTTAGCGAACGGGAAAACCATTACCCTCAATGGTGGAGCGCTTGATGTGGGAGCTTTATTCATTGAGACCGGTTCCAGTTCTGTCACTGGAATTGTGCTGAACAACGGCACAATCAACGGAAATTCTAGCGGTCATTTCCTAGCGCAGGGTTGGGTCGCTAATGGGAATAACACGATCAATAATCGAGTCAGTCTGGAAAACAATAAAGCAGGTTCCGACAACTTCGATATCCAGAGCGGCACGACGACTATCAATGCGGCGGTATACAACTATGCATCCCGCACACTCGGGATAACCAAAAATGGTGTAGGCGCACTCGTGCTCAATGCGGCCAATAGCTTCGGGGGAACCACAACCCTTAACAACGGCACGATCGTGCTGAACAACGCCACCGCCCTAGGCACATCCGCCCTCACCATCGTCTCTGGAACGCTTGATAACACCAGCAATGCCACGATTACCCTCGCCAACAACAACACCCAAAGTTGGAACGGCAACTTCTCGTTTGGCGGCACCCGCGACCTGAATATGGGAACCGGCGCTGTCGCCATGAACGCCTCACGCACCGTCACGGTCAATGCGGGCAATTTTACGGTTGGGGGCGTCATTTCCGGTTCGGGATTCGGTCTCACCAAAAACGGCAACGGCACCCTCATTCTCACCGGCGCCAGCAACTACTCCGGCGGCACCACGCTCAACGCTGGCACGCTGGTCATCGGAAACACCGCCGCCGCTGGAAGTGGCACCATCACGCAATCCAGCACCTCCTCGCTCCTGAAACTCGACACCACCGGCACGATCGCCAACGCAATGTCGATCTACAATGTCTCGGCGAACAAAACGCTGACCCTCAGCGGCGGAATCACGGTGAACAATGCCGTGTTCGATGTAGCCAGCGGAGAAACCCTCACGATCTCGAACACCATCAACGGCACCGGCGGAGTGACCAAAAACGGTGCCGGCAATCTAACCCTATCGGGCAACAACACCTACTCCGGCGCGACCGTGGTTAACTCTGGAACCCTAGAAGCCGCTGCCCCAGGTGCCCTCGGCTCGAACAACACCATTCAAGTTACCGGCGGCACGCTCCTCGTCAGTGCCGACAACGCCATCAACAACAAGTCCGTGACGCTCAACAGCACCAGCGCAACCGAGTCCGGGCTAGCCTTTAGCGGAACCTACAGCGGAGTGGTGGATAACTTAACCTTGAGCGCCGACTCGATCATCGATCTGGGAGGGGGGAGCGTATCCATTATGTTCAAAAATTTCGATTACATGGACTTCGTTGCCAAAAACCTTACCCTAGACATTTATAACTGGACCGGCACAACACTTTGGAATGGAGGCACTGGCAATGACACCGACAAAGTTTATTTCGGTCCGGATCTAAGCGACGATGCATTGGCAAAAATCAGATTCCACAGCGGCGCAGTGGGCGCCGGCGACAGCTTCCTGGGCAGCGGGTTCGAACTGATGCCCCAAACGACTTTTGAAGGCAATTTGGGCTACCAAATCATCCCCGTCCCCGAACCGGAAACCTATGCCACCGGCCTCCTACTCCTGCTCGGCGGCGCTTGGTGGATTTGGCGTAAGCGGAAGGCTGCATAAGAATTAACAATGGAGGGCGAGGGGAACTCTGAGGAGGAAGAAATTGTAGCAACGGCAGTCCTCTGCCGTTCGGGATCAAACCGCGAACTCTTGGTTGGGAAAGATTAGAATGGGCAAAAATTTAACGAAAATTTGGGGAAAGAGTTCTGCGGGAAACCGCCGAGCCGCCGCTGCGGTCGGTCTGAGGGGACTAGCCGCAGCGGTCCCGAACCTCATCCAAAATTAGCAAAAAATGGCTCGGGTGTTTTCAAATCGCATCAAGAGGGATGTGGTCTTCAAAATACAGAGTATCAGTAGTATATTATTATCAGTATCAATGGTTTTAAAAACTCTCCGCAACAAACGCAGTAAACCAAAACCAACCAAAACAAACCCAATGAAAACGATAAAATCACTCCTCGCAGTCGCCCTCGTGGCGGTTTCAGCAAGCTATGTGTCGGCGCAAGAATCCTCTCCAGTGGAAGATACAAAAGCCTTCGCGGGCGAAGTTACCGCCATTTCCGAAACTTCGGTTTCGGTGAAAACCGATGTCGGCGACAAGACGGTGGCCATCGACACCGGCACGAGTTTCGTGGATGCGACCGGTGTGGCGGATATCAAGGTGGGCCAGCAAATTGCCATTCGCTCGGACGCCGCCGAGACCAAAGCCATTTTGATCCGCGGCAAATGGCCCATGGAGTAATCTACAATTTGGCATCCATTCCTTAGGCGCAAAAAGCCCAGTCTCAAGCCGGTTTTTTTTGGCTGGAATGGACTTTTGATCATCGTTCCCCCCGGAACCCCTTTGATTCTCGGACTCTACTAAAAACCACGCATGAAAAAAAAGGTCCTGTCCCTCATCCTCGCCCTGCTCGCATCCCATGCGGTGATCGGAGCCGATTCGTTTCCGCCTCTGGAAAACGGCAAAGTTCCTCAGACTTCCGAGGAATTGTGGGCCGGCTACGATCCGTCGAGCGAACCCCTCGATGTCCAGGTCTTGCAGGAGTGGAAGGGCCAATACGAGGGCAGGGAAATCACCACGCAGTTGCTGACCTACACGGTCGGAACCTTCAAAGGCCAGGTTTCCCGCATGGCGGCTTATTATGCTTTCCCGAGCGATGCCGCAGGCAAGGTGCCGGGCTTGGTGGAAATTCACGGAGGTGGCCAAACAGCCAGTCGCGGCACTGTGGAACAAATGGCCGCCAACGGCTACGCCTGCATCTCGATCAACTGGGGCGCGCGGCCATTGCCGGAACTCAAGCCCGGCGACGCGAACACCGACTGGGGCGCGGTCGATGCCACGCAGACGACGCATGTGGGAAGTTTTTTCACCATCGCACCCGACCCAAAGACCCTCGACACCGTTCCCAGCCCCCGAAACAACAACTGGTTTCTCGTCACCATCGCCGGGCGCCGGGCGCTGACTTTTTTGGAACAACAACCCGTGGTCGATCCCGCCCGTCTGGGAGTTTTTGGACACTCGATGGGCGGCATTCTCACGACGATGGTCACCGGCACCGACCCGCGTGTGAAGGTTTCCGTCCCCTCCGTGGGCGGGTCGGGGGATTTCGTTCCTGAGGACGCCAAGCGCCCCGGGGCGGGCTACCGCGACCGGATCAAAGAGGCGTTGTATTTTGCCACGGTCGATGAGTCTGCCGTGATCCCGAATATCAAATGCCCGATCCTCTACATGGGTCCGCACAACGACTTCAACTGCAACTACGACTTGCTGAATGTGAACTGGCAAAAAATCCCTGCCGAGCTTGTTCATTTCAGCATCTCGCCCCACCTGAACCACCGCCATATCGACGAAGCCGAGTTCACCCGCGTCCACTTCCTCAACACCGTGCTTCTGGGCGATGGAAAATTCCCCGCCACTCCGAAGCTCGAGGTGAACCTGAAAACTAGCGACGGCGTGCCGGTCGCGACCTTGTCCCCCGAGTCACCCGACCAAGCCCGGAATGTGCAAATTTACTACAGCGTGAATCCCCACGCCCTCACGCGATTCTGGCGCCGCGCGGAAACCGTTCGCGAAGGCGATTATTGGATCGCCAAGCTCCCGGTCACCAGCACGGGCATGCCGCTTTTTGTGATGGGAAATGTCTTCTACCCCCTGCCCAAGCCGCTCATCGGCCCGCCGCATCTGCGCAAATCGCCCGAGAATTTCCTCGTGAGTTCGTGGGAACAGGTTTTCGAGCCCAAGGAACTTCAAGCCGCCGGCGTGAAGGAGACCAGCGGCTTCGCCTCCATGATCCAGGAGTCCTTCGAGGATTGGGGTGATTGGTATCAACTCGGCCCCAAGTTCGCCTCCACCCGCAAGCTCACCGATCCGAAATGGATGGGACCGGACGGTGCCGAGCTCGCCATCGATGTGCTCGATCCCGAGGGCGGCGATTTCCTCGTGGTCTTTGATGTCAACCAATGGAGCGCCTATGCGAATCTGAAAGCCGGGAAATACTATGTGCTCGTGCCGCTGCAAAAGAGCCCCGACTGGCAAACGCTCAAAATCCCGCTCGCCGAGGTCAAGCCGCTGGACCCCAAATTGCCGCCAATCTCAAGTTGGCAGGGAATCACCGAACTCACCTTCACCGCGGCCGAGGGGCCGATCAAAGGAACTTGGCCCGCCGCCCGGCAATTCCGCAACCTGCGCTGGGAAGGCGGGGCGCACACCAAACCGCCGCTCATGCCCGGCGGAAACATTTCCGAGGAGGAATACAAACGCCTCTTCCAACAAAACATCGACCAATCCGTTCAACTCGAGAAAAAGGACGCCGCCAAGGCAGTGACTCCCGCACCGGTCGCTGCCCAGCAACCGCCTGCACTCCGATCCAAACAATTGGACCGATTTGACACAAACAAGGACAGCCTCGTCTCCCGTGAGGAGTATCGGGTGGCTTGGGAAAAACAGTTCAAGGTTCTGGACCGAAACAGCGATGGGAAGCTTGTTCGAGAAGAGTGGGGGAATGCCGTTTTCACAAAATTCGACAAAGACAACAGCAACTCGGTGGATATGCAGGAGTGGGAGGAATCGAATCTCTTCACTTTCGACCACTACATGGATCTGAACAAAGACGGCGTGGCAACTCCTGTGACCGAATGGAAAAATTGGCAGTAGGCATCTGCCCTCTGCGCTGGTCCACCCCAAAAAACCTCGGCTCCGGAGGCATGGGAACCTTTCGCGAACATTTTCATAATATCCGACAGGTATTTCAGAATTCCCTCCATGGCCGTATAACTCATCGTGGGGTTAGCGTCTGGCATCCGTCATGGACTCCATTCGCCTCGCCAACGAATTCCCATCCGATGCACTCCTCCTTTCAGTGGGGGCAAAATCTCCAGTCTCATCGACAGATCGAGCGGGCCGAGCGACTCCGTTTCCTCGGAGACCGGGACCCGCTCAAAAGCTGGAGCGAGGCCAAATCCGTGGCGCTCCAGCCGAAGAACGGCCCTGGCGTCATCTCGAATATCACCTGGATAACCTTCAAAGACCCCAAATGGAAGGTCCCCAGCCAAAACTAAAGTCGATTCACAATAATCCCAGCCACCAGAAAAAACCCACGATGATGAAAAACCCACTCAACATCCTGACAGCGGCCCTGATTCTCCTGAATGCCGGAACCGTGCAATCCCATGCCGCCGACTGGAAGCCAGCCCAAGCGCCATTCATGACGCGCTGGGCGAAGGAGGTTTCCCCGACGAACGCGCTGCCGGAATACCCCCGGCCGCAGATGGTTCGCAAGGAATGGATGAACCTCAACGGGCTCTGGGACATCAAGCTCGGCGACGGCACGGAGGCAAAAATCCTGGTTCCGTATCCGATCGAGTCGGCGCTTTCGGGAGTGATGAAGCAATGTTTGGGGCTACAAAAACTCTGCAGACCCCAAGACCTGGATCTCCGAATACGAAAAATTGCTCGCCAAGACCTGGGAACTGAAAGACCAGCCCGGCCTCTCCGGGGCCATCTACACGCAGTTGACCGATGTGGAGTCCGAGGGCAACGGCTTGGTGACTTATGATCGCGAGGTCATCAAGTTGGACTTGGAGCGTGCCAAAGCCGCGAATACCGGCAAGCCGCCAGGACAGTAGTGAATTGGAATCAAAGGAAACGATGATCAAAAAACTACGCGCTCCATGGATAGCACTGGGTCTGGCATTCGCCCTGGCAATCAGTGCGTTCGCGGAGGAATCGGCGCCAAAGCTCCCGGCGCCACCCGATGTTTGGAAGGACTACGACCCCGACGCCGGGGACTTCAAAGAGGAGATCGTTTCCGAGCAAACGAAGGGCGGGGTTTATTTTCGGGATTCCTGCATCAGCGCGTATGTGAACGGCGAGGAGGTGCGTGTCTTTTGCAAATACGGCGTGAAGGAGGGGGCCAAAAACGCCCCCGGCCTGCTGAATGTGCACGGCTGGACGCAAGGCCCCTCGCTGGATCTGGATTTCATCAAGGACGGCTGGGCGGTGATGGCCCACGACTATTGCGGCAAAAAGGACGACCGCCCGCACTACACGAAGTATCCGGGGAAACTCAAAAACGGGAACATGGATTCCAAGGAGGGCTATCGCGTGAAGGCCAAGCTCCCCGATGGAAAAGACATCACCGATCCCAAGCAAACGGATGACTACATCTGGTATGCCATCCAACGCCGGGTCCTGAGTTATCTGCTCGCCCAAAAAGAGGTCGATCGATCACGCATTGGAGCGAAGGGTTATTCCTACGGCGGCTTCCTGATGTGGAACCTCGGCACCGATCCGCGCGTGAAGGCGGTCGTCGCGTATTTTTGCAGTGGCTGGACCGATTTCTACCGCGACAAGGCGGTCTGGTTGTATAACAACCCCTATGTCGAGCCGCCGAAGTCCCCCGGCGACAAACTCCTCCTTTCGGCCATCGTGCCGGAGGCCCACGCGCCCTTCATCACCGCAGCCACCCTCTGGCTCAACGGCACCAATGACCACGCCGGCGGTCACGAGCGTGGCGAGCTGAATTTCCAAATGTTCCAACCCGGGGTTCCTTGGTCCTTCGCGCACCAGCCGCGCGCACGCCACGACACCTCGAAGCTCGGCAACGACGCCAAGCTTTGGCTCGAAAAATATGTCCTCGGCAAAGCCATCGACTGGCCCGCGCGTCCGGTGTCGGAGATCAAGCTCGGGCCCGACGGCGTGCCGGAATTCCACATCAAGCCCGCCTCGCCGGAAAAAATCGAAACCCTCGATGTCTATTACGCGCTCAAGGAGCCCTTCAATTGCAACCGCATTTGGATGGATGCGAAGTCCGAAAAACAAGGCGAGACCTGGGTGGCGAAGATTCCCGTGAAAAATGTCGAGGACTACGCCTTTGCGTTCGCGAACATCCGCTACCAAGGCGATATCGTGATCTCCTCGGACTTCACCGCCGCGATTCCCGCGAAGCTCGGGCAGGCCGTGGCCACGAAAGTCTTCGCGCCCGATGGCAGTGAAAACTGGACCGATGTCGATGCCGTCGAAGTGGCGGGGGCCAAGGGCATCCGGCCGAAATTCGCTACCATCATCGGTTGCGATGCCTTCGGCGAGGAGTCCCGCAAGGCCCCTGATGGCGCCGTGATGGTTTTCGAATTCCACTGCACCAAGCCCCAAACCTTCACCCTCGCGGTGAACAGCCGCTACAGCGCCGATTTCGAAATCCAGGGCTCGAACGACTGGCAACCCCTCGAAATCCCCGCCGAGCGACTCCGTTTCCTCGGTGACCGGGACCCGCTCAAAAGCTGGAGCGAGGCAAAATCCGTGGCGCTCCAGCCGAAGACCGGCCCCGGCGTCATCTCGAATATCACCTGGATCACCTTCAAAGACCCCAAATGGAAGGTCCCCAGCCAAAACTAAAATCGAATCTCACCAACTCCAACCACTCAAAAAACCCCGCCATGATAAAAAACCCACTCCTTCTGCTCGGCACCGCCGGGGTTTTGCTCCTCGCCTCCTGCAAGCCCGCACAGCCTCCGAAGGTCACCGCCACCGAAAGCGGCAAATCAGGCCTGGGCGCGCAGACGATCAAAGGCGGCAATGTGACGCTCTCGTTATCTGCGGACGGGAAGCCTCTCTCCTACACAATTAGGAACGGCTCGAATTTGCTCCGCCCGAACGATGCCGGGCCGGGGTTTTATCTGACGACCGGGACAGGGGCTGAAGAAAAAACCATCCCGTTCACTTCTGCCGAGTCGAAGGACGGCAAGCTGATCCTCACGGCCGAGGACAAAACCCGCGTGACCCTCGCGGTCAATGCCGGGGATCGCTATATCCCCTTCCGACTCGAAAAAATCGAGGATGTCCCGAAAGACTCCGAGCCGACCCTGAATTTCCTCCTAAATTACCAGTGGGGCGCCTTACCGGAAACCGTGCCGTTCGATTACATGTGTCTCGCGGGCGGTCGATTTGAAACCCGGCGATCCTACACCCAGGCTTCGTGGCCGTATCTCTGGAAGCGCGCCAACAACGACCCACTCGGCGGCTTCGCGTTTTTCGTTCCGCAAAATGACGAGGAGCACAACGAGGCGTTGCTCCGTATCTGGACCGAGGAAAAAATCCCGCACCCGAAAGTCGAGGGGAAGTGGACCTACGATGTCGCCAAAAAGTGGGCCGAGGAATGGAACAAGAACGCGGACGACATCACGCACCTGATCGTCAGCGCCGAGAAACCCGAGGATCTCGATCCCTTGATCGACTACGCGAAGAAATTGCAGGTGAAGCGCGTTTACATGCACACCGACACTTGGCGCGGGCAGTATTGGGTCCTGGACCGCGATGCGCTTTCCGTCAACCCCAAGGTCTTCCCGCGAGGCGAGGAGGACTTGAAGGCATTCATCGACAAGCTCAAGGCGAACGGCATCGGCGTGATGATGCACACGCTCTGCTATGGAGTCGGCCCGGAGGGCTCGAAGTATCTCGGCAAAGGCAAAAAGACCGACCGCCGGTTCGCCTTCTGGGGCAAGGGCAAGTTGGAAAAACCCATTTCCCCGACCGATACGACCATTCTTTTCCGTCCCGACCCAGGAGTGAAATTAACCAATCCCAACCACTGGACCAGCGATGTGTTGATTGGCGACGAGATCGTCAAATGCTCGTTCGCAGACATGGATAAAGAGGTCTGGACACTCAAGGACTGCAAGCGCGGGGCCGAGCCGGCGAGCCACGAGGCCGGCACCGAGGTCATCGGGCTCTTCAAGGCCTACGGCCAAAATTACTACCCCAGTAGCATGACCGATCTGCCCGAAATCACGGGCCGCGACTACGCGGAATTTTTCAACCGCCTCGGCGTCCAGCACCACGAATACGACGGCAGGGAGTGCCATGACGATGTGCCGTGGGGGTTCAACAAGTGGTCCATGTTTGTTTATCAAAACTCCAAGCTGCCGATGACCTCGAATACCTCGAGCGGCGGCACGAATCCTTGGGATTTGATGTATCGGTTCAAAAAGAACGGAGCCGACAAGGTCTACAACAAAGGCAGTGCCTCCGGCTGCGGCAGCGGCACGGCAGCCCTTGCTCTCGAGCGCGACAGTCGCCTCGCGACCAGCCCGATCGAGAACCATTTCATCATGGCGCTCGGCGCCGTGGCCAACACTCCGGGCTATGTTTTTGAAAAACCCGAGCCGATGTTTGGCATTTTCCCGAATGTCATTCACGACC
>JBDKIG010000027.1:0-18486 GCA_039797215.1 Verrucomicrobiota bacterium | reverse complement strand
TTCCCGAAAACATGGAGAGCAACGCAGAGGCGCCGTGGGGATTTTTTTGAAAGGCGTCCAGACCCTCGTGATACCAGCGGGCATAAACCTCCTCCGCGCCGCCTTCGCAAAACGGGACATGGATGTGGATCGTCGAGGTCTGACCGATGCGGTCGAGTCGCCCGATGCGTTGCTCGAGGAGTTCGGGATTCCTCGGCAAATCGAAGAGCACGAGGTGGTGGGCGAATTGGAAATTTCGCCCCTCGCTGCCAATCTCTGAGCAGATCAGGAGGCGCGCACCATCCTCCTCCGCGAAGTAAGCCGCATTGCGATCACGCTGGAGAAGTGTGAGGCGCTCATGAAAGACGGCGGCGGGGATTTTGATCGTCTTTTGCAGTTCCTCCATCAACCCGATCGCAACCTCGGGCGATGAGGTGATGAGAAGGACCTTTTGTTTCTTGAGGCTTTTGAGGAGATCAACCAGCCAAGCGATCCGATCCGCATCAGGAGCCAGCGGGGCGAGATGGGCTTTGCGTTTTGGAAAACCGGAGAGCGCGGCGCGAGTGTTGCGGAACATCACTCGTCCGGTCCCAAATTCATCCAGAAGACCCGAGATGGCTTTATTACGAGCCGACTCATCGCCGGCGAGAAATTCGTCATAGTGTTTCCGAACGGCTCCTTGAAGCAGGGAGACACTGGATATTTTTTTTCCAGCCATCACAGAATCGATGGCCTTGGCGACCCATTCGTAGCGGTCGGATTCGTGCAGGAAGGATTCGAGATCGTTATAGCGCTCCGGATCGAGAAGCCGCAGCCGGGCGAAGTGCCCTTCGAGGCCGAGTTGCTGGGGAGTGGCGGTGAGCAGCAGCAAGCCGGGGACTGAACGCGCGAGGGATTCGACCAAGTTGTATTCCGCGCCTCCACCCGCAGGCGACCAGGCGAGATGATGGGCCTCATCCACCACCAGCAAGTCCCAACCTGCTTCTCGCGCTTGCTCGGCGCGATTCGGATTCGATGAGAGAAAATCCAACGCGCAAATGACGAGTTGGCTATCGAGAAAAGGATTCACGCCCGATGCCTCCAGCGAAAGACAGCGGTCTTCATCGAAAATGCTGAACGACATTTGGAATCGGCGGAACATTTCGACGAACCATTGGTTGAGCAATGCAGGGGGAAGAAGAACCAGAATACGCGAGGCGCGGCCTGTGAGGTGGAGACGGTGAAGAATGAGACCTGCCTCGATGGTTTTGCCCAAGCCCACTTCGTCGGCAAGAAGCACGCGCGGAGCCAAGCGGGACGCCACCTCGGCGGCGATCGAGATTTGATGGGGAATCAAATCGATCCGGCCACCTGCGAATCCACGAGCTGGATTTTGACGGAGATCGCGACGGCGCTGGAGACATTCCACACGAAGTTTGAATCGCTCGATTTCATCCACCTGCCCAGCCAGCAGGCGTTCTTCGGGTTTTGAGAAACTGATGGAGTCCGACAATTCCGCCTCGGCCACGGCGCGACCTCCACAGTTGTAGGATAGCAACCCGGCCGTATCGGCGATAGAATCCACCGTTAACGCCTCGCCCGAGTGGGTTCGAATTTTATCACCTTCGGAAAACCTGACACGGCGGATCGGGGCACTAGCGAGGGCATACTGGCGATGCTCGCCGGCGGCGGGAAAAAAGATTTCTGCGCGTCCGTATTCGCTTTTTAAAACGATGCCCAGACCGAGTTCCGGCTCGGTATCACTAGTCCAACGCTGCCCCGGAACGGGAATGTCTTTGTTCATGCGTTCGATAATTCCTCCCACCGCGCATAGAGGCGATCGATTTCCTTCCTCTGTGCTTCGAGTTGCGAAAGCACGCCAGCCACCTCGGCGGCGCGGGTCACATGAAAATCGGGGGCGTTGAGCAACGATTCGAGATCCGCCACACTTTTTTCGACCTCAAGAATTGTTCCCTCGATCCCATCAAGTTCCTCTTTCTCTCGATAACCCAGCTTCCGCTTCGGCGCTGACTTGGAAGCCGCATCGGATTTTTTGGAATATGCCATCGAGGCGTAGCGCGACTCTCGGGCTTTTTTGCCGTCGAGATAATACGAGAAATTTCCAGGCTGGGAGTGGATGCCACCCTCTTCGAATGCAACGATCCGATCGCAAATTCGGTCGAGAAAATATCGGTCGTGGCTAACCACCAAAATGGTGCCATCGAAGGCGGCAAGGGCCTCCTCAAGCATTCTCAGGCTGCCGAGGTCGAGGTCGTTTGTGGGTTCGTCGAGGACCAGCACATTGCCACCACGGCTGAGCACCTTCGCGAGCATGAGCCGAGCTCGCTCGCCACCGGAGAGTTTGTCGACCCGATCGTTCATCCGCACATCGTCGAACAAATAGCGCCGCAAGTAAGATCGCACGGGGATTTCGCGGTTCCCAAATGGAATCGATCCCCCATCGCCACCGATTTCCTCGATGACGGTATTGGAGCCTTTCAACTTCATTCGACCCTGATCAATGTAATTAAAAACAACGCGCTTTCCGATGGTCGCCGTTCCCTCGGTCGGAACCTGCTCTGCAAGACAGACTCGAAGCAAAGTCGATTTTCCCGCGCCGTTGCGACCAACGATTCCCGTGCATTCGCCAGGACGAAGTGAGAGGTCGAGGTTTCGAAAAATCCAGCGTCCATTTGCCTCGAAACGAACCCCGACATTCACAAGTTCGACAGCATTGTTGCCCAACTCCGGTGCGGGCGGAATCAAGAGATCCATCTCTCGCTCCTCCGGCGGAGTTTCCTGCCCTGCGATTTGATAAAAAGTTTCGAGTCGCTTCTTGGACTTGGAACGCTGGGCGCGGACGCCTGCGCGGACGAATTCAAGTTCCGCGCGGATGAAACGCTGCCGGCGGCGTTCGGCCAGCGAGGCTATCTGTTGTCGAAGCGCGCGGGACTCCAGATAGGCGGCGTAATTGCCCGGATGCGAGTGGGCTTTCCCTTGTGAGATTTCGATGATCCGCGTGGCGATGGTTTCGAGAAAATACCGGTCGTGCGTGACCATCACCACCGCGCCAGGAAAGCTACGAAGAAAATCCTCCAGCCAGCCCGTGGACTCGGAGTCGAGGTGGTTGGTGGGTTCGTCCAGAAGCAAAAGATCGGGCTGGGACGCAAGAGCGCGGCAGAGCGCGACACGGCGCTTTTCACCACCCGACAACGGGCCGACCAGCGTGTCCAGCGGCGGGGCATGGAGCGCTCCCGCGAGGCTTTTGATGCGGGTCTCGAGGTTCCATCCGTCCGCGTGCTGGATGAATTCCAGCATGTCGTGAAGTTCTTTATCCGAGCCCTCGCCTGCCTCATAGCGCCGCAAGGATTCAACGAGATCGGAAGCGCCAGCCTCGATGTTTGCAAGGACTGTGGCGGCAGGATCGAGCTCGAACTCTTGCGGCAGATAACCGACCCGCAATCCCCGGCGGCGGGAAATTTCTCCGGAATCGGCTTCGTTTTCCCCGGCGAGAATTTTGAGAAGGCTCGTCTTGCCACATCCGTTCCGACCCACAAGCGCGACTTTTTCGCCGGGAGAGACGGTCAGCGTGATTCCTTCCAGGAGAAGTTGGTGGCCGTAGGCAAGACGGATTTCATTGGCAGAGAGAAGAGATACAGACATCAGCGGATATAGTTTGAAGGAATCGGAAAGGCGTTTTCGATGTGACGGATTTCGACAGGTGGGCCGATGAGGACTTCCACAATGTCGAATCGATAGGTGATTTCTGGCTTGTCGAGCATCCGAAGCCACTGCATGGCACCGCGAATAATGAGGCGTCGTTTTTTTTGATCCACCGCCTCGGCCGGCGCTCCAAAGGCTTCGCTCGAGCGGGTCTTCACTTCGACAAATACGAGTTCGCTGTGCTTTTTGTCGCGGCAGACGATATCCACCTCGCCACCATGCGGAGCGCGGAAATTTTTGTAGAGAACACGGTGCCCATGGCTACGGAGAAATTTGGCAGCAAGGGCCTCCCCGCGTTGACCGAGCTCGATGTGAGGGGCTTCACCGGAGTTCGGCCTGCGACACAGGCGAGAAACTTCTTCGGTGAATTGGACAAGGCCCATACTCACGCAGTTTGGCAAAGTGAGCGGCGGTTGGGTAGCCTTTATGCTTCGCGAAACCATATTCGGGATAGAGCTGGTCGTATTCCAGCATGGCGCGGTCGCGCTCGACTTTCGCGATCACGCTCGCCGCGGCGATGCTGAGGCTGATGCCATCACCTCCAACCAGAGCCGTCTGATCACACGGAAAATCCGAAACCGGCAAACCGTCGATCAGAACATGAGCGGGACGAGGGTCGAGTTTTTCCCAAGCCCGCCGCATCCCGACATGGGTAGCGCGGAGAATGTTCAAACGATCAATTTCCTCGGAGGCAATCGAAACGACGGACCAATTAATCTCGGGATTTCGAGTGATCTCTAGATAGAGTGACTCACGACGGCGAGGCGATAGTTTTTTCGAGTCGTCCAATCCAGACAGGCTGATTGATAGCGGTAGAATGACTGCCGCACAAACCACCGGACCTGCCAGAGGCCCTCGACCAGCCTCGTCAATTCCCGCAACCGGAAAAACTCCCGAGGCGCGAAGCGAAAGCTCGTGCTCAAAGGAGCACGCCATCTTTAATCAGCCGCGAACGACCTGATCTTTGACAGTCGTGGCCGATTTGCCTTTGCGAGAACGAAGATAATTCAGTTTGGCACGGCGAACGGCACCCTTACGCTCCACCTCGATCTTGGCAATACGGGGCGAGTGGATTGGAAAAACACGCTCCACACCTTCGCCGTAGGAAACTCGGCGCACGGTAAAATTCTCGTTGATTCCAGTGCCTTTGCGGCCAATCACAATACCGCTGTAAACCTGTATACGCTCCTTGTCGCCTTCAATAACACGAGTGTGGACTTTGACAGTATCTCCGACATTGAAGGGCTTGAGGTCGGACTTGAATTGCTCGGCTTCGATTTTGTTTATCAGGGTCATATAAATATGGATGTAAATTTATTTAAATTAGGGTGTCAGCGGCGTCGTGTCAGCCGGAAGAGCTCCAAGAAGATTGGTATCAGTAGCTTGGGTTTTTTTATAGACAGCACCATCACCGGCTTTGCGAAAGAAAATAAAACCATTTTCCTTGAATGGGATGTTCGTCGAAAGGGCCTGACCATAGGTATAATTTTTTGTAGTAATGAATACAGTTGAACCTGGATCAGCATCTTGCACCTTGTAAAAGGTAAAACCTACATTTTCAGCTGAAAGTGTTACTGAATTACTAGAAGCAACTGCCTGCTTCATCCCTGCGCATGTAAAGACTTTTGCAACATCTTGCGCTTTAAGAAAATCGTTTGACATTAACATATTAGCAAAAGTTTGGACTGATGTTACATTTGAAACATCCCCTGGCCAACCAAAATTTGTTGCTCCAGTAGAGGCCGCATCACCAACCGCAGTAAGAGTTGCTGTATAAATTTGTTTAGCATTGGAGAGTGCCTGACCCATTTGAGCTTTAGCGATAGCACCAGTGATAGCCGGAAGGGCCAAAGAAGCGAGAATGGCAATGATCGAGATTACGACTAGAAGTTCTACGAGCGTAAAAGCTCTGAGGCGATTGATGATTTTCATAGAACCTATTTCGCTGATCATTCCCTTGAGATCAATAAAAAAAAGGCTCACCCCACCCTCAAAAAAAACCACCCCACCCCACCGCCAAGCAGCATCAGCAAGGCGGGATTGATATGCCTGGCAAAAAGAATTCCTGCTACGGACAGCGCGACGATCGAGGCGGTGATATTGAAATCCATCGTCCGCTCCGGATTGATACAGGCGGTTTTTCCGACGGCGTGAACGCCGGCGAGCATGAGGCCGATGGTGATCGGCGCCATACCTCGCTGAATAGCATCGCGCCAGGGGTTGTCTTTGAATTGATCCCAAATGTAGCTGCACCCGTAGACCAGAAAACTCGAAGGGAGGTAGAACGCCACCAGCACCACGAGGAGCCCTGCCGCGCCTGCCGCCTGCCAACCGATCAACGCGACCATCGACATGTTGGGCCCTGGTGCCATTTGGCCGAGGCTGTAGATCGTCGCAAATTGGTCGTCGGTGACCCAATGATTAACGGCGACGGTTTCATGCTGCATCTCCGGAAGCACCGCGCTCCCACCGCCCACAGCGAGCAGCGAAAGGAGGCAAAAAACATTTAGCAACCGGACAAGATCACTCATCGTTTGGGCTGGCCTTTGGGCCGACAGAGAATGATCGCCAAGGGGGCCACAAGAAACAAAACCGTCGGGAGCGAGACATGGTAAAAAGCCACCATCACAAATGTAGCCACGACAAATAAAAGATCGCGCAGGTTGGAGAATTGCTTCGCTCCGATTTTGAGAGTCACCTGCAAAAGCAGTCCCACAGCGGCTGCAGCGACGCCCGCCAATGCCGCAGCAACCTCGGGATTGTGACGGAAGCGCTCGTAGAGCAGCCCGAGAATAAGAAGTCCGGCAACACCCGGCAAAAGGATTCCAGTGGACGCTGCCAAGGATCCCATTGGGCCGGCGAGGTGCCGACCCGCGATGATCGAAACATTGACGGCGTTCATGCCAGGAAGAGTCTGCCCCATCTCAAGGGCGGCTAAAAATTCCTCCTCATCCATCCACCTCTTTTCCTCCACTAGCGCATCGCGGAGATAAGCCACCAAACCACCGCCAAAGCTGGTGGCGCCAATGCGGGCGAATACCCTGAAAATTTCTGCAACCGTGGGGCGATTACTCGCTTCGTGTGGCATGGGCGGGTTGGCCGATTTGATAGACGAGAGCGGTCTTGGTCGTGCCGAGCGAGACCCAATCGTGAGCGTCCAACTGGAGCGCCTTGTAGAAATCCTCCGCGCGCCGGACACTCGATTTGTGAAGGTCATCCGCCGTGTCGAACTTGCACTGGAAGGCGAACTCCCCGCAGAACGCTTTTTCGTATTTGCGCGTGCGCCATACGGCAATCGAGGTCTTTCCATTGAAGCCATTCCCAAAATGCAGCTCCCCGACATCCACCTGCACTTCTTCGACAGCCATGTCGTTGACCAAGCGGAGCGGTGATTCGTGGTTGGCTTCCAGAGTTCCCACCGCAGGAAACGCGGCGGCGAGGTCTTTGACCGCCATGTCCAAATCCTCACGCGGTTTGGCAAGAACGCAGTTGTGGGAAAAAATCGATCGCTTGCCGCCCAAAGTCTCGCGCATCGGCAGGAACTCTTCTTTGAATTTAATGCGGGCGATCCCTCCACTCGCACCGGGCCGCACATCCACGGCGGCGGCTTTTCCGAATTCCGGATGCCGGAATTTGAATGTCACCTCGGGAATACCATCCGGCCAACCGCCCTTGTAGCGGGTTCGCAGGCGGAAAATAAAATGGTTCCGATAAAGAGCAAAATCCTCAGTGTCGAAAAACAAAACCTCCCGCACATGGCTTTCAAAAGCCGCATCGGCCTCCTTGACCTTCACATCAAACTTCTTCGCGGTCGTTTTCACGATCTGCCAAAAATCTTTGAAAGCCTGCGGGCTCGTGAAGTGCTGCGGCTGCAGGATGATCTTGTATTCGTGATACTGGATCCGGTCTTCAGGGGTATTTTGAATGTCGTGCTTAGACATGGCGAAAATCAACGCACAGGCGCGACCGATTGGCAAAACCGATCTTCCGCATCAGCGCGCGAGTAGTTCGGGCAAGGCGTCGAGCACGATCTGCGACCAGGTTTCAAAATCCTCCCGCCGCGCGAGCAATTCCTCGCGCGTGGCGAAGCCGAGTTCCGCGATCGCTTTTTCGCCAGCCCGGACATCGTCGTTCACCAAATCCACCAGATGCACGACGCCCAAATGCACGCTCCCGACCTCAGTCGAATCGTCATTGATCAGAGCCACTGCCCGCTCGGAAAATCCCCCGCCGAGCCGAAGCTCCTCGCGTATCTCGCGTTGAACGGCGTTGTGATAGGTCGATTGGTCAAAGTGGAGAAGGCTCTCATCGGTATCGTTGATGTGGCCGCCGATGCCGATCGAGGATTTGGCGACGAGACGCTTCTCGCCGGACTTCGAGCCACGCGTGTAGTGCAGGATTTTTCCTCCATGCAGGAAGACCGCATACGGGATGATTTGTTTCAGCGAGGGATCGTCCTCCGCCGTCGATCTCGGAGCGAAAAAATTATTCTCCTTCAGCATAAACCTCGGGAGGTAATCATCGACCGCCGCGCAGAGGCCTTGAAAGCTCCCCAGCTCGTCAAAAAAACTCCGCTTCACCACTAAAACTTGCTCGTCGTTGTTACCCATGGGGCGCGGATTTTGACGACGCGTCGCCATGCGGCAAGGCCAAAAGCGGATTGCTCCACACGCCTTGATTTTCTTCCCCTTGCATGGAGGCGCCCTTTTCTGTGACAACCATATCGATGACTGAAGAACTGACCCAAGCCGTTGAGAGCGGCAAATTCGATAAGAAAACCGCCGACAAACTCGCCCGCCTCGCGCCCGGATCCTTCTGCACCCACAAGAGCTGGGGCTTCGGACGCGTTGCGGAGTGGAACCTCCTCGCCGGCCAAATCCTCATCGATTTCGGCCCGAAGAAAAGCCACCCGATGCAGGCCGAATACGCCGCCGAGACTCTCACGCCGATTCCCGCAGAGCACATCCTCGCCCAGCGAGCCAATGATCCAGCCGCCCTGCGCGAGCGCTGCTCCTCGGACGCTCTCGGCGTCGTCCGCCAAATCATCGCCGACCTCGGCGGCCAAGCGAATGCCGACCAGATCGCTGCCACGCTTTCCCCGTCCGTGCTCGACACTGCCGCCTTCAAACGCTGGTGGGATGGGGCTCGGAAGAAGATGAAGAGCGACGGCCACTTCAAACTTCCTGCGAAAAAAACCGACCCGTATGTGCTTCTTGAGAATCGCGTGAACACCGGCGAAGGCCTCGTGAACACCTTCAAGGAAGCCCGCCACACGAAGGATCAACTCCTCGCCCTCGATCAGATTCTTAAATCTCTCTCCGAACTGGCCGGCCAGGAAGCCGCCTTGCAAGAGGCCATCGACCGCATCCACGACATCACCCAAAAACTCCGGCGACTTCAACCCGCCTCGGCGATCGAACTCCTCGTCGCCCGTGACGAAATCCTCCAGCGCTTCCCGGCGCTCGAGGCTGGCGAAACCGCTCCGACAATCGCGGACATTCTCTCCAGCGAGTCCTCGCGCCTGATCGAGATTTTCAACACCCTGCCCGGCTCGAAACAGCGCGAGGTTTTGGAAAAATTCGAGGCCGCGTTCGGCGACTCTTGGCCTGATAAATCCCTGCGACTCCTTCGCGAAGCAGGCGGGCGCCTCATCGCAGATATCTGCCGTCTGTTCGAAAAACACGGCCGTAAGGATCAGTTTCAATCCACCCTCGAGCGCTGGATCAGTGAACGCTCGATCACCTCGGAAATGCTCATCTGGCTCTGCAAAGAACGCGACAAGCGATTCCCGGACCTCTTCAACGCCGAGCTTCTGGCCTCCGTCTTCAGCGCGCTCGAAGCCGACATGCTCGCCGAGAAGCGCACCTCGCGCCTCAAGGACCTGCTCATGGACGACCGCGAATTGGTCGGCGACCTGCTGGTGAATGCCAGCCGCGATGTCGTTCGCGACTCCATGCGGAAGCTCCTTCTCACGCCGGTATTTGATGACCTCTCGAAGCGCTCGCTGATGGCCCGCATCGTGAAACTTTATCCCGAGACACAAAACATGATCACCGGCACGCAGGCCGACGAGGGAGATACCAGCCTCACCGTTTCGTGGCCCAGCTTGGAGAAGCGCAAGGCCGAGTTCGACCACCTCGTCACCAAGGACATCCCGCAGAATCTACGCGATATCAATATCGCCAAGGAGCAGGGAGACCTTCGTGAAAATGCCGGCTTCAAAGCCGCTAAAGAGCACCAGCGCGTGCTTCAGAGCCGCCGCGTGGAGATGGAGCGTGAACTCGCACTTGCTCGTGGAACGGAATTTGAAAATCCCAACACCTCGCAGGTTTCGATCGGCACCGTTGTCACCGTCCGCTTCGAAGATGGCAGCAAGGAGACCTTCAGCATCCTCGGAGCGTGGGACAGCGCGCCAGATTTGGGCCTCATTTCCTACAAGGCCGGCATCGGCCAAGCTCTACTTGGGAACCCGACCGGATCGACTGTGGAACTCCCCGCCGAGAACGGCGTCCGCAAGGCAACGATCGAATCGATCCGCGCCTTCACCGATTTCGATTTGTTGAAAAACAAAATCCACGCCTTGAATGGCGAGGCCGTCGAGGCCTGATCACTCTACTCGGATGAACCGCCCGGATCTTTCTGCGGGCCCACCCATCGCCCTGCATGGCAGGGCGCTTGTGGCCTGCGATGATCCTGGCGATCTGGAAACCCTCGCAAAGCTCCTTGAAGGTCAGGGGCTCGAAGTCCACACAGCACGGAACGGAGCCCATGCCCTCGAGTTGTTGAAATCCTCGGATTTCGACTTGGTTTTCCTCGGCGCGGAGAATCCCGACTCGGAGGGATTCGCGACTCTTCTGAAAATCAAGGATCACCCCCGCACGAGCCCAATCCCGGTCCTCATCACCACTGCTCCCGATCGACTCGACGAGGCGGTGCGCTACCTCGAGGCCGGCGCGGAGGATTACGTCTCCAAGCCATTTCACGCTGTCCTGCTTAGTTCCCGCGTCATGGCCAGCCTCGAAAAGAAGGCCCTCGGCGAGGCCGGACTCCGCCATCTCCAGGCGGTCGAGGAAACGCAAAGACGCCTCCATGGCGAGCTTTCCGAGGCCGCGCGCTATGTCCGCTCGATCCTGCCGGAACCCCTCGACCATCCATTCCAGATCGACTGGAAATATAGTCCCTCCAGTGAACTTGGCGGCGATGCGTTCGGCTACCATTCGATCGATGAGGAGCATTTCGCCATCTACCTTCTCGATGTCTGCGGGCACGGTGTCGCCGCCTCGCTGCTCTCCGTAACGGCCATCAACATGATCCGCTCCGGCGCACTGCCGAACACCGATTTCCGCGATCCCTCCGCCGTGCTAGACGCGCTCAATCTGGCATTTCCCATGGAGCGGCAGAACGGGATGTATTTCACCATTTGGTATGGGGTCTATCACAGTCCGAGCCGAACGCTGCGGCATGGCAGTGGCGGCCATCCCCCGGCCTTGCTGATTTCCGGGGCAGAATCCAGCCGCCTCCACGCTCCGGGAATGATCATCGGCGCCATGCCTGACAGCCGCTTCGAAACCCAAACCTGTCCCGTTCCCGAGGGGGCGACGCTCCTTGTCCTCTGCGATGGATGCTTTGAAATCCAGAACGCCGGCGGTGGCATGGTGGCGTTCGAGGAGTTCGAAACCTTTATGCGCCAAAACGGGCAGGAACCCAACGGCCTCGGAAAACTTTTCGCCTGGGTGAAAAAGCGCCAAGGTGGCGGGAGATTGATGGACGACTTTTCCATCGTCCGCATCCGATTCTAAAAATGGACGGCGCGCTTTCCCTCCGAATTAAAAACCTCCTTGAGGAAATTCCCCCGGCGACCGAACTCGCCGCGCAGTGGCTTGTTTCCCGAGGAGTGCCGCAGGAGGAAACCCTCTTCGCCCGGCTGGCGATCGACGAGATCGTCAGCAATTGCGTGAAATATGGCTACGACGATTCCTCCGAGCACCACATCGAGATCGAACTCGCCCTCGCGGACGGACGATTGATGATTGCCATCACGGATGACGGCCATTTTTTCAACCCCCTCGACCACCCGGAGCCCGATACCAGTCTGCCGATTGAAGAACGTCCGATTGGCGGCTTGGGAATTCATCTCTTGCGCAAGATGGCCGATCACATTGAATACGAGCGGACCTTCAAGCGGAACCGCCTGAGAATCCACAAAACGATCACCGCATCCAGTAGCCCATGAATCCTCTTTCCATCAGCATTCGGAAGAAAAATACGCCCGCCGGCACTATCGAAACCACAGTTCTTCTCTCCGGGATTCTCGACCACGGCGGCACCATTCATTTGATTGAGGAACTTCAGCCCGTCTTTCAATCCGAGCCCGCTCATCTCGTTCTGGACATCACCGCACTCCGGCATGTGAACGCCGACGGGATCCGGGTTTTCTCAAAAATCGTCGCGCTGCAGGAGCAGCACGGCGGCGAGTGCCATCTCATCAATCTCTCGTCCCGCGCCGAGGGCGCTCGGTTCGAGGCGCGGGAGCTTGAGGGCGGGGTCAAAATCCTCCAACTTGCCGGCAACCTCGACCTCCGCGGCACCCAAGCCGTGGAGCAGAATGTGCTGAAGCTCTGCGAAGGCTACCGCCCCCAACTTCTGCTCGACCTCTCCGCGACCGACATGGTCGTTTCCCTCGGCATCCGGCTTCTCCTGCAAGCCATCAAAACCGCCTCTGCACACGGCGGCCGCGTTCTACTTCTCAACCCCTCCCCCGCGGTTTCAACGGCGCTGGAATTCTCCGGCCTCGCGCAATTCATCGCCCGCGGCAAGGAATCCGAGGTCGCCAGCGGCATGGCTCCCAAGGCTGGGTGACGCTCAGCGCTTCTTCATTGGCACACTGAGGAATCGGCTTTCGGCCAAAACGAATCGCCAAGGCAATTCCGCTGATCGCGAAATTCCCACACGAGGTCCGGCCAAAACTTCCAACGGCTCGGACCGCTCCACCAGCACGGCGCCACCCGAGGCGAAAATATCGCGCCCGTGACATTCCTCATCGATTCCCAAGGCGCGGGTGAGCTTGCCGGGACCGGAGCAGAGGTTTTTCAGATCGTCCATTCCCCGCCGCTGCCGCATTTCAACGATTCCTCGCGTGGGCTCGAGGGCGCGAATCAGCACGAAGCCATCCTCGCCGCCGCCCTTCACCAGAAAATTCAGCAGCCAATGCATGCCGTAATTCAGATACACATACGCCGCGCCAGGCGGTTGATCGGCGACAAAACCGCGCGAGGACGGACGGCTGAAAGTGTGGCACGCCTGGTCATTCACCACCGAATAGGCCTCTGTCTCAACAATCACTCCGCCAACTCCGTTCCACACCAACTCGCACCCGATCATGTCGCGCGCACAGGAGACAGGATCGCGCTGGAAAAACTCGCGTGTCATTTTCACCGCCGCGCTCAATGGCGATGATACGGCGATCCCGCGAGGATCGACTCGGCGCGGTAAATCTGCTCGAGGGCGACCAGCAGGGCGAGTTCGTGCTGGAGGGTTTGGGGGCCGAATGACCACAGCAGATCGGCCTCGGAGCGCGCCACCTCATCCCAACCATCCGAGGGGCCGACCATCAAGGCACAGCGCGACACGCCGCGATTTTGAAGAGTTTGGATTTCTGAAGCGAACGCCCGGCTCGAGAACTGACGGCCCCGCTCATCCAAAAGAATGCGAAAACATCCCTTCGCCAACTCGCCCATCTTCTCCGAGAGACGCGGTCCGATTTTGACGAAATGGATTTCAAATTTTGAGCAACCCGCGAGACGGCGGCCGTATTCCTCGATGCCCAACTTGGTAAAATCCAGCGCAGGCTTCCCGGCGGCGAGAACTTTCCAGATCAACGCTGGACCGGGTTGAAATCCGCCGCGTGGTAGGAACTGCGGACCAGCGGGCCGCTGGCGACAAACTCGAAACCCTTCTTTCGGGCGATCGTGCCGTAAAGCTCGAAGGTCTCCGGGCTGATGTATTCGAGAACCGGCAGGTGGTTCGGTGTCGGACGCAGGTATTGGCCGAGCGTGAGAACTTTCACCCCGGACTCGCGCAAGTCGTCCATGGCCTGGAAGAGTTCGATCTCCGTTTCCCCGAGTCCGAGCATCAATCCACTCTTCGTCATGATGTCCGGGCGGAGTTCTCCGGCGCGCTTGAGGAAATCCAGCGAGAGCCGGTATTTCGCGCGGGAACGGACGAGTGGCGTGAGGCGCTCGACGGTTTCGAGGTTGTGGTTGAAAACATCCGGGGCGGCCTCGAGCACTCGCTGAAGAGGCTCATCCTTGCCGTTGAAATCGGGAACCAAAACTTCGATGACGATCTTGGGATCGAGTGCGCGGATGGCCTCGATGGTTCTGGCGAAGTGATCCGCTCCACCATCCGCGAGATCATCGCGCGCCACAGCGGTGACCACGACATGCTTCAGTCCGAGGCGCTTGACGCCCTCCGCCACGCGCTGAGGCTCATCCTGTTCGAGCGGGAGAGGTTTTGCGGTATCGACCGCACAAAATCCACAAGCCCGGGTGCAACGATCGCCAGCGATCATGAAAGTGGCCGTGCCGCTGCTCCAGCACTCCCAGCGGTTTGGGCACTGCGCGCTCTCGCAAACGGTGTGGAGCCGCAGATCGGAAATCATCCCCTTGGTCGAAAAAAAGACCGGATTCGAGGGGAGGCGAACCTTGATCCAGTCGGGTTTCTTGGCTTGATGCAGCGTGGGATCGATTTTGATGGTTGCCATGCGGAAAAAGGTTTTTCGAAAAGTTGGTCGAGATTTTGACCCCCGACCGGAGCGTGTCAATTCAACTTCCCGTGCCGCCGAGCCCGAGCTCCCGAACGAGTCGAGCGTAGGTGCGGGAGGGGTTGTCGCCCATGTGGTCGATGGGCAAGCGTTCCAGCCCTTTCGTAAAATCAATTCGGTAAAGCCCGAAGCGTGGCGTGAACGAGCCCCACTCGTAGTTATCGGTGAGCGACCAGTGTAAATATCCGATCAGCGGCACGCCTTGATCGAGCATTCGCCGAACCTCGCGCAGGTGAGCCTCGAGGTAATCGCTGCGGAGAATCTTATCAGGGCGGTGGGCGACGACAGAGTTGTCCCGACTGCACCGCTGGGACATGCCGTTTTCGGCGATCAGGATTCCCAGGCCGGGGAAGGCTTTGGCGTAATACGAACAAAAAGCCGTCATGCCCTCGGGCAGAAAATGCCAGTCCCACCACTTGCTCGTAAGCACATCGAACAAATGCGCGGAGACGCTTCGACTTTTGAATTCGAGATCGGAAAAATCCGGCATCCGCAGCGCGTGGCTGAGGAACGGGTCGTAGTAGTCCACTCCGAGGTAGTCGAGTGTGCTGTCGCGCTTGGCCCGGTCCAATTCGCGCAAAAAGAATCCGCACCCCTGCTCCGTAGCCGCTCGGGAGGCGAGGAAATTGGCGATCGCGTGGAGACCGGCTCCGGCAAGCGCGGCAAGGTCCGTGCGGCGGCGCAAGGCGGCGACTCCGAAGTGGAGGGACAAATCCTCGGCGCGTGATTTGAAGTATCCGCCGACCTCGGCAGGCTTCACTCCAGTTTTTCTCAGGCAAAGCAAGTCGAGCAACATCACATCCGACCAATACACATCGCTACAAAAGGTATTCATCGAGACGAGCGGCTTCGACCAGCCACGGGACTCGTAAAGATCGTGGACTGCGTTGTAGCCACGGACATGCGCAGCCAGCAGGCGATTGTAGGCTCGAAGGCCGATCGCCACGCCCGCATCCGGCCCGCCGGGAAAGCAGCGGTTCAGATAGGTATTCAGCACAAGCATGTTTGGCTCGTTGATGGTGACATACCAACGCACCGGCGCTTGGCCATGGACATCCACCAAGCGATCGTTCAACCGGGTGATGGTGTGCCTGACGAAAATTTCAAAGAAATCGACCGTCTCATCCATGAGCCACGCATCGATTCCCAGCCAAGCGGGATGCGTGAAATGTTGAAGCGTCACGACAGGCTCCAAGCCTTCCTCACGGCAGGCGGCGATGCGCAGCGCGTAGGCATCGATCGCCTCGTTGTCGAACTCCGGCGCGGCCCCGCGAGCGGTGGAGGTCGAGGGCTGAATCCGCGCCCACTCGAGACCGAGGCGGAAGGAATTCAAGCCAAGTCCTCGCGTAAGCCGGAAATCCTCGCGGTATCGATTCCAGAAATCCACAGCGGCTCCGGTTTTTTGAACTCTCCCGGAGGCCTCGCAGGCGCCCCAGTTATTTTTCGGTTCCCCAGGGCCGTTGTAGCCTCCCTCGCTTTGGTAGCCAGAGGTGGCGACTCCAATAAGAAATGAATTCATCGGCTCCATGCTCAGGCCCCCTCGGCGATTCGCTTGCGGAGAACCTTCTCGCGAAGCTTGGAAATAATGACTGGTCGCTTTTCGGGCTCCTCGAGCGTGATTCGCGCGATGTCCCGGGCGGCATTCGGGCGACCCAGCTGGCGTGCCGCTTCCCGCATCCGCTCGAGGCGGGGGGAATCATCGATCAGACGGCGAAGTTTGTGGGCGACCAGCGTCACCTCGGTGCACTTCACGGCCGCTCCAGCCTCGAGGAGCACATCGGAGTTTCGCTCTTCCTGTCCTCCGATCGGGTCGAGAATCATCATGGGCAGGCCCCGCGCCAAAGCCTCGGCAGTCGTCATGCCGCCGGGTTTCGTGAGAATCATCGTGGAGGCCGCCATGAGTTCTGAGATTTCCGCCGTGTAGCCAAGAACGCGGAAGTCCCCCGGCCGGGATTTGACGAGTTGCACGATGTCGTCCTGCATTTCCTCATTGCGACCACACACAATCACCGCCTGAAAATCCCGATCGAGATTCAGGAGCTGACGGACGACCGCCGTCGCGGGACTTAGGCCCAGCGCACCGCCGACCACCAAAAAAGTCGGTCGCCCGACTTGCAATCCATGCCGCCGCAATACGGCATCGGCATCTACCGGTTGCGCGAATTCGGGTTCGACGGGAATTCCTGTGATCATGATGCGGTCGCCAGGCAGGCCGAGTGCCTCCATGTGGATTTTGTCATCTTCCTGAGCGACAAAATACCAGTTGAACGCCCGCGTGATCCAAAAGGCATGAAAGTGAAAATCCGTGACCACCACCCCCAGCCGCGCATCCAATTTCCCATTCGCGATGAGCCAAGAAATCACCCCCGCCGGCATAAAATGAGTGCAGAGGATCACATCTGGCCGAAATTCCTTCACCAGACCGATCAGGGGGAGCGCTTGGGGGAGATCGATCGCGAGGCGACTTTTGTCCGCGACCCACGGGTCATCGCTTGTCTCATACCACCAGCCGAGAAATTCCGGCAGCATCTCGGAGAGTTTTTTGTAGAGCGTTGAGTAGAACTGCTTGTGCAAGACATTCGTATGATCGAGGGAATCATCACACAGCACTTCTTCCACATCGGGTCGCTCACGCATCGCACGAGCCAAGGCGTCAGCGGCCTTCACATGGCCCGAGCCAACCGAGGCCGACAAAATCAAAACGCGCTTGCCCATCCGAGTCGCAACCTACCCCACCCCACCAAGCCCACAAGCGAGATTCCGTGCGGTGGTGGAAAATCTAGCTCGGATAAATCACCAAAATAAATCACCAAAGAAAATTCGCCTCAATTCCGAAGGCAGACATGGGCAGTTTCATTCCTCCAAAGCTTGATTTTTGGGTATTGCACGCCCGTGCCGGCTTTCATTTGGTCTACCTCCCTCACTGGGCAGCCACCATCCTCCGCACCTCTCGTGCCGATGCATTTGCGAAAGTGCGTCAACTCGCTCGGATGGTAACCCCACCTCAACTCCCTCTCCCCAGAAAGTTCTACGCCAAATGGTTTCCGCTCCTAAACACCACGACATCCTCGGGGGTGTAAAGTTTGTTCTTCAATTGGGCACTTATCTGAGTGCCCTTTCCGGTGCCGACGGAGTGAAGGCGAGCATAGCGAACCGAACACATTCGGCCCTGGAAAGGGCTTCCACGAAGTTCGCCCGGAGCTGGCCTCTCTATGGCCGAGATGTATGTCCAAGGAGTTTGATTCGCTTGCGCTCATCCCTTCGGGGCTGGCTGTGGCAGTCTATCACCGCTACGCTTCGGTTCGACCTGCAAAGTTACCAAAATCGTCGAGGAACTCTAATCCTGCCCCAAAATTAACCGCTAACTTTTACAGAATAAAAATTGCGCTGCCCGAGTCCCGCCCAAGCAAAGCTGGCGCTCCGACTTTGCGTAATCCTAAAATGACGGTTACCAACATCGTGAAAAGTTGCCCTGCGATGGAAACCGGAACTTTCTGGAGCGCCAGACACCGCTGCGGCCACTCCCTTCACGAAATTTCCTACCGCGCCTGCTTCAAGCCCGCTCTCGCCGCCTATTTCATCGAGCAGTTTTCCAAGCCGGGCGAGGTGGTTTTCGATCCCTTCATGGGCCGAGGCACCACGCCGCTGGAGGCCGCCCTGCGGGGTCGCATCGCCGCCGGGGCCGATGGCAACCCGCTTGGCGAAATGCTTGCCTCCCCGCGACTCGAACCACCATCCATCGATGAAATCACCGATTGGCTCGAACGTTTCGATTGGGTTGGCCGCCTCGACACGCCCACAGAACTTCTCGCGTTTTTCCATCCTGAAACGCTTCAAAAAATCGCTCTGCTCCGCGCGGCGTTCCTCGAGCGGCCGCTCGACAAAACTTCGAAATGGATTCGCATGGTCGCTCTCAGCCGACTCACCGGCCACTCACCGGGATTTTTCTCAGTTCGCACCCTGCCGCCCAACCAAGACATCAC
>JBDKIG010000026.1:0-19008 GCA_039797215.1 Verrucomicrobiota bacterium | reverse complement strand
GGTGAGTTCGGTGAGTTGGGTGCGTTCGGACTGTGTGAGTGTGACTTTGTATCGATTGGCCATACCGGAGAAAAATCCGGCATGGCCCCAATAGCAATACGAAATATTATGTGTTACATAATACTAGCAAGATCGTCGAGATGGGAAATTACCAACTAACGCCTGTCGGTTCCTTCACTGATCAAATTAAGAACTTGGAATGCATTCTCCGTGTTGCCTACGCTGATGATGAATTAGATGCACATGAGGCGGGGTTAATCTCGGCCTTTTGCCAATCGGTAGGAATTTATCAGGATCAGTTGGATAAAATCGCTGCCGATGTTATTTCTACGCTCCAAAACTTGGGAAAAATTTGCGCCTCTTGCGGCAGCCAAGCTTCAAGAGATGCTCTTTACTGCCCAAACTGTGGCGCTGGACTTTCTGATTCAGATGGATCAGTCCAGGTGGCTTTCGAGATCCCAGACAAAGGAATCTCGATAGAGTTTTCGGATTCCTCGTCTACAACCTTCCCAAAAGCACTCGAAATCGCCAAAATCTCCGACGGGTATCAGACCTGCGTTAAGCTTAAAAAAAATTGGCATTTAGCTTACTACAAATCTGGATCAGTTCTCGATGCCCTTCCACTTGCAGAAACACTATCTGGAACTCGAAACCGCAGAGTATTTTTGAATGGAACTGAAGTCACATGGGATGAGCTTTTTGGATTTATGTGGTGCTCCACCCAGCGGGCCAGAGCTTATAGACCTGTCGAGTATTGTTTCGGAAAAGACCAAAATCGTATCAACCCTTGGGGGTGCAGGCATTCTCAAATGGACTGGGTTGAATGGTCCGAGTGGTTCAAATATGGTTGTTGGGAAAAAGGTGGCCCGGCAGGAGCAAAAGCAATATGGCGTTTCGACAAAGAGCGCATTCGCCATGAACTCACAACGAGACTGTTTCGCTATCGTTATTGCCCTTACCTCAACACTGGCTTGGCAGAGGCTGTATTGCGCAATTTGCCGGATACCGTAGCACCCGAAAAAGATAAAGATTGGAAATTCAACCAAAACTACGAAGAAATTCCAAATTCGATTAAAGTTACCGAGCGAGAAGGTTCAGGGGTTAATTCCTACACAAGACAATTCTGGTCCGATGGTGTTCGACCAGTTGGTCATCAGGTTTTGACTGAAATTTTGACATCGGCTTTCAAAGAAATTGGGCTTGATGATGTTGCCGCTAAAGCGCTTCTCAAGTAAGAAAAAAATGAGCTAGGGATTCACAGCGATTTAGAGTCATTCGAAAAAAGAGCACGCGCCGCCACATTTTCAATTCCTGCAAAGATTCTATCAATAAACTTGCCGGCCGCATGAACCTCCCCGCTTGCAACCCGCATCGCATCGCGCCAATCTTATGAACGATGAAACTTCGCCTGGATCTTCTGGAGTATCTGACGGAAGAGGACATCGCCGAGCAGGCGGAGTTGAATGTTCGCCGCTTCAAGCCCGAGCCGCTTTTCTCAAAAACTGGCGTTGGGAGTCTGTCGTCAGCATCAACCAACGAGCGTGCGCAAGAGGTGGCTCACAGCATGGAATTAACTCAGAGACTGGAGTCTCGTGCCAAAGCCTCTGGGAAAAAATCCATCCCGAAGAAATAACCCTCCTCGAAACTTTCGACCTTCTTCGCAATCTCCACCGGTCCGCTCCGTTCCTTTTCCTGAACGGAAACACTTTTTCCTTCATCGCTCGTGAACTCTGCCTTGCTTTGTTCAGCGACCTCCCCGCCATGCGCCGCCGCGAACTGGCCTCCGCTGTCGCCCACTACATTGCCGGCGTGCTGGACCGTGACTCCATGATTTCCGCTGTAGATTCTCTATGGCACTCCGCCTCGCTGAGCGTCGGTGACCGCGTTCAAACGATGCGCGGCACGACGCGCGGCGTCGTCACCCGCATCCTCGAGGATGGTCGCATCGCCTGGCACCCCGAGGGTTCCACGCTCGAACTGATCGCCCTGCCCGAGAGCCTGCTTCCGCTGGATCAAGGCTAAGCCCTTGTTTTCCCTATTGAAGAGCCGCTGACGGGGACATACAACGCCCCTACATGCCAACGGAACCTTTTCAGTCCAACCCGCTGCGCGATGGACTCAACCTTCGGTCGATCCCCGATCCCTGCTCGCTGGTTATCTTCGGCGCGTCCGGAGATCTCACGCACCGCAAGCTCGTCCCCGCGCTCTACAACCTCGCCGCCGATGGTGCTCTGCCGCAGGCGATCAGCGTCGTGGGTTTCGCCCGCCGGGATAAAACGAGTGAGGTTTTCCGAAAGGAACTCGGCGAGGCCGTTCGCAAATTTTCACGCCAGGCGGTGAATGACGAGTTGTGGGAGAATTTCTCAAACTCGATCACTTACCACCGAAGCGAATTCGACAACCCCGAGGGCTATGTGTCCCTGGCGCGCCACCTCGAGGAGATCGACGCCGCCCGAGGCACGCGCGGCAATCGGCTTTTCTATCTTGCTGCAGCCCCCGACCAGTTCGAGGTAATCTTGGAAAACCTCCGCAAAAGTGGACTCAACAAGCCCGCGCCGGGCTCGTGGGCCCGCGTGATTGTCGAGAAGCCGTTCGGCACCGACCTGCCCAGCGCCCGCCGGTTGAATGATCTCGTCGAGTCCGCCTTCGACGAATCCCAGACTTACCGCATCGACCACTACCTCGGCAAAGAGACCGCGCAAAACATCATGGTCATGCGCTTCGCCAACGCGATTTTCGAGGCGATGTGGAATTCCCGCTACATTGACCATGTCCAGATTACCGCCAGCGAGCCTCTCGGCGTCGAGGGCCGCGCGGGCTACTACGACAAATCCGGCGCGCTCCGCGACATGGTTCAAAACCATCTGCTGCAACTCCTCTGTCTCACCGCGATGGAGCCGCCCGCCGGGCTCGATGCCGATTCGATCCGCGATGAAAAAGTAAAAGTTCTACGATCCCTGCGCCCGCTCGCTGGGGAGGAGGTTTTCCGCCATGTCGTCCGCGCCCAATACGGCGCCGGTGGAGTCAATGGCAAGCGCGTCGCCGCCTACCGCGACGAACTCAATGTGAATCCCGAGTCGAATACGGAGACCTATGTCGCCCTCGAGGTGAATGTGGATAACTGGCGCTGGGCAGGGGTTCCCTTTTTCATCCGCGTCGGCAAGCGTCTCCCCAAGGGCGGCACGGAGATCGCTGTTCAATTTAAGAGCGTGCCCCCGGTATTGTTCCGCGCCACGGGCGAATCAGTGGATGACAATGTGCTTGTTATCCGAATCCAGCCGGACGAAGGAATTTCGCTTCGCATGTGCGCGAAGATGCCAGGCTCGAGCCTGCGTATCGAGCCGGTGAAAATGGATTTCCACTATGGAACGAGCTTCGGCAAAGCGACGCCCGAGGCCTACGAGCGCCTGCTCCTCGATGCCATGAGCGGCGATGCCACGCTGTTCGCCCGCCGCGATGAGGTGGAGGAGGCTTGGAAATTCATCGACGCCATACACGAAGCCTGGAGCACGCGCGCGAATGACCTTGCGATCTACTCTGCAGGAGCTTGGGGGCCAAGCGAGGCGGATGAACTCATCAAACGCCACGGAGCCACATGGAGGCGCCTGTGACATTCGACGCCTCGCGCCTGGGAATCCCGGTTGAGATCGGTCGTATCGACAAAGAACTTGGGAAACTTTGGGAATCGAGCGACGACTCGAAAACCCGTGCGTCGCTCATCAATTTCGTCATCCACACCGGCGATCCCGCATCGCTGGCGGCTGACACGGAGATCATCTCCACCATTGCCGCGAAGCACGCCTGCCGCGCGATTTTGATTTTCTCAAATCCCGGCGCTCCGGAGTCTTCGGCGCAGGCTTGGATCAATGCGCATTGCCATCAGACGGGAAAAGGCGACCGCCAACTCTGTTCGGAGCAAATCACCTTCCGTCTGGACGGCGAGAGCGCACACGCGTTGCCGAACATTGTTTTTTCCCATCTCGATTCCGATCTGCCCCTCTGCCTCTGGTGGCAAGGCGACCTGCCTGAGCCACTCGACGACACGCTCTGGGCCTGGGTGGACCGCCTGATCTACGACAGCGCCGAGTGGACCAATCCGATGCACCAATTTTCGATGGTCCGCCACCTCACGGCGGGGCGCAAAGGGACCGTCCTGTGCGATCTGAACTGGACCCGCCTCCAGCCTTGGCGCTATGCGCTCGCGAGTCTCTTCGACCATGCCGCGGCGTTTCCCAAACTGGCGAAAGTGGAGTCGGTCGAGATCGACTTGAATCACAATTCCCGCACTTCGGCGCTTCTGCTGCTCGGCTGGTTTGCCTGTCAGCTCGGCTGGACGGCCAATGGCTCGGCGAGCGAATTCCTTACGGCGGATAGTCGCCGAGTCGCTTTCCGGATTGGCGAAAATACCAACCATGGCCGTAACGCAGCGTTGATCCGTTGCGACGAGGCGGAGTTCGAATTGGCGCTCGGCGTGGACTCCGATTTCTTCGAAGCCGCGATCCGAATTTCCGGTGTCTCCGAGTCCCGCCAAATCCTCCCCGCGCCGCGTCGCAACATGACCGACACGCTCCTGGCGGAACTCAGCCGTGCAGGGCGCCACCCGCTCTACACGAAGTCGCTGGAAAAAATCCTACCGCTGCTCGGCCGCTGAGCCTCAGCGCTTGTCGAGCACCTTGTTCCACTCGTCGATCCGCTTTTGCTGCGCAGCGAAGAGGTCGTCGGTGGGATCGAGGATTTCGATTTTCTCGATTTTGTCGCCTTGCTTGATCGCGTTGACGACATCCTGGCCCTTCGTGACGCTGCCGAAGACGGTGTGTTTGCCATCGAGCCAAGGGGTCGGCACATGGGTCACGAAAAATTGGCTGCCATTCGTGCCGGGGCCGGCGTTGGCCATTGAGAAAATACCAGGGCGGTCATGCTTGAGTTCGGGAGTGCATTCATCCTCGAAGCGGTAGCCAGGACCTCCACGGCCACTGCCTTCAGGGTCTCCGCCTTGAATCATGAAATCCGGAATCACGCGATGGAATGCCAGGCCATTGTAGTAGCCGCGCTTGGCGAGGTTCAGGTAATTGGCGACCGTTACTGGTGCCTTGGACGCGAGGAGCGTGGCTTCGATGGGGCCCTTGTTCGTTGTAAGAATGATTCGGATGTCTTGCATGGAGCCGGTGTCTGTGGCTGAGGCGCTGGCGATTGTCAAACCGAGAAGCAATGTGGTGAGGAGTGTTTTCATAAAATAGGCGTCGCCGGGTCGACCCAGCGGTTGTGTTCTTTGATGAGGTCAACGAGGCGGTCGACCGCCTCGGTTTGGGGGATATTGAATTTCACCGGCGTCTTGCCGACATACAGGTTCACCTTGCCCGGCGCGCCACCGACATAGCCGAAATCGGCGTCGGCCATTTCGCCGGGGCCGTTTACGATACAACCCATGATCGCGATTTTCACGCCCTTGAGGTGCGCGGTGGTGGCCTTGATGCGGGCGGTGGTCTCCTGGAGATTGAAAAGCGTGCGGCCGCAGCTCGGGCACGCGACATAGTCGGTCTTGAAAATCCGGACCCCGGCGGCTTGGAGGATGTTGTGGGCGAGGCGAAGCGATTGACCCGGCGCGGCCTCGCCTTGGATCAGCACCGCGTCGCCAATGCCGTCGCAGAGCAGCGAGCCGATGTTGGTCGAGGCAACGAGCAGGTTGTGGAGAAAATCGGACCCGCTGGGCGAGAAGGTGTCCTTCAACAAAATCGGATGCCGGGGATCGAGAACCGAGGCGAGCTGGCGGAAGGCATCGATCACGCCGAGGTCGCAGGAATCGGGGACCGTGACGAGGAGCGGGGTGGGGGAGGAATTGGTGCGGGCGACGGCTTCGGAATCGCGCGGGTCAATTTCGCCGACGCCGGATTTTTCCAAAACGATCTCGGGTTTATAATCACCGAGCGCCTCGAGTTTGTGCCCGAGTTTTTCCCAAGTGGATTGCGTGGCGACCACACGAACAAGTTCCGGGCCGCCGAGCGGGATGCCGTCCACTTCCAGACGCTGGCTGGCGCGGCGCGTGTAGGAAAAGGGATCAAAGGGCCAGTGGGAGAAGTTGGTTTGGGTGCGAACGATCGAATCCACCAGCGCGCGGGCTACAGGGATTTCGTGCTCCGAATCCTCGGTGAGAGAAACGCGGATGGTGTCGCCAATGCCGTCGGCGAGCAGGCTGCCGATGCCGATGGCGCTTTTGATCCGGCCATCCTCGCCGTCGCCCGCTTCGGTGACACCGAGATGGATGGGGTAGTTCCAACCGCCCTCGGCGCGGTTGAGTTCATCCAGCCGTGCGACAAGCAGGCGGTAGGCTTGGATCATCACCTTCGGGTTCGACGCCTTCATCGAAAAAACAAAGTCGTGGTAGCCGAGGTCGCGGGCGATGCGGGCGAATTCCAGTGCGCTTTCCACCATGCCGAGGGGCGTATCGCCGAAGCGGTTCATGATGCGGTCGCTCAGGCTGCCGTGGTTTGTGCCCATGCGCATCGAGATGCCGCGTTGCTGGCAGAGCTCCACGAGCGGCGCGAACCTCTCTCGGATGCGGCCGATCTCGGCAGCGTATTCCGCGTCGGTGTATTCGCGGATGTTGAATTTCTTCGAGTCGGCGAAATTGCCGGGGTTGATGCGGACCTTTTCGACCCACTTGGCGGCCTCAAGGGCGGCCTCGGGTTTGAAATGGATGTCGGCGACGAGTGGGACATCGCAACCGGTTTCCAAAAGCGCGGCGCGAATACTTTCCAAGTTGCGGGCGTCTTTGACTGTGGGCGCGGTGACACGGACGATTTCGCAACCAGCGTTGACAAGGCCAAGGGTTTCTCGAACGCACGCGGCGGTGTCCATCGTATCGCTGGTGAGCATCGACTGAACGCGAACGGGATTTTTCCCACCGATGGAAGTGCGGCCTGTTCGGACCTCGCGCGTTGGGCGGCGGCCGGGGTGGTTGCGGAACTCCGGCGGCATCGGTTAGTTCGACTTCGAGACCGGCACGGGCGCGTTCGAGGCCACGATGTCGCCCACATCGTAAAAGGTCAGGTAAAGCATGAACCCGATGAGAAGGAGCGCGCAGCCGGTCTGCACAACTTCCAGAACCCGCACACTGATCGGCTTTCGGCGGATCGCTTCGATGATCGCCAGCGTGATGTGGCCACCGTCGAGGACGGGAAAGGGGAGGAGATTCAGCAAGGCGAGGTTCACATTGATCAGGACGCTAAAAGCCAGGGCGATCCTCCAGCCGTCCGGCGACTCGAAGATTTGGTAGTAGAGTCGCATGATGCCGACCGGCCCGCTGAAGTGGGCGGCCTTCACATCCGAGGCAGGTGAGATGAGGGCGCCAACCATTCGGAAAATGCTCGTTGCAGCATCCTTCACCTGGAGAAATGGGCTCGGGTGCGCCAGCGTGGTGCGGCCCCACTCGATGCCGAAATCCACCGGCATTCCGTCGCTGGCTGGCGGAGGGAGTGACATCGGAATTTCCAGCGATTGTCCCCCGCGCTCGACGGTGAATGTGACCTCCTTGCCGCGGTTGGCATCGATGATCGGCCCCATGTCGGAGAGGTTGAAAATCGGCTCGCCGTTGAGGTCGGTGACGAGGTCTCCGGCGCGGAAGCCCGCCTTGTCAGCGAGGCTGCCGCGAACCACGAAGCCCACGCCCGGCACGATGCGCGGCCCGATTTGGATTTCACGCAAGGCCGGCCGACGCCAACTCGAGGTCTCGGGTTTTGTCCAACCGCAATCGATCGAAACCTCTTGGCCCTCGCGCAGAACAGTCATGGGGATTATCTGGCCCTCGCTGCGGACGATGCGCCACTTCACGCTGTCCGTGCCGCTCAGGAAGTGCTTCACGGGCTTGCCGTCCACGGTAAGGATTTGGTCGCCGGGGCGCAGGCCGGCTTGGTAAGCGGGGCCGCCCTCTTTAACGAATCCGATCGTCGTGCTGTCGATCTCGCTCTGCGGTTTGCCGACGACCCACACGATGAGCGCCATGGCAAAAGCGAGGCCGAAACTGAAAAGCGGGCCAGCGGCGGCGACGATGATTTTGTCGAGCGGTTTTACCGGAGGCAATTGCTCGCGTGGTGTCTGCGACTCGCCCTCGACCGCTTCCATCGGCGCAAGCTGTGGGATTGCCACGAATCCGCCGGCTGGGATCGAGCCGAGTCGATATTCCACGCCGTTGATCGTTTTACTCCAGATCGGCTTGCCGAACCAGATCGCGAATTTTTCCACCACCAACCCGCGCCAGCGGGCGGCGAGGAAGTGGCCTAGCTCATGAACTACGATGAGGAGGTTGAAAATCAGGAGAACCTCGATGCAAATGACAAAAAACTTCAGTCCGTCGAAAAACATAAATGGGTCACCACCATCCCCCGAATGGTGAAAAAATCAATCCACGAGCGAGTTTGCGATTTGGCGTGCCTCGGAGTCCGCTTGGAGAATCGTCGCGAGGTCGGGCTGAGGGGAGACGGAAATTTGATCAAGAACCTGCGCAACGGTCCGCCAGATTCGAGTAAAGCCGATACGACCCGCGAGGAACGCCTCAACGGCGACTTCGTTGGCGGCGTTGAGCACAGCGGGGCAGGTGCCGCCCAGCGTTCCCGCTTTTACGGCGAGATCCAGCGCGGGGAAATCCTGCCGCCGCGGAGCCTCGAATTCCAGCCGCCCCAGGGCCGAGAGGTCGAGCGGGGGCAGGGAATTCGCAACGCGCTCCGGCCAGGTCACCGCGTATTGGATCGGGAGCCTCATGTCGGAGTGGCCGAGTTGGGCGAGGACCGAGCCGTCCACTAACTCCACCATGGAATGCACGATGCTCTGCGGATGCACGACCACATCGACGCGCTCGATGCCGATATCGAAAAGCCACCGCGCCTCGATCATCTCGAGCGCCTTGTTGAAGAGCGTCGCCGAGTCGATCGTGATTTTTTTTCCCATGTTCCAAGTCGGATGCCGTAGCGCCATTTCGGGCGTCACATTTTCCAACTCCGCCGTGGGCGACTGGCGGAACGGCCCGCCGGAACAGGTCAAAATTAAACGCCGCACGGAGCTGGTATCGCGTCCATCCAGGCATTGGAAAATCGCGTTGTGCTCGCTATCCACCGGCAAGACGCGCACGCCGCGCCGCCGCGCCGCCTGCATTACCACCTCGCCGGCCATGACAAGGATTTCCTTGCTGGCCACCGCGATGTCCTTGCCCGCCTCGATCGCCGCCAGTGCGGGACGAAGCCCGCCGGTTCCGACAATCGCGATCAAAACCAAATCCGCCTCGGGCATTGTCGCCAACTCCACCAACCGCTCGATGCCGTCGGGCCCGCTGGAGAGAGCTATCCTCGCTTCTGGAAATTCCCGCGCCGCCGCCGCCAATTCCTCGGCGTTCGAGTGCGCCGACATCCCCACGATCCGCATCCGCGAGGGAATATCCTTCGCCACTTTGCGCGAGCTCCGGCCGATCGAGCCGGTGGCTCCGAGGATCACGACATTCCGCATCCTCATCCGACCCCCAGCACGAAGCGCATGTAGAAAAACAGAATCGGCGCGGTGAAAAGAATGCTGTCGATCAGGTCGAGTGTGCCGCCGATGCCCGGCAGCATGGCGCTCGAATCTTTCGTGTGCGCGCCGCGTTTCACAATGGATTCCGCCAGATCGCCCACGACCGCCGCAAAGCCCAGTAGCAATCCCAGAAAAACAATGTCATCGAAACGGAACGCCGAGAGTTTTTCCGGCATCAGCGCATACATCCAGAAACTGCACAGCAGCGAGGAGAACAGCGCGCCGAAGAAGCCCTCCCAGGTTTTTTTGGGACTGATGTGTGGGGCGAAGGGATGTTTCCCGAAGAGGCTCCCGAAGACATACGCGCCCATGTCGCTGAATTTTGTCACCGCCACGAGATACAGCACATACCACTGCCCGGTTGTCATTCCGTTCTCCAAGCGCGGCGTGAGATAGATGATTTTCGTGATGAAACTAAAAAGCCACGGAATGTAAAAAAGCCCGAAGACTGTGTAGCTCATCGCGCGCAGGGGGTCGTTTTCCGCACCCCGGAACATCTGCCGTGCGAAAATCGTCACCAGAAAAAGCACAAGCACGAGCAGCTCGAAGTCCCGGCTGTTCTCCGCACCGCTGGCTCGCGTAATCAAAAACCCGCCGCACAGCAGCACGGCCGCACAAATCAGCCCCGTGAGCGTGAAAACCCGGATGCCGTCGTGCTCGAGCATGCTGTAGTATTCCCACAGCGCGCGCATCGCCATGAAGCCGACAAGAGCAAAAAACCCGATCTCCCAGCCGATGAGAATCGTGGCGAGTAGGAGCAACCAAAGAATGATCGTGCTCGAAAGTCTCAGAAAAAATGTCAGCCGCCCGGGCGTCATGCGCCGCAGATTGGCGAACTCCCGTCGCGGGTGCAATCCGCAAGGCATCGGATTGCGTCGCTGGTTGTAAAAATCCGCCGATCCTGCCAACCATTCCGCCCAATGGTGCGTCAACTTGGCCAAACGACTTTGGGAATCGTGCGCGATACCGGCGATTTCACGCTGTTTTGCGGACGCGCCTTTTTGTCGCTATCCAAAACGCGACGCCTTCCGCGCCGGATTCTTCGCGCGGTTTACGAGCAGGGTGCGGTGTGTTTGCCGGTCATTGCGATTGTTGGGGTTTTCACCGGACTCGTGCTGGGATTGCAGGGCTACCATGTCCTCAGCCGGTTCGGTTCGGAGGGCCTGCTGGGCACGCTGGTTTCGCTCTCGCTCGTGAGGGAAATGGCGCCGGTGCTGGCGGCCTTGATGCTCGTCGGTCAGGCGGGATCGGCGTTTGCGGCGGAGTTGGGCATTCAGAGAAACACCGAGCAGATCGCTGCTCTGGAGACGATGGGCGTGAATAGCCTCGGCTACCTTGTGGCCCCGCGCCTGATCGCCGCTCTTCTGGTTTTTCCCGCGCAGGCGGCGCTTTTTGTCGTTCTCGGCCTGTGGGGAGGGAGCCTCTCGGGTTCGGTTTTGCTGGGGGTCGACTCGGGAGTTTATTGGTCTGCTGTCGAACGGGCGGTGGAGTTCCGCGATCTGCGCGAGTGTTTTCTGAAAGCGGCGAGTTTCGGTCTGTTGACCACTTCGATTTGCGCCTACATGGGCTTTCACGCAGACCGCAATACCTCCTCGGCCGGTGCGCGCGCGGTCAGCGCCTCGACCACCCGCGCGGTGGTGTTTTCGAGCATCACGGTGCTGGTCGCCGATTATGTGATCAGTTCGTTTTTTATCTAAAATGGAGACCACGGATTTCGCGCTGGAGGTGGAGGGGTTGGAAAAGGGCTTCGATGGAAACGCCGTTCTGAAAGGCGTCGATATTCGCGTGCCGCGCGGGAGTATTTTCACCGTTCTTGGACCAAGCGGCACCGGAAAATCCGTCCTCCTCAAGTGCATCGGGAACATCCTCGCGCCGGACTCGGGGCGGATTGTCTTCGAGGGCCGCCCCCTCCGCGATCCGGTCGCGCGGGAGGATTTCCGGAAACGCTGCAGCTTTCTTTTTCAGGGCAATGCGCTGTTTGACTCGCTCACCGCGCTGGAAAATGTGGCGCTCCCACTCGAGCAAACGACCTCGCTCGACAAACTAGAAATTTTCAAGCGAAGCCTCAAGGCCCTCCACCAACTGGAGATGAAAGATTTCGCAGATCGCTACCCCGGGCGCCTCTCCGGCGGCATGCAAAAGCGTCTTGCCCTCGCTCGCGCGATCGTTACACAACCCGAGATCGTGCTTTTCGACGAACCCACGGCAGGTCTCGACCCGCTCCGTCGAAATGCCGTTTTCTCCATGATCGCCAAATACCAACGCCGCTTCCGCTTTACGGCCCTCGTCGTCACGCATGATGTGCCCGAGGCCCTTGCAGTCAGCGATCGCGTCGCCCTTCTCAACCAAGGCCGCATTGCCTTTGAAGGCACGCCTGCCGCATTTGCCGCCTCCAACGAGTCGGTGGTCGCCCTTTTCCGCGATAGCGTGGACGCCCTCCGCCAATCCCTCGCTGCCATCCGCAGCGAACAACCAGCCACTTCATGAAAAAATACAAAGTCGAGTTTTTGGTCGGTCTCTTTGCCCTGCTATCCCTGGCCGCTCTGGCGTGGCTCACGCTCCAAGCCGGCGCGGGTTCGATGCCGAATGGTGAGACTTATGTCATCGAGTCCCGCTTCGCCAACGCCGGAGGGCTCCACTCCGGCAGCAGCGTTCTCATGTCGGGCGTTACCGTGGGCCGCGTGGAGGATATCCGCATGGAGACGACGGACTACAGCGCGATTGTGACCTTGCGCATCCTTTCCGCTCTCCGCCTGCCGAGCGACTCGATGGCCTCGATCAAAACCTCGGGCCTCATTGGCGACAAATTTGTTTCCCTCTCGCCCGGCGCGGAGGAGACCTATCTTGAACCCGGCGCTCGGATCACGATGACGGAATCCGCCGTGGACCTCGAATCTCTCATTGGCAAAATGGCTTTTGGAGCGGTTGACAAAGCCGACGAAAAGAAAGATCAAAAAGCTGAATAATCGACCGTGAAAACAAACGCCTTTCTACTTTCCCTGATCCTCTCGTTGTCTTGCGGGAATGCCTTTGCCTCGACCACCGAGGCGGAGAATTTTCTCAAAAAATCCGTCGGTGAGGTCGTGGAGGCCGCTAAAAATGCCAAGGATGCCCCGGCGCTCGCCTCCGCGGTCCGTCCGATTCTTCTTAAAACCATTAGCTTCGACGCCATGACCCGCCGCGCCGTTGGCCCGGGGTGGCGGCAGTTCACTGACGCCGAGCAAAAGGACGCCATCGGCTTTTTCACCACGCTGATCATTCGCACCTATTCCGCAAAGTTCACCCCCGGCGAATTGCCTGATGTCCTCTACAAAGCCGCTACCGAGACCGCACCCGGTCGTGTCGAAGTCGCCACCACCACGCTTTATAAAGGGAGTCGCTACGAAGTCGTCTATCGACTCGAGCAACCCGAGGGCAAAGGCTGGCGCGTCACCGATGTGGTGATCGAAGGCGTCAGCATGATCGCGAATTACCGAGGCCAACTCGACGCGCAGTTTAAATCCGGAGGTGCGGGGGCGGTCCTCGGCTCACTCCAAAAATCCATCGATTCCTCCAAATGATACGCCCTCAAACTTCTCGCTCAGCCGCCATGTTTGTCCTTGGCGCGATCGTTTGCGTCCTCGCTCCCGAGGCCTTTGCCGAATCGGACCGGATTTATTCCTACACCACGCAGGGCACGGTGCCGGTGGACCTAAATCAAGGCCGCCTCCCGAAAAATTCCTACGAGACCTACTACCTTGAGAGCGCCATCCCCCAGCCCTCTGGACCCAAGGCAACACCGAAGCCCAAGGCGACACCGAAGCCCAAAGCAACACCGAAACCCAAAGCGACACCAAAACCCAAGGCCGAGCCGACCCCTGAGCCGATCCCAAATCCCAAGCCTGCCGCGATTACGGTCACCAAAAAATCTCCACCCGCACAAGTGGCCAAGCCCCCTAAATCCTCGCCGAAACCCACCGCTCCACCAGTGGACGACTTGGATGAATATAGCGATACCGTGAAGATCGCGGACCCGATCGAGCCCGCGAATCGCGGCGTATTTTGGGTGAACCACTATCTCTACAAATTTGCGGTGCGCCCGTTGACGAAGGTTTACCAGACCGTGCTGCCTAAGCCCGTGCGGACGGCTGTTCACAATGTCTACGACAACGCGGAGTATCCGGTGCGCATGGTGAATCACTTGCTCCAAGGCAAACCCGGGCGCGCCGATCTCGAAACCCGTAAATTCCTTCTCAATTCCACCGCTGGCGTGGGCGGCATCTTCAAGCCCTCGGATCGTTTCCCCTCGCTTGCCGAGGTTCCTTCCGCCGACACCGGCCAAACTTTTGCCAAGTGGGGAATTGGTCATGGAGCCTATGTCGTGCTTCCCGTGATCGGACCGCGCAGTGTGCGCGATACGGTGGGCCTGGCTGGAGATGTCGCCTTGAATCCTCTCACTTGGGTGCCAATTGGCGGCGTGGCCCAAGCGATCTCGATCCCTCTTTCGACCCCCAATACCGTTCGCAACATGGATAGCCGGCTCAATGCCTACGACGCTGCGACGGAAAATGCCGTCGATCCCTACATTTCGCTACGCGGCTCCTACATCCAGTATCGCGAAAAAGCCGCCTCCAAGTAGGGCGGCACCCTCCAAACGCCACGGAGGAAACTTCTCCGCGACAGGATTCCCGCAAAATCCCCCTGAGGGCGCTTGGTTTTTATTTGTAATTACGCCGCGACGGTGGCGCCCGGTTGGCAGGGGCGGACGAGGGAGCTGTCGGGGTCGTAGTTGAGATAGGGCATGAGCCATTTCTCGGTTTCGGCGACCGACATTCCTTTGCGGCGGGCGTAATCTTCGATTTGGTCGCGCTCGATTTTTCCGACGGCGAAGTATTTGGATTCTGGGTGCGCGAAATAGAGGCCGCTCACGCTGCTGCCGGGGAACATCGCGAGGCTTTCGGTGAGCGTGATGCCGGCGGTGTTGTCCACATCGAGGAGCTTCCAGATGGCGTGTTTCTCCGTGTGGTCGGGCTGGGCGGGGTAGCCGGGGGCTGGGCGGATGCCTCGGTATTTTTCGCGGATGAGTTCTTCGGGCGTGAGGTTTTCGTCCTTGCCGAAGCCCCAGAGGTCGCGGGCGAATTTGTGCATGTATTCGGCGAAGGCTTCGGCGAAGCGGTCGGCGAGGGCCTCGGCCATGATGGCGTTGTAGTCGTCGTGCTGGGCCTTGAATTTCTCCACGATGTTGTGCAGCCCATGGCCGGAGGTGACGGCGAACGCGCCGACAAAATCCTTCGCGGGCGCGGGGGCGACGAAGTCGGCGATGGAGGTATTGAACTGGCCGGCGGGTTTTTTCATCTGCTGGCGCAGGCCGTGGAGGCGGGCGGCGACTTCGGCGCGGGTGTCGTCGGTGAAGATCACGATGTCTTCGCCCTCGCGGTTGGCGGGGAAAATCCCGCAGACACCGCGGAGTTGCAGGCTGTCTTGGGCGAGGATTTCGGCAAGGAGAGCCTGGGCGTCGTCGAAAAGTTTTTTCGCTTCGGTGCCGCAGTTGGGGTCGTCAAAGATCGCTGGGTAGCGGCCACGAAGTTCCCAAGTGTGGAAGAACGGCGACCAGTCGATGAAGGGAATCAGGTCGCGGAGAGAGATGTTTTTGCCGGACTCGAAAACGATGACGCCGGTTTGGGCGGGGGTGGCGATGTTTTCGTGGGAGAGTTTGGGGGCGTTGGCGATGGCTTCGGCGAGGGGGAGCATCGCTTTGGTGGTTTGGCGATTCGCGTGGTCGGTGCGGAGCTTTTCGTAGTCGGCGGCGAGTTGATTGAGGAACTCGGGTTTTTGCTCGGGGTTGAGGAGGGCGCTGGCGACATTGACGGAACGGGAGGCGTCGAGGACATGGACGACGCCGCCGCTGTAAAAGTGTGCCATTTTTACGGCGGTGTGGGCGCGGCTGGTGGTGGCTCCGCCGATCATGAGTGGCACCGTGAAGCCTTGGCGCTCCATTTCCTTGGCAACATGCATCATCTCATCGAGCGAGGGGGTGATGAGGCCGGAGAGGCCGATGATGTCGCAGTTTTTCTCCTTCGCCGTGGCGAGGATTTTCTCACAGGGGACCATCACGCCGATGTCGATGACTTCGTAATTATTGCAGGCGAGAACGACGCCGACGATGTTCTTGCCGATGTCGTGGACATCGCCTTTGACGGTGGCCATGAGGATGCGACCTTGGGTGCGGGCGTCCGGGTTGGCGGCGCGCTCGGCTTCCATGAGCGGGGTGAGCCAGGCGACGGATTTTTTCATCACGCGCGCGCTTTTAACGACTTGGGGCAGGAACATTTTCCCGGCGCCGAAGAGGTCGCCGACGGTTTTCATGCCGTCCATGAGCGGGCCTTCGATGACGCTGAGTGGCTTGCCGTATTTTGCGAGGGCTTCCTCGGTGTCGGCTTCGACGAAATCGGTGATGCCTTTGATGAGCGAGTGGGCGAGGCGTTTCTCGACGGGTTCGTCGCGCCAAGCGAGATCTTGGGTGGGACCGGTGCCTCCGGATTTTTCGGATTTGAAGCCTTGGGCGAAGGCGACGAGGCGCTCGGTGGCGTCGGGCGAGCGGTTGAAGAGGACATCCTCAATGAGGGCGAGGAGGTCCTTGGGGACTTCCTCGTAGATGGCGAGCTGGCCGGCATTGACGATGCCCATGTCGAGGCCGGCTTTGATCGCGTGGTAGAGGAACGCGGCGTGGATGGCTTCGCGGACAGGGTTGTTGCCTTGGAAGGAGAACGAGATGTTGCTGACGCCGCCGCTCACGCGGGCGTGAGGGAGGTTTTCCTTGATCCAGCGGGTGGCGTCGATGAAGGCCGTCGCGTAGTCGTTGTGCTCCTCGATGCCGGTGCCGACGGTGAGGATGTTCGGGTCGAAAATGATGTCTTCGGGCGGGAAGCCGACTTCATCGACAAGGGTGCGGTAGGCGCGTTCGCAGATTTCGGTTTTTCGCGCAAAGGAGTCGGCCTGGCCCTGTTCGTCGAAGGCCATGACGATCACGGCGGCTCCGTAGGCGCGGACGAGTCGGGCCTGCTCTTTAAACTTCTCGGTGCCTTCCTTGAGGCTGATCGAATTGACGATGCACTTGCCTTGGACGCAGCGCAGGCCAGCTTCGAGGACTTCCCATTTCGACGAGTCGATCATGATGGGAACTTTCGAAATATCGGGTTCGGCGGCGACGAGGTTGAGGAATTTCGTCATCGCGGCGGCACCGTCGAGCATGCCGTCGTCCATGTTCACATCGATGATCTGCGCGCCGGCCTCGACTTGCTTGCGGGCGACGGAGAGGGCGCCGGTGTAGTCCTCGGCGAGGATGAGTTTTTTGAAAATTTTCGAGCCCGCGACATTGGCGCGCTCGCCGATGTTGATGAAGGGAATCTCGGGTCGGGCTGTGAAGGGCTCGAGTCCGCTGAGGCGGAGGGTGGTGGTGCGGGCGGGGATTTTGCGGGGCGGGAGGTCGCGCACCGCGTCGGCCATGGCCTTGATGTGGCCGGGCGTGGTGCCGCAGCAACCGCCGATGATGTTCAGCCAACCCTGTTCGGCCCACTCGCGGAGCTGCGGGGCGAGGGATTCAGGGGTTTCGGGAAAGCCGGTGGGCGAGAGCGGGTCGGGCAGGCCGGCGTTTGGGTAGGCGCTGACGAAGAACGGCGAGATGTTCGAAAGTTCCTCGATGTAGGGGCGCATTTCGTTCGGGCCGAGCGCGCAGTTCAGGCCGATCGAGACGAGCGGGAAGTGGGAGAGGGAATTTAGGAACGCCTCGACGGTTTGGCCGGTGAGGGTGCGGCCGCTGAGGTCGGTAATGGTGCCTGAGACCATGACGGGCAGGTTTTTTCCGGTTCGTTCGAAAAAGCGGCGGATGGCGAAGAGCGCGGCCTTGGCGTTGAGGGTGTCGAAGATGGTTTCGACGAGGAGGATGTCCACCCCCCCTTCGACGAGGTTTTCGATCTGCTCGGTGTAGGCGGCGGCGACTTGCTCGAAAGTCACCTCGCGTTTGCCGGGGTCGTTGACATCGCGCGAGATCGAGAGCGTGCGGTTGAGCGGGCCGATGGCGCCAGCGACATAGACGCGGCGGTCGGTGCAGGCGTCGGCGGCTTCGCGGGCCAGGCGTGCGGCGGCGAGGTTGAGTTCGGCGACGAGGTGGCCGAGACCGTAGTCCTCTTGCGAGATCGTGGTGGCGTTGAAAGTGTTCGTCTCGATGATGTCCGACCCGGCGGCGATGTATTTCGAGTGAACCTCGCGAACGATCTCCGGCTGGGTGAGCACGAGAAGGTCGTTGTTTCCCTTGAGGTCCTGGCCGGTCCAGTCGGCGAAGCGGGAGCCGCGGTAGTCGGCCTCCTGCAATTTGTATTGCTGGATCATCGTGCCCATCGCGCCGTCGAGAAGGACGATGCGTTCGGCGAGCAGGGCTCGAAGGGATTTTTCGGTGGCGGAGATCATTTCGTGAAGCGGAAAAGACTACGGATCACGAGGCGATCGGAACACAAAAAAACAGCCGTAAATTCTGGAGTGGCGGGGGAGAGTGTCGTTCAGCGCAGGAGTTTTTGTTTGAACTCTGCAGGCAGAGTGGTCGAGGACTGCACGAAGAGCCGCGCGGCGTTGGGATCGACTTTTTTCCAGTCGCGCACGATACGCTGCAGGGAGCCTTTGAGTTGGGCGGGATCGGAGATTCGGGAGGCCCATTGAGCTGCCGTGGCGGGATCGGTTTTGGCCATTTGGGTGCTGAAGGCTGCCGTGGCAACATCCCTCGTTTTGGGGTCCCTCAAGGAGGAAATCCAACCCGCCGCGGCCTCGGGATTGTTTTGTCCCCAGGAAGTTGAAATGGCCGAGACGGCCTTGTTGCGGAGATTGGAATCGGTGATGGATGTTGCCCAACCCGAGGCGGCGCCGGGATCGAAGGCCGCCCAGCGTGAGGACACACCGCTGACCAAGGACTCGGCATGGGGCCTCGCGGCGTCGGTCGAGAGCCAGTTCGCGGCGGCTAGGGGATTCATGCTCGAAAATCGCTGCATGGCGGACTGGATAAAACCGGATCGAAGGAGCGGATCGGAAATGCTCTGGGAATAAGCCAGCGCGCCATCTGGGTCGCGTGACGCCCAATTTCCAGCGAGCTGGCGGAGGGCTTCTCCACGAAGTTGCTCGGATTCCTGACGCATAATCCATGCGCCGGTTCCGGCGGGGTCCGAGGTGGACCAGAGGTTCACAATTTCCCGAGTTGCGGCGAGTTGGGTGGGGCCGGTGAGGCTTTCGGCCCATTGCATGGCGGATGCGGGATTGGCTTTGGCGAAATTTCGAGCCACGGCGGATGTCGCAACGGTTTGGGCTGATCCCATGGGCAGGGAGAAAATGGCTTCTGCGGCTTGGAGGGGATTGGTCGTGGACCAAGTGTTGAAGATCTGTCCCAGGGCGCTGTCTCTTGCGAGAGGAGAATCGAGAGTGGCTGCCCAC
>JBDKIG010000025.1:0-19941 GCA_039797215.1 Verrucomicrobiota bacterium | reverse complement strand
GAGATTACCTACAAAGGGAAAAATATCGCCGATGTTTTGGAGATGACGGTTGATGACGCCTCCCGATTTTTTCGCAATATCCCCGGCCTCTCCTCCAAACTCGACACGCTTCAAGATGTGGGCCTCGGATATTTAAGGCTCGGTCAATCGGCAACGACCCTTTCCGGTGGCGAAGCCCAGCGCCTGAAGCTGGCCACGGAACTCTCCAAACGGGCCACGGGACGGACGATCTACCTACTGGACGAACCCACCACAGGCCTTCATTTTGCCGACATCCACAAGCTCCTCGAAGTTCTCATGAAACTCCGCAACGCGCGAAATACGCTGATCGTCATCGAGCACAATCTGGAAGTGATCAAGTGCGCGGACTGGATTCTCGATCTCGGCCCTGCTGGCGGATCCGGGGGGGGGCGAATCGTTGCGGAGGGAACTCCTGAACAAGTCGCCACCTCGCCAGCCAGCCACACCGGTCACTACCTTGCGAAATACCTGAAACCATGACACGCATCCTCGTCATCGCCGTTGCCCTTGGCAGCTCGCAACTCCTCTTCGCCGCCCCCCTAGAGGACGCCCGCGAGGCATTGGAAAATGGTTTCCCGCAAGTGGCGCTCGTAAAACTGGAGCAGAGCCAACCGAACCTCGGAAAAGTCGGAAGCTCTGCTTCGGAATGTCTGCTCTACGCGCAGGCACTCTTCGCATCGAACCAACCCGAATCGGCGATCCAATTCCTCGAATCCTCCGAAATCGATCTCGGCTCTGCGGGCCGATTTTGGCTGGCTCAATCTCGGGCAGCGAATGGCGCTTGGTCTGCCGCGCTGGACGCTTACACCGAGTGCCTAGCTCAAACCAACTTGCCTCTCCACAAGGAGGCATTGATCGGCCGGGCCCGAATGCTTCAAAACCTCGACCGATATCCCGAGGCCGAGGAAACGCTTGCACCAGCAATAAATTGGCCAGCATCTCCGCTTCGAACAATCGCGTGTCAGGAACTCGCGGCCCTGCGGCTCGATCGCAAGGATTCGCGCGCGGCATTGGAAATTCTTGATCAAATATCAGCCGACTCCCCGCTCGCAAAAACGAGGCAGGATTTTCTTTTGGCCCGCGCGGCGATTCTTGAAAACGACAACGAACAAGCCCTCAAGCTTCTCGCCCCTCTGGTTCCACTCGACTCCACGATGGCCACAGACACTGCCCTTCTTTACTCGACAGCACTGAGCCGATCAGGGCGCCATCAGGAAGCGGAAAATCTGTTGGAGGAATTCATCGCTGCAAATCCCAACATGGCTGGGCTGAATCGCGTTTTTTCGGAGCTAGACCAAATTTACTCGGGAGCCACCAGCGCGTCTGCCAGTGAACTTAAGCGCTGGACTGAGGATGTGAACCCCTCGCTTCGCCGAAAACTCGCCTGCTACTACTTGGCCCGCCTCTCCGCTCGTCAGAAAAATCCGCAAGCTGCTCTTGCTCTCCTCGAAAAACTGTCCACCGAGCCGGGTCCAAATCCCTTTGAGTGGGAAACCCGACTAGAAACGGCCGAGCTCCGGCTTCGTCTGGGTCTGGTGGACGAAACCCTTTCCGTCCTGCCACCCGTCGGCCATTTTCCGGAAACCGATTTTCTCCGAGGCCTCGCGCTCGCGAACAAATCGCATTTTGAGGAAGCAGCCACCGCATTTGAGCACGCCTCGAAGTCTGAACTTTTTGCGGAATCCGCGCTCTACAATGCGGCCTTGTGCGAGATGCTTTCGGATTCCGCGTTGAAGCCATTTCAAACCCAACTGGAGGCTCGCTTCCCGAAAAGCCGGCATCTTTCCGCTTTGAAACTTCAGGAGGCTTTTCAGTGGTTGCGTGCCGGAAATCCAGAGGGGGGCGACGCTTTGGAGTCCCTTGCATCCTCGGATGATCCGACAACAGCCGCGAAGGCCCGCCTCGCCCTAGCCGAATGGAAGTTCCAACAACTCGACACAGCCGGAGCGCGTGCGGAACTCGAAAAAATCTCCACTCAGCCCGAAATGCCCCGCCAAGCAGCGCTCCGCACCTTCCTCGCAGACACCGGCGAACCCGGCTCCGAGGAGGCAGCCATCGGCGAGGCACAATCGTTTTTACTCAAGTATCCGAATTCCGAATCCGAGCCTGAAGTTCGCCTCAAACTCGGGGAACTTCTCTACCGCAAGGGCGACTTCGCCGCTGCCCGTGTGGAACTTGAGACCCTCGCTCGCAAGTTTCCGGATAACACCAACGAGGCTCCTGCGCTTTTCCTCGCCGCCAAGGCTGCCGCCCGCATTCCGAGTGCCGAAGCCCCCGAGGCGGCAATGCTTCTTTTCGAGGAGGTGGCTTCCAAGCCAGGCCCCCTCGCCCATCGCGCCCGGCTGGAACAGGCTGGAATCCAGTCCGCACGAGGCAAGGCAGACGAGGCTAATGTGATTTTAGACAAAATTCTCTCCACAGATCCCACCCCCGACATGAAGGCCTCGGCACTCATGGAGAAAGGCAAAAACCTCTACACGATCGGCGACACCGATCCGCTCGCCTACAAATCCGCGATGGAGGTCTGGAAGCAAATCGCGATGGAAAATCCGGCTCCCGCTTGGCGCAATCAGGCCTTGGCTCGCATTGGAACCGCCCAAGAAAAAATCGGAGACCTTAACGCCGCCCTCGCCAGTTATTACGAAGTTTTTAAGCCCACGGATGAGGCTCCCGTTGAATTTTTCTGGTTCTACAAAGCCGGCTTTGCGGCGGCGTTGATTCTCGAGTCCCGCAAAGAATGGCCGGAGGCGATCCGTGTGTATGAGGTTTTGGCGTCCATCGAGGGGCCTCGTGCCTTGGAGGCCAAAAACCGCATCAAACAAATCCGCCTCGAGAATTTTATCTGGGACGGCGAATGAGCTCAGACCGCGCGGAGTGTGTGTAGCGTTATTTCCGGCGGGCAATTCCACCGCGCGGCGATTCCACATCCACCGGTTCCCCGCGAGGTGTAACCCTGCAAATCCCCATGAATCCAGCGACCGGCAATGAATTTCCATGGCACGCGGCACGGCACAACCAGCGCATGACCGCCTGGCAAACAAATCTGCCCGCCGTGCGTATGACCGCTAAGCATCAATTGAAACCCCTCGCTGGCGGCCGCGGCGAAAGTCTCGGGGCTGTGCGAAAGTAAGATCGCGCAGTCCTCGCGGGGGATTTCCGCCCGGGCTTTGGCGAGATCGTGGGTTTTGTAGAAATGCGGATCATCGATCCCGCAGATCCCAAGACGCCTTCCTTCACGAACTAGGCATGCCGATTCGTTCAGCAAGGTCGGGAGACCAATTCTCTCCAACGCGGGGACCATTTCGAGAAAGTCATGATTGCCGAGAATCGCAAAACGAGTCTCGTCCAACACAGCGCAAATCCTCTCCAGTTCTCGCAAGCAAGGCCCGTGATCTCCATCCATGCTGTTCCGAAAATCTCCCGTGAGAACCGCTGCATCGTGTGGCGTGGCGCGGACGAGTTTTTCGATCACGGGCGTCAATGCGATGTCCAGATCGCAGTGAAGGTCGCTGAGTTGGAGCAGGCGGAAGCCATCAAAGACCTCAGGAAGAGCCGGAATCTTCCACTCTTGCCGCACGATTTGCACATCCAGAAACCGCCTTCTCAGCGCCTCTCGGACTCCCAGAATTCCAAGCACCCCACCGACCAGGGCATCGAAGGGAACCAATCGCTCCAAGCGGAAAACCCCCTCGCCTTGGTGGATGAGTTTCGCGCGTTTTCCGGATTGGCGCTCCATGCGCTTTTCAAAAAGCGCGACACCGAGGCGCTCTCGGAGTCGCTGTGCCTCGGCAGAGGTCAACGAATCACGCGACCGAGTTGGCCAGGTTTTTCGCCGGGCTTGGGCACTTGATAGCGAAGCGGCTCGAATGCGCCGGTCTGACCATCGCGGCTCCAGTAAACCTCGCCGATGCGCTTCCAGTCGGTTTCGGCGCCTTCCGCGTAGAGCGAGCCATCCTTGAGACGGGCCCGGATTTCCTTGCGAAGTTCGAACGAGGTGGCGTCAGCCGGGGAGCTGAGTTGGATTTTGCGGACGCGGAGCGTGTTTTGGTCGAGCATTTGGGTATGTGCAAAAACATGCGCGCCCTCGGGGAGATTTTGGGAATTTTTGGTGCTCAGGAATGTGACGAAAACCGAATTCCCGACGCGTGAGGTCCACGCCTCAAACTCGTAATCACGGCGTCCACCCTTCGCAGCCATCGAGACCTGCACTCGGTAGAGATCGCCTGAAATCGGCGTCACCAGCGCACGGGAGACCGCGCCGCTCTTGTCCTTGTGTTGCCACTCGCCGAGGAGCCAGGTGTTGAGATTTTCCGAGCCTTTCGGCGTCAGCGGATTTTGAAACCAGCAACCGGCGAGGAACAGTGGCAGAATTAAAAAGGCGAGGCGGGATGCGAATTTCATGTCGGCGGATTTAGATACGGGTGCCGTCGGGGATCACGCTGTTTTTCGGGATCACGACGATTCCGTCGCGGATGTAATAGCCGTCGCCATCGGCGTTGGGAGCGTTTTTCTTGGAAGAAATGACGACTCCGTTTCCGATGCGGGCGTTTTTGTCGATGATCGCATCCTCGATGCGGCAATCGCGGCCGACACCCATCGGCGGAACTCCGGAGACGGGGCGGAGATTTTCTTTTTCGTAGAGGTCGGCACCCATCATGACGACATTTTTGAGGCGGGTGCCGGATTGAATGATGCTGCGGGTGCCAACGACGCAACGCTCCAACTCCACATCGCCGATGATGCAACCGTCGGAGATCATCGCTCGATCCATGCGGACGGCTCCAACCACGCTGGCAGGGAGGCAAAGCGGCACCGTGTAAACACTCGCGCCAGGGGAGTAGAAGCTAAAGCGCGGGTTGGTGTCCGCCATTTCCAGGTTGGCGTGGAAGAACGCATCGATCGTTCCGATGTCCTCCCAGTAGCCCTGGAAAATGTAGGCCATCACCTTGTGCTGGCTGATCGCGGTCGGGATGATGTTTTTGCCGAAGTCCACCATGTCGTTGTCGAGGCACGAGAGAAGGACATCGCGGTTGAAAATGTAGATGCCCATCGAGGCTTGATAGAGGTCAGCCTCGGCAGGCTGACCAATCGCGCGGAGCAGGTCGGAGGGGATACGAAGCGTGTCCAGCACGGCGTCCTCCTTGGGTTTCTCTACAAACTTGCAGATGCGACGGTCGGCATCGGTGACCATGATGCCGAAGCTCCTCGCCGGTTCGCGCTCGACGGGGATCGTGCCGATCGTGATGTCGGCCTTGTTGTCGATGTGCTGCTTCAGCATCTCGCGGTAGTCCATGCTGTAAAGCTGGTCGCCGCTGAGAATGACGAAATACTGGCAGGGATGCTCGAGAAAGTAGCGGAGGTTTTGGCGGACGGCGTCGGCCGTGCCTTGATACCAGCGCGAGCCCTCGGGCGTCTGCTGCGCGGCGAGGATTTCCACAAAGCTCGGCGTGAAATGGTCGAACTTGTAGGTCTCGTTGATGTGGCTGTGGAGCGACTGGCTGTTGAACTGCGTGAGAATGTAAATGCCGCGGAAGCCGGAGTTCAGGCAGTTGCTGATCGGAATGTCCACAAGGCGGTATTTTCCACCGAGCGGAACGGCCGGCTTCGAGCGTTCCTTGGTGAGCGGAAAGAGGCGGGTGCCCGCACCGCCGCCCATGATGATGGCAAGTGTGCTGGACTTGAAAGAGGAGGAGGGCTGAACAGTCATGGTGGTTCGGAGCTTGCTCCGAGGGGCTGGAATTGTCACGCTTGTTTCATGTGTGGAATCGTTGCCTATATTGGCCCCTCGGAAGCCCTTCCCGTCTTGCTCGACGGACTTCGCCGCCTCGAATATCGCGGCTATGATTCGGCAGGTCTGGCGCTTCTCAACCCCAGCGGCATCGAGGTGCGAAAAGCCGTTGGCCGCATCGCGAATCTCGCCTCGGAAATCGAAAAATCTCCCATTCGCGGCCAAGCCGGAATCAGCCACACCCGCTGGGCAACGCACGGCGCGGTGACACGCGACAACGCCCACCCGCACGCGGACCAGTCGGGAAAACTTCACCTCGTTCACAACGGGGTCATCGAGAATTACCAAACCCTCCGTGAACAACTCCAAGAGCGCGGGCATGTTTTCCACTCTCAAACGGACACCGAGGTTTTGGCCCATCTCGTCGGTGAGGCGTTCGACCGCTCCACCTCCCGCGATGGCGCGGCGCTTATTGAGGCCGTTCGACAGGCGCTGAAGCAGGTGATCGGCACCTATGGAATTTCTGTGATGCACGCCGAGGTTCCCGGCTTGATTGTCGGAGCAAGGCGTGGAAGCCCGCTGGTCCTCGGCATCGGCAAACACGAGCATTTCCTTGCCAGCGATGTGAGCGCGATCGTCGCCCACACCCGCGAGGTGGTTTATTTGAACGACTACGAGATCGTCGCGATTCAGGCCGATGGATTCGAGATTTCAACGGTCTCGGGAACCGGCGCGGATTTCCAAGTCAGCAAGGTCGAGTTTACTGCCGAGTCGGTGGATAAAGGGAAATTCCCCCACTACATGCTCAAGGAAATCCACGAGCAGCCAAACAGCGTGCGCGACGCCATGCGGGGCCGACTTTCGATCGAGGAGGCAACCGCCAAGCTCGGAGGCCTCAACATGAGCAATGCCGAACTCCGCGCTGTCGACCGCGTGATTATCACTGGCTGCGGCTCCGCCCTCCATGCGGCGCTCGTCGGGGAATACCTGATCGAGTCCCTCGCGCACATTCCGGTGGAATGCGAGTTCGCCAGCGAGTTTCGCTACCGCAATATCCCGCTCGATCGCGACACGCTCGTTTTCGTCATCAGCCAGAGCGGCGAGACGGCCGACACCCTCGCCGCGCTCCGCGAAAGCCAGCGCAAGGGCCACCGCACGCTCGGCATTTGCAACAATGTCGCCAGCACGATCGCCCGCGAGAGCGACGGCGGCGTCTATATGCACGCCGGCCCCGAGATCGGGGTTGCTGCCACGAAATCCTTCACCTCTCAACTCACGATCTTCGCCTTGCTCGGCCTGCTCCTCGGTCGTATCCGCCACCTCTCCCACAGCGACGGACGCGACATCATCGCAGAAATGGAAAAACTCCCCGACCTCGTCGCGCGCACGCTGGAACTCGAAACCCAAGTCGCCGCGATCGCAAAAAAATACGCCCGGGCGCAGAACTTCCTCTTCATGGGCCGCCAAGCCCACTACCCGGTCGCCCTCGAAGGCGCGCTGAAGCTCAAGGAAATCAGCTACATCTCCGCCTCTGGCTACCCCAGCGCGGAACTCAAACACGGAGTCATCGCACTCGTCACCGAGGAAACCCCCTCCGTTTTCATCGCGCCTCAGGATGCCGTTTTCGAAAAAAACCTCAGCAACATCGAAGAAGTCAAAGCCCGTAAAGGCCCGGTCATCGCCATTGGCACCGAGGGCGACACCTCCCTGCGCAAAGTCTGCGACGATGTGATCCTCATCCCAGACTCTCCCTTCTACCTCTCACCAATCCTCAGCGTGATCCCCCTCCAAATGCTCGCCTACCACATCGCCAACGAACTCGGCTGCGATGTGGACAAACCCCGCAATCTGGCAAAGAGCGTCACGGTGGAGTAGTTCAGCAAAAACTCCCGAGTTTGTGCTTCGCGCTGAGCAAGCCCTGAAGCGAGCCGCGAAAAATGTTCAGGCCCAGAGCCGATCTCTCAACCTTCCCGTCGGGGTTTGGCAAAACCCCAAGTTTGTGGAAAAGCCGATCTGAATCTCCCTCGAATCACGGAAGAATCCCGCCTCAAGGTCGGATGGCAACTCCAAGCGCCTGCCCGAGCTTGATGAAATCGTGATGTCCGGATTCCACCACCCAGCGCAGGATGTCGAGATCCAGTTCGTCGTATTGATGCACGGCGACATTACGGAATCCCGCCATACCACTAAGGGATTTGGAGAGCTCGGAGTCGATCAAGCCTGCGCGTTCCAACAGGACGAACGCGCCAGCACTGCTTTGCGGCACCCCCAAGCGGCGTTCGGCCACGACATGCATCGCCATATCGATCGCGGCTTGACAGGCTCTTTCGATATTAAGGGTGAGGGCGTCCAGGTGGGTGAAATTATCGTAGTCCGGGCAGGCTTCGGCTTCCTCGCGAAGACGACGAATGCAGCGCTCCATGATCGCCGCCTTGTTGAGAAGGACATCGTCAACAGGCGTAGGCATCGAGAATCTCCCTTCGGGTTTCCTGAAGCTCGGCATACATCGAGAGCGCCAGCATGGCGAACCGTTGCCGCGCAGCAGGATCGCGCTCGTAGAAAAGTTTTCCGCGAGAGACCGTCTCCTTGGCGTAAACCAAATTCCCTGTGTGCAGGATGCCCAAATCGACTGGCAGTCCAGCGATGGATTCCAAATCCGCCGCCAACTCGGCAAGACGCCTTCCTTGGAATCGAGTGCCACGGGTCGGCAAAAGAGCGATGTCCAGATCACTGTCGGACCGGAGTTGGCCACTGGCCGCAGAGCCAAGAATGTAGGCCGCGTCAATCTCCCCGACTTCACCCAAGCGCGTTGCCAGGGATTGAAGAATCGAGGACGAGATTCCGGACATGGCGGGCGACTACGCCGGGGCTGGCGAAGGCAGGCCGCCGGCGGGGAATTCGGGTTTGATCGACTCGGGCGGTTGGTGGGCGGAGTCGGTTGGCGGGGGAGGGAGTGGCGGCGGGGCGGCTTCGACGATTGGTGGGTTTTTGATTTCGCCGTGCTCGAGGATTTCCTTCACATGCGAGGCGTCGAGCGTTTCGTATTCGAGAAGGGCTTTGGCGAGTATTTCGACAGCCGTGCGGCGCTCCTCCAGCATACGCTGGGCGCGGGCGTAGGCTTCGTCGATGATGCGTTTCACCTCGGCGTCGATCTGTTGGGCAGTGGCTTCGCTGTATTCGCGGGGACGAGAGAGGTCGCGGGCTAGGAAGACATGCTCGCCGCCTTCGGCGAAGCTGATCATTCCGAGCGAGCTCATACCCCATTCGCAAACCATCTTGCGGGCCAGGCTGGTGGCTTGCCGGATGTCGCCGGCGGCGCCGTTCGAGATGTCGTTGGTGAACATCTCCTCAGCGATGCGGCCGCCCATCGTGACGGCGAGAAGGTCGAGGGCTTCTTTTTGCTGCGTGGAGTATTTGTCACCCTCCGGAAGATACATCGTGGCGCCGAGATAGGGGCCGCGCGGGATGATGGTGACCTTGTGGAGCGGGCTGGTGTGCTCAAGGAGGACATTGAGGATCGCGTGACCGGCCTCGTGCCAGGCGGTGGAGGTTTTTTCGCGTTCGCTCATCGCCATCGAGCGGCGTTCCTTGCCCCAGCGCACCTTGTCGCGGGCTTCTTCCAGTTCGCGCATGGTGACGGCTTTGAGGCCTTTTCTAGCGGCGAGGAGGGCGGCTTCGTTGAGGACATTTGCGAGTTCTGCGCCGGAGTAGCCGGGCGTGCCACGAGCGAGGACGCCGAGATCGACACCTTCAGCGACCTTCACTTTTTTCGCGTGGACTTTGAGGATTTCCTCACGGCCTTTGACATCGGGAAGCGAAACTGTGACCTGGCGGTCGAAGCGGCCGGGGCGCAGGAGCGCGGGGTCGAGGACATCGGGGCGGTTTGTGGCGGCGATAATGATCACGCCTTCTTGGGTGTCGAAGCCGTCCATCTCGACGAGGAGTTGGTTGAGAGTCTGCTCGCGCTCGTCGTGTCCGCCGCCCATACCATGCCCGCGATGGCGGCCGACGGCGTCGATTTCATCGATGAACATGAGGCAGGGCGCCGATTTTTTCCCCTGCTCGAACATGTCACGGACGCGCGAGGCGCCGACGCCGACGAACATTTCCACGAAGTCCGAACCGCTGATCGAAAAGAACGGCACATCGGCCTCACCGGCGATGGCGCGGGCTAGCAGGGTTTTGCCAGTTCCCGGGGAGCCAACCATGAGGATGCCCTTCGGAATGCGGCCGCCGAGTTTTTGGAATTTCTTGGGATCTTTCAGGAATTCGACGAGTTCCTGCACCTCATCCTTCGCCTCTTCGACGCCGGCGACATCTTTGAAGGTGATGCGGTTTTTATCCTTCGACAGCATGCGGGCTTTGGACTTGCCAAAGTTGAACGCGCCCTTGCCCGCCATTTTGATCTGCGAGCGGAAGAAGAAATAGAGGATGACCAAAAACAAAACGATCGGCAGGAAGCTCACGATGGCCGAGGCGAGGAGGTCGGTTTTGGGCGTGATGGCCGGGGTGATACCTGCGTCGCCGAGGACTTTTTCGATCTCGGAGCCGTTGAACTGTGTGAAGATCGGCGTGCGGAATTGCATCGGCACTTCCTCGCCGGTGGCGGGCGACGGGAGCTTAACCTTGCCCTCGAAATACTGGGTATTGCGTCCCTCCTCGACCACAAGCTGGAGCGGGGCATCGGCGGAGACCACGATCTTGCCCTGCTTCACGAGCTCGATGAAACGCGGGTATTGGATTTGCTGAATCTGGGCGAAATTGTTCCCGCGGAAAAGAAACGCGCCACCGATGAGGGCGAAGGCGATGGCGAAGAGAACGAGGCCACGCCAGTTGAGTTGAGGGTCCTGACCGCCTCCTTGGCGCTGGCGGTTGTCGTTGGATGGCTTCTGGTTTTCGTCTGACATTCGCGCAACCTTCGCGCAAGATGCCCGCTTGGCAAATGCAAAAAACTCCCACTGATCGGGCCCTTGTCGCCTCCATCCACGATGTGAGTCCATCGACCCAACGGCAGACGGACCGGATTCTCGAGGATTTGCGGGGGCTGGGTTGCGCCAAAACCTCGCTGCTCGTGATCCCCGACCACCACCGTCGCGGGAGGATTTCGGCAGACGCGAAGTTTCTCGACTGGCTGAAAGCGCGACTCGCTGAAGGGCATGAGGCGGTGCTTCACGGGTATTACCACCTGCGCGGACAAAAGCCGGATGACGGCCTGGCCAAAAAACTGGTGACGCAGAGCTACACCGCTGGGGAGGGCGAGTTTTTCGATCTCGAGCGCGAGGCGGCGGCGCGATTTTTGAAGGATGGGCTGGACGAGTTGGCGGCGGCGGATATCGCGCCGACAGGTTTTATCGCGCCAGCGTGGCTTCTCGGGAGTGAGGCGGAATCAGCCGTGCGCGAGGCGGGATTCGACTACACCACGCGGATCGCGACGGTGGTGGATTTTAAAAAGGGAATAACCCACCGTTCGCGGAGTTTGGTTTGGAGCGTGCGGGCGCGCTGGAGGCGGGTTTGCAGCTTGGCTTGGAACCGCGCTTTGTTCCTCGCGACCAAGTCCTCCCCTCTGCTTCGCATCGGCATCCATCCGCCGGACTGGGACCATCCCGCAATCCGGCGTCAGATTTTGGCCCTCACCCGAGCGGCGCTTGCCGACCGCGAGGCGATGACCTATCAGCAATGGCTGCTCCGGCAGAGGAGCATCCGATGAACCGCCCGACAACACGAACCGACCTGCACATCCACTCGCGCCACAGCACTCGCGCGGCGGACTGGGTCTTGCGGCGGTTGGATTTTCCGGCGAGCACCTCGGATCCACTGGAACTCTATGGAATGTTGCGTGCGGCGGGCATGCGCTTCGTCACGCTCACGGACCAAAACACGATCGAGGGTTGCCTCGAGATCGCCCACATGCCGGATGTGATCCTCGGCGAGGAGGTTGCCACGGTTTTCCCCGAGGACGAGTGCCGCATTCATCTCCTCGTGTGGGGATTGAACGAGGCTCAACACCGCGAGATCGAGAAGGCGAGAGAGAGTATTTACGACCTGCAAGCCTATCTCTTCGCCCAAAACCTCGCGCATGCCGTCGCCCATCCCTTTCACAGCCTGAATGGAAAACTCGGCCCACTGCATCTGCAAAAACTCGCACTGATGTTCCGTCATTTCGAAGGCATCAACGGCCGCTACGGAGAGTTGGCCAGCACCTCGGCGCAATCGTTGCTGGGCAACCTCACACCGCGCCACATCGAGATTTTCAACGCCCGCACCGGACTCGAGCCCACGCACGCCGAACCGTGGCGCAAGGTTTTCACCGGCGGTTCCGACGACCATGGCGGCACGCACCCCGCGGGGGCATTCACCGAAACCTCGGCGTGCGCCACAGCGGAGGAATTTTTGGAAAACATCCGCGAAGGCCGTTGTCAAGCCGCCGGACGGCCGGGAACTCCCCTCGCGATGGCGCACGGCACCTACAGCACGGCTTTTGAATACGCCAAGGCTCGCCTACCACTAAAGCCCGGTGACCCGACCGCCGCGCTGCTCGAAAAAATCACCTCCCGCTTCATGGAGGGCCGCGATCCGACCGAGTTCTCGCTCATCGACAAGTTTGGATTTCTCACCCAAGGCATACTCACAGGGAAAATTTTTGAGATTGCGAAATCCGGCAACAGGTCGCTTTGGAAGCAGCTCTCCGACTCGCTGAATCAGCCTGAACTCAAAGCCGCCATGGCCCGAGAAACCGCCGGCGTGGACGAGGCGGAACGGCGGGCATTTTTGATGGCAAACCTCATCGCCAATCGGCTCGGCTACCGATTCGTCACAGATTTCATCCAGCAAATCTCGAAAGGAAAATTCCTCGAGAGCATCCAGACGATCATCCCGCTCGCGCCGATTGCCGCCTTGCTCAGCCCCTACATCCACGCCTTCCGTCTGCCGAAACGCGACTGGCTCCGCTCGAGCGCGCGTGAACTCTCCGGCGGCATTCCAGATTTTCTAAAAAACAAACGCCGCGCTTGGTTCACCGACACGCTGGAGGATGTGAACGGCGTCGCCACCACGATCCGCAAAATGACCGCTGCCGGAGTCGCTGCCGGGCGCGATCTCACGATTGTCACTTGCCGTTCCGAGGTTGCCGACCACGGAGTTCCTCTAAAAAACTTCGCTCCCATCGGCGAGTTCGAGCTGCCCGAATACGAACTCCAGCGCCTGAGTTTTCCTCCTGTGCTCAAGATTTTCGATTGGCTCGAGCGTGAGAAAATTTCCGAGTTGATCATCAGCACTCCAGGACCAATCGGCTTGAGTGCGCTCGCCGCCGCGAAGTCCCTCGGCCTGCCCGCCGTTGGCATCTATCACACCGATTTTCCACAATACGTGCGAATCCTCACGGACGACTCGTTCATGGAGACGCTCACTTGGAATTACATGCACTGGTTCTACAGCCAGCTCGACATCGTTTACGTGAATTCCGAGGACTACCGCAAATGCTGGATCGAGCGCGGCATCCCGAGCGAGAAACTCCGCATCCTGCCGCGCGGGCTCGACACCAAGTTATTCCATCCGACCAAGCGCGACCGCAGCTTTTGGACCTCGCGGGGCCTGCGCGAGGGTGAGGTCGGGATGCTTTTTGTCGGCCGGGTTTCCAAGGAAAAAAATCTGGATTTGATCGTGTCAGCCACGCGGCGCCTTGCCGAATGGGGCACGCCAGTGCGTCCGATCCTCGTCGGGGATGGGCCTTACATGCCGGAAATGAAGCGTCTCCTCGCCGACGCGATTTTTACCGGCTACCTCGCAGGCGAGGATTTGGCGAAGGCTTATGCTTCGGCCGACTTCTTTGCCTTTCCGAGCACGACCGACACCTTCGGCAATGTGATCCTCGAGGCCCAAGCCAGTGGGATTCCAGTGATCGTCTCGGATGTCGGCGGCCCGCGCGATCTGGTTACGGATGGTAAGGATGGATTTGTGACCCGAGCCAATGATGCCGCCGATCTCGCCAAGGCCATCCGCCAGCTTGCTGAAAATCCCACCCTCCGCGCCTCGATGGGCGAGGCCGGTCGCCGCCGAGTCGAAGACCGCGACTGGTCTGAGGCATTTGAGAAGTTTTGGAACTACTCACCAGAGTGACACCCCCGCCTTTGCATTTTTCGAAAAAAACCCCTTGCAGTGCCTCGACAATTCCTGTCACTAGTGCGTTTCAAATGATGGATCGCAAAGGTTTTTGCTTCACACAGATTTCCAAATCGTCGGCATGCGGCGCTTGAGTTACTTTTTCACGCGCACACCGCGCGCACTGATCCATCTTCGGGACGCCTTGATTCCAAGACGCTCCGTTTTCACCAACCAGCCAAAGGGGACTATCTATTAATATTCGGGATATTCGCATCAATGAGCGAATCCGCGCCCGCGAAGTGCGCGTGATTCTTGCCTCGACCAATGAACAACTGGGCGTCCTACGCCTCGACGAGGCCATCCGCCGCGCACGCAGCTTAGGGCTCGACCTCGTAGAGATCGCTCCAAACGCCCAGCCGCCTGTCTGTCGCATCGTGGACTTCGGCAAATTCCGCTACGACCTTGCCAAGCAGGAGAAGGAGAAAAAACACGCCGTCAGCAAGGTCAAGGAAGTCAAATTCCGTGTGAACATCGACGAGCACGACTACCTGACAAAAATCCGTCATGCCGAGGACTTCCTAGACAAAGGGAACAAGGTGAAAATCCAACTTCAGTTCCGTGGCCGCGAAATGGCGCACAAGGAACTCGGCATGGATGTCGTCCAGCGCGTTCGCACCGACCTCTCCGGCATGGCTCATGTGGATATGGATCCGAAGCTCGTCGGCCGCGCGATCGGCATGACGCTCAGCCCGCTCCCTGCCAACAAGCGCCACCGCAAATTCTCGAAGCACGGCGAAATCCTCGAACCCGAACCCGAGGATCACGACCACGAGGACGAAGAGGGTGAGTGATCGACGGCTGTTGCTGTTCGATATCGACGGCACGCTGATCACCTCGGGAGGCGCGGGCGAATGGGCCTTGCGCGATGCGATGAAGGCCCGCTTCGGAATCGACGAGGATTTGGGTGGAATCCTTCTCGCTGGCGCCACGGACAAGAAAATCGCCGTCGCCATGTTGGAAAAACACGGCCTCGCTCCGAGCGCGGAAAACATCACTGTGTTGCTCGACGAGTACCTCTCCCATCTGGAAGCCCGGATGCCAAGGCACGACGGCCGCGTTCTTCCCGGCATGATCGAATTGCTCGAAGTCCTCGCCAAGCGCGAAGAGGCGGTTCTCGCCCTGCTCACCGGAAATGTTGTTCGCGGCGCGGAAATCAAACTCACCCACTATGGCGTGTGGCACCACTTCGAGTTCGGCGCATTTGCCGATGACCACCACGACCGAAACGAACTGGGAAAATTCGCCCGCGCTCGAGCCCATGACCGCCACGGTATCGAGTTTGCGCCAGAGAAAATTTATGTGATCGGCGACACGCCCCGCGACATCGAGTGCGGCCGCGCGATCGGTGCCAAGACGGTCGCGATTGCCACGGGGCATTACTCGCTCGAAGAACTCGCCGAGCACACGCCGGACTTTTTGTTTCAGGATTTTTCGGAGACCAATCGTGTCGTCGATTGTCTACTCGGTTCGGCCTGACTTTTACTCCTCCATCAACTCCGGAATCCCGCCGAGCCTCTTCGGCTTGATCGGTTTTTTATCCACCAATGCACGCCGCTTGTGGAGGTATTCGGACAGCACCGCCGAGATTTCCCTAGCTGTTCGTTTCGTATCGAAGGTCACACCGCTGCGCACGCCGTCCACGGCGTTGGCGAGTGACATGAACGCCATCGGCCCGCCGACGGGAAATGTCAGAACGCCTAGAACTCCCTGAGTGAAATTCGACCCTCCGGTGGTTTCAAAATTGAAAAATTCGAGAGGCTCCGGCGGCGAGAGATCTTTAATACGAACGACCGTATCCATCTTCGTTCCACCGGCGCCGAAGCCTACAATGCTCCGAAGTGCCCGGCTTCCCTGATTCACCCGCTGGAACTCGCCAGTGACGAGCCAGACATTCCCCCGAGGCAAAGTCTCGCCCGGCGCCACGACCCGTGCGGGAGCCACATGCTTCGTCAAAGCCTCCGCCGTCTGCCGGGCCAAGCGATCGCTCAAATTCTTTTTGAATTTTTCCAATTCCTCCGACTCTCGATCCACACGCAAGACCTCATTCGTAACCTTGAAAGGTTTTACCAATATCATGTCCGGCGATTTTTTCGGCCCTTCTTGAGGAGGGATCGCATGGCGCACTTTTTCCACGCTCACCGAGGAGCAGGAGGCGAAGGATAATATCGCCACGGCGGCAAAAATTTTCGTCAGAGAGATTGGCATCGCCTGTAGAGAATCAAAGTTCCGACCCTTGCGGCAAGCCGGAAGCCAAACTTGCCTCTCTCTTCCCTCCGCGCTTAGATGCCCGCCCATGAATCAGGACAAGACATTCCGCATCGCCGTTCTGGCCGGCGACGGCATCGGCCCCGAAGTGATGGCCGAGGGCCTCAAGGTGCTCGACATCGTTGCCAAGAAATTTTCGATCCAATTGGAATTCGATCACAAGCTGGTCGGCGGAGCCGCCATTGACGCTGCTGGCAGCGCCCTTCCGGCCGAAACCCTCGCCGCCTGCGAAAAAGCGGATGCGATTCTTTTCGGTTCCGTCGGCGGTCCAAAATGGGAATCCCTCCCCGCCGCCGAGCAACCCGAGCGCGCCGCGCTCCTCCCGCTCCGCAAACACTTCGGGCTTTTTGCCAATCTCCGCCCGGCCATTTGCCTTCCGGAACTCACCCACGCCTCGCCGCTCAACCCAAAAATCGTCGAGGGCGGTTTCAATGTCCTCTGCGTGCGCGAACTCACCGGCGGCCTGTATTTCGGCGAACCCAAATACATCAAGCATGAGGGCGGCGAGGATTTTGCGGTGGACACGATGGTTTATTGGGAAACGGAAATCCGACGCATCGCGAAGGTTGCCTTCGAAGCCGCGCGCAAGCGCCGTGGCGAAGTCACCTCGATCGACAAGGCGAATGTCCTCCAAAATGGCGTCCTTTGGCGACGCGTGGTTAACGAAACCGCTCGCAACTACCCCGATGTGACTCTCAAGCACCTGTATGTGGACAACGCCGCGATGCAGTTGATAAAAAATCCAAAATCTTTCGATGTCATTCTTGCTGAGAATCTTTTCGGAGACATCCTGAGCGATGAGATGGCCATGATCGCCGGCTCGCTCGGAATGTTGCCCAGCGCCAGCCTTGGGGAATCGACCGGCGGAGACACTCGTTTCGGTATGTATGAACCCAGCGGCGGCACCGCTCCGGACATCGCAGGCAAGGGCATCGCGAACCCGATCGCCCAAATCCTCTCCGCTGCAATGCTTTTACGCTTCTCGCTCGGCTATGAAGAAGCCGCCATGGCCATTGAAAATGCCGTCCATTCCGTGATTTCCAAGGGCCTTCGCACGGGAGATATCCACACGCCCGGGACCACCCTAGTCGGCACCTCGGCCATGGGCGACGCGATCGCTGGCGCGATTGGATGAAACTTGTGAACGGGAAAACAAAACCTTGACGCGAAACGACGCGAATCTGAATGTTCCGACCTTAAATTATTTCAAAAGGCTCTCATTCCGTGGCGCAATAAATCCAGCCTCATCGGAACACCCAGAGCCGCTACCATTCCTCATCCCATTCGATGTTTGATAATCTTCTTGGACTGTTTTCGAGCGACATAGGCATCGATCTCGGCACCGCAAATACCCTCGTTTATGTAAAAGATCAGGGAATCGTTCTTCGCGAACCCTCTGTCGTTGCGGTTCAGCAAGGCACCAATCGCGTGCTGGCTGTGGGCAACGAGGCCAAGCGAATGCTCGGCCGCACGCCCGGCAACATCGTCGCCATCCGCCCATTGAAGGACGGCGTGATCGCCGATTTCGAGATTACCGAAGCCATGCTTCGCCACTTCATCAGCAAGGTTCACAACCGCCGCCGCATGGTCCGTCCACGCGTTGTGGTGGCCGTGCCCAGCGGAATTACGGAAGTGGAAAAACGCGCCGTCAAGGACTCGGCCACCCACGCCGGAGCCCGGGAGGTTTACTTGATCGAGGAGCCCATGGCAGCCGCGATTGGCGTCGGGCTTCCCGTGCAAGATGCGGCAGGAAATATGATCGTGGATATCGGCGGCGGCACGACCGAGGTCGCCTTGATTTCCCTCTCCGGAATCGTCTTCAGCCGCAGCGTGCGCGTGGCGGGTGACGAGCTCGATGAAGCGATCACGAATTACATGAAGCGGGCCTACAATCTCATGATTGGCGAGCGCACCGCCGAAGAAATCAAAATCAAAATCGGTTCCGCCTACAAACTCGAGAAGGAGGTCGGGCTCGAGGTGAAAGGCCGCGATCTCGTGGCAGGACTTCCCAAAACCATTTCCATCTCCTCGCAGGAAATCCGCGAGGCGCTCATGGAGCCGCTCTCGACGATTGTCGACTCCGTGCGAATCACGCTCGAACGCTGCCCGCCCGAACTCTCCGCCGACTTGGTCGATCGCGGGCTCGTGCTGGCCGGCGGTGGTGCGCTCCTTCGCGGACTCGACCGCCTGCTCTCGGAGGCCACCGGCCTTCCTGTGCATGTCGCCGAGGATCCTTTGAGCGCGGTAGCGGAAGGCACTGGACGCGCTCTGTCGGAGATTAAATTCCTCCGGGCCGTTTCTGCCGAGCGCCCGAACGGGCGTTGATTCCGAGGATCGGAGTGGAACTTCCGCTTCCTGAACCTGGATGAATAAACTTCACATCGCACTGGTAGTCGCCGTTCTCGCGGTGGCGCTTTACCTTTCGACTTTGTCCACGGCAGCCATTCAATCCTTGCAGGCCGGGTTCATGTCGATTTTCTCGCCGTTTCTTCGCACGAGTTCGGCGGTCCAGGAAAACATCGGCTCGGTCGGGCAACGGCTGAAAACTCTCGACGAACTCGAGGTGGAAAACCGCCAACTCCTTACGGAAAACAACCAACTCCGCGCCGCCAATAGCCTGCTTCGCGAGCTTCAGGCCGAGAACAGCCGCCTCCGCCTCGCCTTGGATTTCCGCGAGCGCGCCTCGTTCAAGCTTCTGCCCGCACAAGTCATCTCGCGCGACGCCTCGACTTGGTGGAATACGATCCGGATCAACCGCGGTTTCGAAGATGGTGTCGAGGCCGATCAACCCGTCCTCACCGATGCCGGACTCGTTGGAAAAACCACCACGGTTTCGAAAAACGAAGCGATCGTGGTGTTGATCACCGATGAAACCTGCCGCATCGGCGCAAAGATCGATGGCACTCGCGAGCAGGGCATCGTCTCCGGATTCCGGGTTCAGGAAGATGACGCCACGGGACTTCTTCAAATGAACTTTTTGTCCAAGAATGCCGAGATCACCCCGGGCCAGGAAGTCATGACGGTGGGGGTCGCCCACGGCTCCTTCCCGCCCGGAGTCGTGATCGGCAAAGTGAAAGAATTCATCCGCCGTCCTCTCGACGGCCAAGCCATTGTGGAACCCGCCGTGCATCTTGCCTCGACCGAGGATGTGTTCGTGCTGGTTGGGAAAAAATGAAGACGCCGATCGATCTTGCGGCACTCTTCATTGGGGTCGTGTTGGCTTTTATCATCCAACACGCGATGCCGCCGATGGATGGCATGCACGGGGCTCATATTTTGTTGGTGCCGCTGGTTTTTTTCTACTCAGCCATGGTCTTGCCCTTCCCCGCGATGCTTGTCGCTGCGCTCTACACCGGGTTTTTGAGCGACCTGATGTATCTGCATGTCGTGGGTGGAAAGGTTGAAATCCCGATCGGCTTCTCTATTCTCTACTACATGTCCACCGGCTGTGTCGCCAACGGGTTCCAACCCGCCATGAAAGAAGGCAATGTCTTGCCTTTCGTTCTCATGAGCGCCCTCGGCACATCGCTCTATCTTTTCATCCAATTCGCGGTGATCACCTGGCAACGGGGAGACTTCATTTGGGAAAATGCCATCGCTTGGCGCATTTTGGCGCCTGGTGTCATGGCGGCGCTGATCGCGCCATTGTTCTACTGGACCCTTTCTCACATGGATCGTTTGCTTCCCGATGGCTCCCGCAAAGCGAGGACCATCAAGAGATGAAGCGAACCCGAGCCGGATCCCGCATCCTCTTTCTTGGATTTTTG
>JBDKIG010000024.1:0-20039 GCA_039797215.1 Verrucomicrobiota bacterium | reverse complement strand
GCGCCGCTTTTGGCCCGACCGCCGACCCTGGAGGAGAAACTGAGCGAGTTGGCCTGTGGGGGATGCTTGATTTGAGCGGGCTTTCAGCCCGGAAAATTCACTTCAAAAGCTGGATTCGGGCTCAACCCGCCGTGCATATTCAGCATGCCGCCCAGCAGCTCCAAAAAAAGCCCCTGATCCTCCACAAGCACGCAAGTCACTTCGCGGCGAGGGGCTGGGATTTTCTCTTCAGTTGCCATGTGTCGGGAGAATGATATTGGCACGAACGAGCGGATTCAGGGAGTCCCCTCGAGAGGGTAATTTGCAGGGTGGAGGGGAACTGAAGTTTGACCACCGAGGACACCAAGAGCACAGAGGGATGTGTAGCCACGGCAGTCCTGCGCGGGTTGGATTGGCTGGGCGAATGGGGTGTGGGAGGCCGCACCTATCGAAACCCCAATGGGGAGGGATGTCATATCTTTGGTGTTCGAAAAATAACCTTCATAAAATCACATTTAGCTATACCTGTCCTTGAAAAAAAGACAGGTTTATATAAATCTAACTTCATGAGTCTCCATCCTGTTCTTGCCGAAAAGCTCAGTGAGGCGGTATTGCCGACTCCAGTGCCGACTTCGACCCGACGCGAGGCGCGTTTGCCTGCGGTTCCCGGCAAAGTGCATGCGGTGATCGGCATGAGGCGGGCTGGCAAGACCACTTTCCTGCGGCAGTTGCTTGCGGAGTGGCGTTCGGAATTGCCCCCGGAGCAGGCCATTTATTTGAGCTTCGATGATGACCGCCTCGGGGAGCTTGGGACCGAACAACTCGGATTTCTTTTGGAGGAATATTACCGCCGCTATCCAGCACTTCGAGGCACGACGCCGGTGCATTGGTTTCTTGATGAGATCCAGTTGGTTTCCGGATGGGAGCGGTTCGCCCGTCGTGTGCTCGATACCGAGCAAGTCTCACTGGTGGTGTCGGGCTCCTCGGCGAAAATGCTCTCGCGCGAGGTGCACAGTTCGTTGCGCGGTCGTGGCATGGAAACCATCATCCGCCCCTTTGGATTCCGCGAATTCCTTCGCCATCGCGGCGAGGAGCCAGCCAACTCGCCAGAGCGCTGGACCGCTGCCGAGCGCTCGCAGATGGAATACCGGTTCCGCGAATTTCTCACGCAAGGCGGCTTTCCGGAAGTTCAGAGCCTAGCGAACAATCTTCGCATCGACCTGCTGCAAGGCTATGTGGATACCGTGCTTTTCCGCGATGTGGTGGAACGCCACGCCATCAGCCAAGTCGCGGCTCTGCGCTGGATCGTGCGCCACTGCCTGGGGAATCCGGGAGGGCCCCTCAGCGTCCACCGCCTGCATCAAGACCTGCATTCCCAAGGTCACGCCATCGGCAAGGATGCCGTTCATGCTTTGATAGGCCACCTCATCGATGCCTTCCTGATCTCCTCTGTGCCCATCGCGACGGAATCCGAGCGCCAGCGGAACAGCAACCCGCGCAAAATCTACCCCGCCGATCCCGGCCTCATTCCCGCCTTCGCCACCAGCGGGCGCCCCCACACCGGCCACGCCTTGGAAACCGCCGTGTTCCACGAACTCGATCGCCGCGGTGCGGAAATTTCTTATGTCAAATGCGGTGGCGACCTCGAAGTCGATTTCTTCGCTCGTTACCCCGATGGCCGCACGGAAATGATCCAAGTCTGTGCCGATCTCTCAGAACCCGCCACCCGCGAGCGGGAACTCCGCGCCATGAGTGCCGCCACCGAACACCATCCCCACGCCAGTCGGCATCTGCTCGTGCTCAACCGAGATGCGATCGCCGGAGTCCAAGCCCAGCCCGGGCTGGTCATCGAAGCCGCCAGCGACTGGCTTCTCCGCGCCTGAGGGATTTTAACCGCGCGCCGCCGCCTTCCGTTGTCACCACGACAATCCGCCGTAGCGGATGCCAGACCGGCTTTCGATGAGAGATGGCGAGACATGGCAAAGCGCCCTCGAATTTTTTTCAAAATTCCGCTACGCCCGTTTCGCTCTCTTCTCCCCTCCGTGTCCCCGTGGCTCAGTGAGAGTCCTTCCGCCTGTCGGGCGGCGAAAGCGGAAAAAATCAAGGAGAGTGGGCGTCCCCGCCCACATCGTTCCATGCTGGTGGCCGGGACGACCACCCTCCTTGAGGCGCGCCGCCTCCGTCCCCTGTAGCGGCGCCGGAACGGCTTTGGATCGCTGCCCGCGAGACATCACAAGCCTCCCTCGAATTTTTTTCAAAAATTCCGCCACGCGGCCCGCTTGCTTGGTTCCCAGCCAGCGCCCGCTGGCTTGTTTTTGTGAGAGGCCTCTCTATGTCAAAACCCTTGGCTCCATGCCCCACCGCCAGGGGCGGGAGTTGGGTCAATCTGCAAAATAGGTCCCTTCAAATTCTGGACAGACAGCACAGAATGGAGCACCGTGCCTCCATGGACACCTGCCAACTCCAGACAGCCAAGCAGCGTTTTTCGGCTGTGGCCGACAATGCGGCAAAAGGGATTCCCCAGCTTGTGACCAAACATGGCAAGCCGTTCGTGGTGATTGTCAGCGCCGCCGACTGGTGCCGGGAACATGAGCCGGTGAAGGGAATCTCGGAGGTGCTGAGGGACTGTCCCGCGGACTTGAGCGAACTCGATCTCGTTCGGAACAAGGATCTCCCGCGCAAGTTCTCGCTTTGAATTACCTTCTCGACACCAATGTCCTCTGCGAGGCCACAAGACCTCACCCGGATGCCCATGTTGTGGCATGGTTGAGCGCCCTGCCCTCGCTGACCCTGTATGTCAGTCTGGTATCCATTGCGGAAATCCGAAAAGGCATTCTGTTGCTTCCCGAGGGCAGGAAGCGGACGAAGCTGGGAAGTTGGCTGGAATCCGAACTTCTTCCTGTGTTCGCCGGTCGCGTCATTTCCCTTGGTGAGGCGGAGATGAACGAGTGGGCCTCGCTCCAAGCGGACGCGGAAAAAATGGGACACAGGTTGCAAGTCATGGACAGTCTGATCGCAGCCACCGCTCGCTGCCACGGACTCACGCTGGCCACACGGAATATCGAAGACTTTCGCCATGGTGGGGTTTCCGTCCTTAATCCCTGGGATGCCCCGTAGCGGCGCCGGAACGGCTTTCGATCGCTGCGGGTTCGCCATGTCACACCTCCCTCGAATTTTTTTAAAAAATCCGCTACGCCCGTTTCGATCTCATCTCCCCTCCGTGTCCCTGTGCCTCTGTGAGAGTCCTTCTTCCCGCCAGACGGCGCGTTCGCGCCTTGAATCTTGAGTCCGCTCGGCGAGCCGCCCCTACCCTGGTTTTCGATTCGCGGGCGCCTTCTGATCTCCGCATTTCTACTCACTCGGCAGAGGACTGCCATGTCTACAAGGAACGCCGCTGCCGTCTCCGGGCTCTTGACTTCGCCCAACTGACCGGAAACCATCGCGCCCATGGCCGAGGAAAATCTCCACCAACCGCACGACAAATTGGTGAAGGCGACCTTCTCCGACCTGCAGAACGCCCGGGCGTTTTTCGAGGGGCACCTCGAGCCCGAACTTGTCCGTCACATCGATTGGACCAGCCTGCGCTTGGAGAGCGGGAGTTTTGTCGACGCCGAGCTTTCCGCCAGCGCGAGCGACCTGCTTTACAGCGTAGGCATCGAGGGCCAAACGACCTACCTCTACATCCTCTTCGAGCATCAAAGCGGGGACGACCCGTGGATGGCGTTGCGCGTTCTCGCCTACATGGTGCGCATTTGGCGCGGTCATGTGCAAAAACCCGACGCAGGCGAAAAATTGCCCCCGATCCTGCCTTTGGTCCTGGCGCAGGATGCGAAACCCTGGAAAAGCTCGACCCGCTTTGGCGAGTTGGTGGCTGCGCCGGACGGTTTGGCCGAACGGATGCGCGAGCACACGCCGGACTTTGCTTTTGGCCTGATCGAGTTGTTCCGGATGCCATTCGACAAAATCCTCGGCACCCCGGCGGGAATTCTGACGCTGCGGGCGTTGAAAGCGGAGCGCGAGTCTATGTTGCTGGACGACAGCGTGTGGGACGAAGCGTTGCTGGTGCAATTGCCCGCCGAGGCGCTGGAGAGCTTGCTGCGCTACATCTTCGACCGGGAGATTGACAAGCCGCAATTTCGCAAGAAACTGAAAGAAATTACGGACCCCAAACTGAACAAAAATGTCATGTCACTAGCCGATCAATTGAGACAAGAAGGCTGCGAAGCTGGAACGATCTTTACCAAACAGCAAGCCGTGATCGAGGCGTTGGAAGTTCGCTTCGAACTGGTGCCAGAGGGCTTAAAGGAAGCCATCACCGAGGTGGAAAACTTGGAGAAACTCACTTTCTTGCACCGCGCGGCCATCCGCTGCGTGGACCTCGAATCCTTCGCCCGCGAGTTGTAAAAACCGTCTCGGCTCAGCCACGCCGCCTCCGTTCCCCGTAGCGGCGCCGGAACGGCTTTCGATCGCTGCCCGCGAGACATCGCAAGCCTCCCTCGAATTTTTTTCAAAATTCCGCTACGCCCGTTTCGCTCTCTTCTCCCCTCCGTGTCCCCGTGGCTCAGTGAGAGTCCTTCCGCCTGTCGGGCGGCGAAAGCGGAAAAAATCAAGGAGAGTGGGCGTCCCCGCCCACATCGTTCCATGCTGGTGGCCGGGACGACCACCCTCCTTGAGCCGCGCCGCTTCTTCCGCCGTAGCGGAAGCCGAAACGGCTTTCGATCACTGCCCGCGAGACATGGCAAAGCGCCCTCGAATTTTTTTCAAAATTCCGCCATGCACTTTTCACCCTCTATCACTTGGATTTAGGTGCAAATAGGCCCGCCAACTCCTCCCGGCGCTTGCACAATTCCTCAAAAGACCGCCGATGCCATGCCAACAGTTTGGCCAAATCCATTTTCCTTGTCTCGTCATGAATGCGCTCCTGGGCCGCACGCTTCATTTTCACACAAGGGTATTCTTCAATCTTCATAGGCGATCACCTCCGACGGGGTGTTGATGGACAATGTATCGTAACCATTAATCAGGTTCACTCCATTGTAGAGCGGAATTTTATCAAAATGAACGATGTGTTTGAAGTTCCAGCTCACGATCAATCGGCACCGATTCGCGGTTGCCAGAGCCACATGTAGCGCATCCGCAGCCCATTTTTCTCCAACAATGCCAGCCTTCAAATAGGCCTCTTGCAAGGCAATCGCCTTGGCCTCGACCGGCACCACATCCGCCATCGGTAGAAACATTTCAAATTGCCCGCGCACCCTTTCTGGCGCGAGGGTCAGCTCATCGGCCACCACACTAGAGGTTACCAACTCGAAAAAACCGCATTTCACCTGCTCAAAAAACTCCCTGCTCGCCAAGTCAATCCCTGAGTCGAAAACGCCACCGTAAACCGAGGTGTCAGCGTAGATGCGAATAGGCATACCAATGAAATAAAACTCGCATGCAATGGATTCAAGAGGCCATTTGATTTTTGCGATATTTCCTGCGGAAAAGCCGATCTTTGGGCTGGGAAATAGCCCCGCCTCAATTTGTAGCCACGGCAGTCCTCTGCCGTGTGGCGCGGGAAAAATCATCCACAGATTTCAGGCATAGATGGAAACCGTAGCGGAAGCCGGACCGGCTTTCGATTTCGTGCAGCCACGGCAGTCCTCTGCGCCGTATGTCGCGCAAAAAATCAAGGAGAGTGGGCGTCCCCGCCCACATCGTTCCATGCTGGTGGCCGGGACGACCACCCTCCTTGAGGCGCGCGCCTCCGTCCCCCGTAGCGGAAGCCGAAACCGCTTTCGATCACTGCCCGCGAGACACGGAAATCCGCCCTCGAAATTTTTTCAAAATTCCTCCCCGCACTTTCCGCTCTCCGAAATCCGCTCTCCGCTTTTCCTTCCCGCTCCCCCTCAAATTACCCTCTCGAGGGGACTTGCCGATTTTGCTGAAAAAGATAGATTCCCGCGCTCAATGCCCGCAATTTTTTTGAAATCCCGGCTGAAATCCATGCCTTTGAATAAAATACAGAATGACTCTTGGTTGCCGTTCACGGCTTCTTTTGTTGCGGCTATTGTCTTGGCGTTTTTGGGAAATGCGCAGGCGCAGATCACCGTCGGCGGGAATGGAAGCAATGCCACCGATTCCACCGCCTACTCCGGCGCGCAGAGCCTTACGAAAGTCGGCTCGAACACCATCTCGCTCACGGCGAATAACACCTACAACGGCGGCACCACGATCTCGCTCGGCACGCTGCAGGTGGGTTCCTCGCGCATCAAAAACAGCGGCTCGGCGATTTCGGTGGATACGAACAGTAACGATGTCACCTTCGCCTCGGTGTTGGACTCCAGCAACTCCGGTGGCCTCACCAAGAACGGCAACGGCACCCTCACGCTCGGCACCAACAACACCTACACGGGAACCACTGCCATCAACGGCGGCACCCTGCAGGTGGGTAGCGGCGGAACGAGCGGTTCGCTCGGGAGCGGGGCCTTAACAAACGACGGCACGCTGGCCATCAACCGCAGCGATTCCGTGACAGTCTCTGGCGCCATTTCCGGCACGGGGGCCTTGACGCATGCAGGAAGCGGCACACTCATCCTCACGGGGAACAACACCTACTCGGGCGCGACCAGCATTTCCACCGGCACGCTACAAGTGGGCAGCGGCGGAACGAGCGGTTCGCTCGGGACTGGCGGCGTGAGCAACAACGGCAGCCTGGTCTTCAACCGCAGTAACGATGCGAGTGTTTCCGGTGCCATTTCGGGCAACGGCTCGCTGGTGAAAGACGGTGCTGGCAGCCTCACCATCATGGGCAGCAATTCCTACACGGGCGGCACGACCATCAATGCCGGAACCGTGCAGGCGGCGAGCAGCACCTCGCTCGGTAGCGGTCTTGTGACGATGGCAGGCGGCGGAGCGGGCGGTGGCGGCAAAAATAGCAACCCCGGCGGTGGTGCTGGCGGTGGTGGCGGTGGTGTTCTCACGGGAAGCACATCGATTTCCGCAGCGAACTACACGATCACTATCGGAGCAGGAGGCACGACTTCGGGTGGTGGCGCCGGGAACAACGGGGGAAACACGACAGCGTTCGGCATTACGGCCATCGGAGGTGGTGGCGGGGCTAGCGAATTTTCCGGCTCGCCAGCAGGCAGCGGTGGCTCCGGCGGTGGCGCTGGCGGCAATGGTGGCGCCAAGGGAAATGGCACGGTGGGGCAGGGCTTTGCTGGAGGCAACGCTGCATCCCAGAGTGCCGGTGGCGGCGGTGGTGCCGGAGAGATTGGTTTGAATGCCTCCGGCAGCACCGGTGGCAGGGGCGGAAATGGAACGGTATCGAGCATCAGCGGATCCAGCGTGACCTACGGCGGCGGTGGTGGTGGTGGTGGTGGTGGTGGCACGAGCAGCGGGGGATCCGGTGGCGGTGGTGGCACCGGCGGCGGTGGCGCGGCGGGAAACAGCGGTGGCGGTGCGGGCTCGGCTGCTGCTGGTGGGTCCGGTGTGGTCGTTCTTCGCTACCTTGGCGGCCCTCTGGCGACTGGCGGAACCATTACTTCGGGCACGGGAAGCGCCGATGGTTACACAATTCACACCTTCACTTCCACGGGCGGGTCGACCTTTTCAGTCACCTTGCCGCTGGTTGCGACAATCAATGGCGATATGTCCGGCACGGGCGGCTTTACTTGGAACTCCAGCGCCACTTTGGTTCTCGGGGGAGCAAATACCTACCAAGGCGAGACGATCATTTCCTCCGGCACCGTGCAGGTCGGCAGCGGGGGCGGCAGCGGCACGCTCGGGTCTGGAAGCGTGACAAATAACGGGACGCTGGTCTTCAACCGCTCCGGCAGCCTTGCAGTTTCGAATGCGATCTCTGGCACGGGCAATCTCAACAAACAGGGCTCTGGCACGGTCGTTCTCACGGGCAGTAACACCTACTCCGGCAATACCTCGATCAGTGCCGGAACTTTGCAAATCGGCAATGGCGGAACGACGGGGTCTCTGGGTGTCTCCGGATCCATCTCCAACAACGGCACGCTGGCATGGAACCGCAGCGATTCGGTGACTCTTGCCCGCGAGGTGAGCGGCAGTGGCGGCGTGGCCCAGCAGGGAAGTGAAAAAACCATCCTCACAGCGAACAACACCTACACGGGAACGACGACGATTTCCTCGGGAACGCTGCAAGTGGGCAGCGGCGGCACAAGCGGGTCGCTGGGCACGGGAAATGTCTCGATCTCATCCGGCGCAGAGCTTGCTTTCAACCGGAGCAATGCGGTGACGGCGGCGGCCGTCATTTCGGGATCGGGGGCCGTCACCAAGACTGGCGCGGGAGCATTGAACTTAGCCGGGAACAACAGCTACTCGGGTGGAACGGCAGTAAACTCGGGCGTCCTTTTGGCTGCCAGCAATTCGGCATTAGGCACTGGCGATCTGACCTTGGCGGGCGGCGGACTTCAGATTTTGCCGGGCGTCTCGCTTTCCAATGCGATTGTCCTGAATGCCTCGGCAGGCAGCACCAGTTTCGACAGCTTTTTTGAAGTGGATTATTTGCTCGTCGGCGGCGGCGGAGCGGGCGGTGGTGGAAAAAATAATAACACCGGCGGCGGGGCCGGCGGCGGCGGCGGCGGGATTCTCGCGGGAAGCACAACGCTTTCCGCCGGGAATTACACGATTACCGTGGGTGCAGGAGGCACGACTTCGGGTGGTGGCGCCGGGAACAACGGGGGAAACACGACTGCGTTCGGCCTCACGGCCATCGGCGGTGGTGGCGGGGCTGGCGAGTTTTCCGGTGCGCCGGGGGGCAGCGGTGGCTCCGGTGGTGGTGGCGGCGGCAATGGTGGCGCCAGAGGAAATGGCACAGCGGGGCAGGGCTTCGCAGGTGGAAACGCTTCGTCCGGGAGTGCCGGTGGCGGCGGTGGCGGCGGTGGCGCGGGTGAAATCGGTTTCAACGCCTCTGGATCCAGTGGTGGCGCCGGGGGAAATGGCACGGTTTCGAGCATCACCGGATCCAGCGTGACCTACGGCGGCGGTGGCGGTGGCGGCACGAGCAGCGCTGGCACAGGTGGAACCGGCGGCGTGGGTGGCGGAGGCTCGGGCGGGTCCAGTTCCTCCCGCAATGGCGTGGCCGGAACGGCCAATACGGGCGGTGGTGGCGGTGGCGCAGCGGGAAATTCCAGCGGGTCCGCCGGTTTGGCCGCCGCGGGCGGCTCTGGCGTGGTTGTGGTGCGCTACCTCGGTGATGCCAAGGCGACAGGCGGCACGATTACCTCCGGCACGGGAAGCGCCGCTGGTTATACGGTCCACACATTCAACTCCACTGGCTCGAGTGCTTTCTCGGTGACCATACCGCTCGTGGCCACAATCGACGGGGCGATTTCCGGAACCGGCGGGTTTACTTGGAATTCCAACAGCACACTGATCCTTGCCGGAGCGAACTCCTACGATGGCGAGACGATTATTTCCTCTGGAACTGTTCAGATCGGCAACGGCGGAACAGCCGGGCCCTCGGCAGCGGCAATGTCACGAACAACGCGGCGTTGCGCTTCAACCGAAGCAACGATCTCACCGTGGCCAACGAGATTTCCGGCACGGGCTCTTTGACAAAAAATGGCAGCGGCACTCTGACGCTGTCGGGTTCCAATTCCTACACAGGCGGAACCTCCCTCAATACGGGCACGGTAATTATCGGCAATGCCAACGGTCTGGGCACCACGGGCAATGTCTCGTTCACCGGCGGTGGGTTGCAATACGGCAGCGGGATCACGACCGATATTTCCTCGCGCATCAAAAACAGCTCCTCGGCCATCCTCATCGATACAAATGGCAACGATGTGGCCTTTGCGGGGGTTGTGGATTCCACCAACAGCGGTGGCCTGACCAAAACCGGCAACGGCACCCTGACGCTGTCGGGTTCCAATTCCTACACAGGCGGAACCTCCCTCAACACCGGCACGGTAATTATCGGCAATGCCAACGGTCTGGGCTCCTCGGGCAATGTCTCGTTCACCGGTGGCGGACTGCAATACGGCAGCGGCATCACAACCGATATTTCATCCCGCATCAAAAACAGCTCCTCGGCGATCCTCGTGGATACGAATGGCAACAATGTGACCTTCTCTAGCGCGATTGACTCCACCAACAGCGGTGGACTCATCAAAAACGGCAACGGCACTCTGACGCTGTCGGGTTCCAACTCCTACACAGGCGGAACCTCCCTCAACGCCGGCACGGTAATTATCGGCAATGCCAACGGTCTGGGCACCACGGGCAATGTATCCTTCACCGGCGGCGGGCTGCAATACGGCAGCGGCATCACCGCCGACATCTCCTCGCGCATCAAAAACATCTCCTCGGCGATCCAAGTGGATACGAACGGCAACAATGTGACCTTCTCCGGCGTGGTGGACTCCACCTACAGCGGGGGCTTCACGAAAAACGGCAACGGCACGCTCACCCTCAACGGCAGCAACACCTACACGGGCGACACGACCATTTCTGCGGGAACACTACAAATCGGCAGCAATGGTCTCCTCGGCGGCGGGAATTACTCGGAAAATATCGCCATGAACGGCGGCGACCTAGTTGTCGCCTCAAGCAGCAACCAAACCCTCGGTGGCTTGATCAGCGGCAGCGGCGCGCTCACTAAAAACGGCGCCGGCACCCTCACTCTCACGGGCATGAACACCTTCTCCGGAGGCGTCACGCTGAACACCGGCACGCTGGTGATCAACTCTGCCAACGCTCTGGGCAATGGCACCCTGACCATCGCCGACGGCACGATCAGCTCCGCCGCGCCCGGCATCACCCTCGACAACAACCCCCAAGACTGGATCGCCGATTTCGAGTTTAGCGGCCCCAGCAACCTGAACCTCGGCACTGGCACGATCACCATGAACGCCTCGCGCACGGTCTCTGTCTCGACAGGAAACCTCACGGTCGGCGGCGCGATCACAGGCTCCGGGTTCGGCCTCACCAAAAACGGCAGCGGCAACCTCATCCTCGCCGGGTCGAGCACCTACAACGGCGCCACGACCATCAATGCGGGAACCATCACGCTGGCCGCCGCCAATGCGATCGCCAGCGGCTCGGACCTGAATGTCGGCGGCAGCGGCGCATTCGCCCTCGCCAACAACAACCAATCCCTCGGCTCGCTCGCCGGATCCGGCAGCATCACCCTCGGCTCGGGAACCCTCACCACCAATTCCTCGAGCAGCACCACATTCTCCGGCGAAATCTCCGGCACCGGCGGCCTCACCAAAGCCGGCAGCGGCACGCTCACCCTCTCGGGCAGCAACTCCTACACCGGCCCAACCTCCCTCACGGGTGGCACGATTGTCATCGGCGATGCCAATGCCTTGGGATCGGGCGGAAATGTTTCGTTCACCGGCGGCGGGCTGCAATACGGCAGCGGCATCACCACCGATATTTCCTCCCGCATCAAAAACAGCTCCTCGGCCATCCTCGTGGATACGAACGGCAACGATGTGACCTTCTCCAGCGGGATTGATTCCACCAACTCCGGCGGTCTGACGAAAAACGGCAACGGCATCCTCACGCTCAGCAGCGCCAGCACCTACACAGGCGGCACCACGCTCAATGCCGGCACCCTCGTGATCGGCAACACGGCTGCGGCCGGCACAGGCACCATCACGCAGGCCAGCGGCGCCTCGCTTTTGAAAATCGACACAACCGGCACGATCACGAACGCGCTGGATATTTACCATGTCGCCGCCTCCCAGAGCGCCACCTTGAGCGGTCCGATCACGGTGAACAACGCCACTTGGGACATCGCCACGGGGGAGACGCTCACCGTCAATGGAACCGTCTCCGGCCCCGGCGGAGTCACCAAAAACGGCAACGGCACCTTGGTTTTGAGCGGAAACAACACTTACGATGAGGCCACGGTCATCAACGCCGGAACCCTATAAGCCTTCACCGCAAACGCCTTGGGCTCGAACGCCACGGTCATCGTCAACGACGGAACGCTGTTGGTGAGGGCCGACGACGCCATCAACGGGAAAAACATCCAACTCAGCACCGATAACCTCGGGCTTAAATTCGAAGGGAATTACAGCGGAGCGGTCGGCAGCCTGACCCTGAGCGCCAACTCGTCCATCGATCTGGGAGAGGGAAGCGTTTCAATCCTCTTCCAAGGCCTCGTTCTGGACTCCCACTTTTTGAAAATCTACAACTGGACCGGCACCACACAGTGGGATGGAGGAAACGACACCGATAAGGTCTTCCTCTTGCCAGCCATCACTCCAGAGGAGTTGAATCAAATCTCCTTCTACAGCGACGACTACGGCACCGACAGCTTCCTAGGCACCGGCTTCGACCTGGGATTGCAGCCGACAGGATTTGCTGCCCCTTGGAACGAAGGCAACCAAATCATCCCCGCCCCCGAACCCGAAACCTATGCGACCGCCCTCTTGCTTCTGCTCGGCGGAGCATGGTGGATGATGAAGAAAAAAAAACGGAGGGTTACTTAAGGCCGCACCACTTGAAGGGCGGGTTGGACATGGCTGGGGAGGTAGTGCAATTTTCCGGGCTTTAAAAAAGCCGCTCCCATCCGATGCCCTCTTCCGAGTCTATTCCTACTTCATCCAGCGCCGGAATGATGGTGCTCGAAAGTTGTCCTCACTGTGGCGAGGTGATGGACATGGCGGGGATTCAGATTTTCTCCCGCGTGGCGTGTGCGGCTTGTGGAGTGGAGTTCATGGCTCGGTGCCACATCGACCGTTTTCAAATCCTCGAATTGATTGCCGAAGGTGGGACGGCCTCGGTTTTCAAGGCTCTGGATTCCGACTCGGGCCGTGAGGTGGCGCTCAAAATCCTCAAGCAAGAACCGGGCGCGGATCCTGCGGCGATGGATAAGCATGAAGCCCAAGCCCAGGCGGTTGCCGAGATCAACCACCGCCACATCGTCCGAATTTTTCAGATTGGGAAAACGCCCGGGCACTTCTATCTGGCGATGGAATTTCTCGGTGGCGGATCGCTGGATGATTGGATTCACGCCAAAAGGCGACTCGATGAGGGGACTGTGTTGCGCTTGGGGATGGAAGCGGCGGAGGGATTGCAGGCGGCGCTGGCGCATGGCGTGCTGCACCGCGACATCAAGCCGGCGAATATTTTGTTCTCTGAATCGCGAGCAGTGAAGCTCGTGGATTTCGGATTGAGCGCGCAGCCGCTTGGGGAGATTTGGGGGACGCCGAATTACATCGCGCCGGAAAAGCTCGCCGAAGCCCCTGAGGATTTCCGGAGCGATATCTTCAGTCTCGGGGCGACTTTGTTTCACGCCTTGGCCGGGCGAGCGCCTTGCGAAACCGACCACATCCCGCTGGAGGCGCTGCAGGAGTTGAAGAAACATCCGGCCGATTTGCGGTGCCTCGCTCCGGGTGTTGGAGAGGGAACGGTCCTCGTGATTGAGCGCATGATGGCGCTGGATCCTGCGGATCGACCTGCGGGATATCCCGAGTTGATCGAGCAACTCCGCGAGGTTTTGCGGAAAGTCCGAACGCCGGCCCATTGACGCCCCGCGCCGCGGACAGATAGTCTCGAGGGTTCCGCGAAATGAGCATCCTAGACCGATATGTCCTGAAAAAGTTCCTCGTGCCGTTCACCTACTGCTTTCTGGGTTTTGTCGGCATTTGGTTCATTTTCGACCTTGCGGATAATTTGCAGGATTTCATCCAAGGGCAGGCGACTTTTGAGGTTTTGGTAGGCTACTATGCCTCGCAGGTCCCTGAAATCATCGTTATCGCGTTGCCGCTCGGAACGCTGCTGGCGTTGCTGTATGCGCTCTCGGCGATGTCCCGCGCCAATGAGATCATTTCGATGCTCGGAGCGGGCCGCAGCGTGGTGCGGATTCTCATTCCGCTCATGTTGGTGGGGTTGGTCCTCTCCGGAGTGAATGCTTATTTCAATTACGAGAGCGCCCCGCAGGCCACGGGCATGAAAAAAACCGTGGTCGGCGACATCAAGCGAGGGAAGAAAAAGGAGTGGGCCATCAGCGGGCATCTCTTCAAAAACCGCGAAGAGCACCGCGTCTGGTATGCGGCCCGTTTCAACCTCGACACCGAGACGATGCAGGATCTGCAGATCATCCAGCAGGACGCCAATGGTCACATCCGCCAGCAATGGTATGCCTCTTCGGCCAGCTATGATCCAACCAGCGCAACCTGGCATTTAAAAAACGCCCGCCATGTGGTGATGGAGCCGAATGGCGATATCGTGAAAACCGAAATGCTCGAAAGGATGCCTGTGGAGGGTTTTTCAGAAACGCCGTGGCGGGTGGCGAGTTCCCGGATGAATGCGGACTACCTTTCGGTTCCTGAATTGCGGGACTATCTGAAATACAACAGCGATTTTCCTGAGACACGCCTCGCGCCCTATCGCACGCATCTCTACTACCGATGGGCGTTGCCGATGGTTTGTTTCCTCGTGGTATTCGTTGCGGCGCCGTGTGGGATTGTTTATTCGCGCCGCGGTGTGCTGGGTGGGGTGGCTCTGGCGATCACGGTGTTTTTTGCATTGGTTTTGACGAGCAATCTCTTCATCGCGCTGGGGAAGGGGAGTCGGGTATCCCCTTTTGTAGCGGCTTGGGGGCCGATGATCGCTTTTTTCGCCGTCGGGCTGTATCTCCTCTGGATGCGTTCGACAAACAGGGACCTCCCCCGACTCCGAATTCCGGGACTTTCATGATGCAAGCTAATTGGGAAATTAAATCACGGGCCCACCAGTGCTCTCGCACCGGGCGGGAATTTGCTGAGGGTGAGTTTTTCTACACGATCCTTGTTCGCGAGGGGGAGGGCTTCCTTCGAGAGGACATGAGCGAAGAGGCGTGGAACGAACGAAACGAAAACATCCAGCCGTTCTCATTCTGGCGCTCCAAATACGAGCCGCCGGCCCCGCCGCCCGCTGAACCACTGCCTCGCGATGATGCCGAGGGATTGCTGCGCCGATTGATCCAGGAAAACGACCCGGCCTACTCGAATGTCCGCTACATTTTGGCCCTCATGCTGGAGCGCAAGCGAGTGATCCGGCCGCTGGAAAGTTCGGACGACGACATGCTGGTTTACGAACACCTCGCCACGGGGGAGACCTTCGTGCTGGCGAATCCCAAACTTTCGTTAGAACGCATTCCCGAGGTTCAACGCGAGGTCTCGGCCCTGCTCGATCCCGCCGCCTGACATGGACTCCGCCTCTGCGGTGCAAAAAGCCCCGCTGCTTTTCCTCGCGCCCATGGCGGGTGTGACGAACACGGTCTTTCGCCGCCTCTGCAAAAATCTCGGCGCCGATGTGCTCACCACGGAGTTCGTATCCGCCGAGGGGATCCTGCATCGCAACGAGCGAACCCGGCGCTACATCGAGTTTCAGCCCGATGAGCGTCCGCTGGGAGTTCAGCTTTTTGGTGCGAATCCCGAACGGCTCGCCGAGGCGGCAAAGGCTGTCATTGACTGGGTCGGGCCCGATTTTATTGATCTGAATTTCGGTTGTCCGGTGAACAAAGTGGTCTCTCGCAACGGCGGTTCCTCGCTGCTCAAAGATTGTCCGCTTTTGAAAAAAGTCGCCGCGTCGGTGGTCTCGGCGGCCGGGGCGGTTCCCGTCACCGCAAAAATCCGCATCGGCTGGGATTCGAAAACAGTCAACGCCACCGAAACCGCACGGATTTTGGAAGGCGAGGGGATCCAGCGCCTCGCCGTTCATGGGCGGACCAAGGAGCAGGGATACACTGGGCAAGCCGATTGGGAGGTGATTTCGGCGGTCGTTTCGGCTGTTCGGATTCCAGTGATTGGCAATGGCGACTTGGATTCCGCCACGATCGCCTTGGCGCGTTGGAGAGAATCCGGTGCCGCTGGCCTGATGATCGGTCGTGCGGCCATGAATCACCCGTGGATTTTCCGCGAAATCCGGATGGCCTTGGAGGGTGGGGCGAGTGCTCCGGTGGTTGGGCTCCGCGGGAAGTGGGATTTCATCGTGCATCATGCCGAACTCGAAATCGCTTGGTGGAATGGCGAGGAGGAGCCGGCGATGAAATCCATGCGTTCCCGTCTCATGTCTTACACCCGGGGGCTGCCAGGTGGAGCCCGCTTGAGGGAGAGTTTGCAGCATCTGGACTCCTTAGCCCGCCTCCGCGAAATCGCCGAGGGGCATGTCTCCGCCCATCAGGAGTGCGCATAAAAGATGGAAAAATCTTTGCGCGATCGAAATCCACGCGGATAGGATCGATTGAACATGGCAAAGCGTCGCCCTATCAAGATCGGCCGTCACACACTCGGCGGCCGGGAACTCCTTTTTATTCTAGGCCCCTGCGTCATCGAGTCGCCGGCCTTCACTCGCCGGATGGCGACCCGGATCAAAAAAATCTGTGATGGCGAGGGAGCGTCTTTTGTTTTCAAAGCCTCCTACGACAAGGCGAATCGCACCTCTGTGAAATCCTTTCGCGGCACTTCGGTTCGCGATGGTTGCGCCCTTCTGGCCGAGATCGGAGCCGCCATCGAGGCTCCGGTCACCACCGATGTCCACTCTCCCGAAGAAGCCCAAATCGCTGCCGAGTTTGTCGACATCCTCCAAATCCCCGCGTTCCTCTGCCGTCAAACCGACCTGATCGTTACGGCGGCCCAAACCGGCCGGGTGGTGAATGTCAAAAAAGGCCAATTCCTCGCTCCGTGGGATATGAAAAATGTCGCCACCAAACTCGTGGGGGCCGGTTGCCGGGACTATTTCTTCACCGAGCGCGGAACGACTTTCGGCTACAACAATCTGGTCGCCGACATGCGCTCGATTCCCTGGATGCAGGAACTCGGCGCGCAGGTGGTATTCGACGCCACCCACTCGGTTCAGCGCCCCGGTGGGGCAGGGGATACCACTTCCGGCGATGGCGCGTTGGCCCCTGTCTTGGCCCGCTCGGCGGTTTCCGCCGGTTGCGACGGGGTGTTTCTAGAGACTCACGAAAATCCCGCCCGTGCCCTCTCCGACGGTCCAAACCAAGTGCCGTTGCGCGACCTCCCGCGTCTCATCAAACAACTCCGAGCCCTCCGTGAAATTGTCGCCTAGAATTTTTCTGCTGGCTCTGGGGTTTGCCATCCTTCCCCTGCAGGCGGATGACACCCAAAAAGCCTCGTCTTCCACCGAAGAGAAGGAATTGGACCTGCCCGTTCCGGTCGGCATTCCCGTGAATGGGATCAAGGTCCCGCATTACAACGCGGATGGCAAATTGGCGCTGCTTCTCGAAGCCGATACGGCCCTGAAAAACGACGACGCCAATGTCCAATTCACCAATCTCAAGCTCGAGGCGCTGGACGAAGACGACCGGAAAATTTTCGTTGAACTCCCCCAAGCGGTTCTTAACCTCGACACCCGAATCCTGACTGGAGACAAAAACGTCAACATCCGCCGAGAGGATTTTACCATTTCCGCCGATTGGATTGAGTTCAACACCAAGACCCGTTTCGGAACCGTGAGGGGTAATATCCACATGGTTCTCACCTCAGATGATCCTGATCTAGAAGTTACAACCCCATGAAAAAAATCGCTTTATTCAGTCTTTCGTTGCTTTGCCCGGTGCTCCTTGCGTCCGCACAGGAGTCCACGGGGGCTATTTCCACCTTGGAAGCCGACTCCAAAAAGAAGCCCGCTTTTCTAAGTCCCATGGGGGAGCGTCCCAAAGGTGCGAAGACCGAGATCACCGCTTCCGAGGAGGCCTCTTTCGATAACGAAAAAAATGTCGCCGAATTCAAGGGGGGCGTCGTGGTGAAGGATACCCAGTTCACTCTCTCCTGCGACAGGCTGACCGTGAAGCTCGCCAAAGACCGAGGCGGCATCGAGGTCGCGGAGGCACGCGGGAATATCGTCGTCGTCCAAGCGACGGATCCTGCCAACCCCAAACAGGAAAAAGCCATCGGCCGTGCGGGCCATATGACCTACAAGCCCGACACGGGCGATATCACCCTCCGCGAATGGCCCTCGATCCAGCAAGGCATCAACAATCAAGTCGCCACCGAGGTCGGCACCGTGATGTATCTCAAGAGTTCCGGCGAATCCCGCACGGTGGGTGGTAGCAAAACCGTCATTTCCGATACCGCAAAAGCCCAATGAGCGACGCTGTCTCCTCCGCTGGTTCTCTCCTCCGCACCGAGGGTTTGGTAAAAATCTACAATGGCCGCCGCGTGGTGAACGGTGTGGATATCAATGTCAAAAGCGGCGAGATCGTTGGACTGCTCGGTCCCAATGGGGCCGGAAAGACGACCAGTTTCTACATGATCGTCGGCCTCGTGCGCCCGAACGGGGGGCAGGTTTTTTTCCGCGATTCGGATGTCACCTCGATGCCCATGTATCAACGCGCCCGCCACGGCATGGGTTACCTGCCCCAGGAGGAATCAATTTTTCGAAAACTCACGGTGGAGGAAAACATCCTTGCGATACTCGAAACCACCGGCGCCTCGAAGAAGGAGCGCAAGCAGCGTTGTGAGGAATTGCTCACCCGCTTCGGCATCGAGCACATTGCAAAAAATGAAGCGCTGACTCTCTCTGGCGGTGAAAAGCGCCGCCTCACCATCGCCCGATCACTTGTTACGAATCCCTCACTCCTCATGCTTGATGAGCCATTCAGCGGCGTGGATCCGATCGCCGTTCACGATGTTCAGCAGATCATCCAGGACCTCCGCTCGCAGGGACTCGCGATTCTCATCACGGACCACAATGTCCGAGAGACGCTCAATATCGTGGACCGCGCCTACCTCATCTTCGAAGGTCGCGTGGAGAGCCAAGGGAACAAGGAATTCCTGTTGAATGACCCGATTAGCCGCAAACTCTACCTCGGCGAATCCTTCTCCATGTGAGAAATCCGAATTTCCCACTTGCGGACGCCGACTTGATGGGTCCACTTAGGTAATCTTTTTCCGATCTTTCCAATGACCCAATCGCCAAAAAAGGTAACGCACATCACCGTTGGCCATTTTTACGCGACCCACGCCGAAAAACTCGGCCTTCGTCTGGAGGGGAGTTCGCGTGGACTCAATCGCCTCATCCGCGAGCCCACCATCAACCGCCCCGGCTTGGCTCTGGCGGGATTTTACAGCTATTTCGCCGTGAAGCGCATTCAGGTCTTCGGCTCTGCCGAGATGGGCTATCTGAAGAGTCTCAGCCAAGAGACGCTAAAAGAGCGGGTGCGCGTCATGCTGGCCCGTAAGATGCCTTGCATCGTCGTGGCCCGAAACCTCCCGATTCCGCCAGCCCTCCTCGATGCGGCCTCGGAATTCGAAATTCCCATCATGCGAACCAGCATGATCACGATGAAATTCATCAATGCCGCCACGATCCTACTCGAGACCGATTTCTCGCCCTCCACCACCGAGCACGGCAGCATGGTCAGCATCCTCGGGGTGGGAACCCTCATTCGGGGTGCGAGCGGCATCGGAAAAAGCGAGTGCGTCCTCGGCCTCATCGAGCGTGGATACAGCCTCGTTGCCGATGACCTCACGCGTTTCCGTTCCGTCGAGGGCTCCGAACTCATCGGCACGGCGGATGGCATTTCCCGATACCACATGGAAGTCCGCGGCATTGGCATTATCAACATTGCGTCGATTTTTGGCGCAGGCGCCGTGGTGCCACAGAAAAAACTCAACTTCGTCGTGACATTGAAGGATTGGCACGAGGTCGAGAATGTGGATAGAATCGGACTGGATCGCGAAACTTATGAAATCCTTGGCATCAAAGTTCCACATGTCACCTTGCCGGTTCGCACCGGCCGCGACATTGCACGGCTCGTGGAAGTAGCCGCGTTGGACCAGAAGCTCAAGGACATGGGGGAAAACAGCGCTCAGGAGTTTAATCAAAAGCTCCTTCACATGATCAGCGAACGCCGGAACAGATAAATGGGAATCCTTACAAAGAAAAAAACCACGGACGACGCTCAGCGCTGCAATAGCGAAGTGGTGATCGAAAATCGCAATGGCCTCCATGCTCGCCCTGCGGCGATGTTTGTTAAAATCTCCAGCCGCTACCGTGCCGAGGTTTGGGTTGAAAAAGACGGTGAGCGTGTGAATGGCAAAAGCATTATGGGCCTCATGATGCTCGCCGCTGGCAAA
>JBDKIG010000023.1:0-20525 GCA_039797215.1 Verrucomicrobiota bacterium | reverse complement strand
CGCCTCGCGACCAGCCCGATCGAGAACCATTTCATCATGGCGCTCGGCGCCGTGGCCAACACTCCGGGCTATGTTTTTGAAAAACCCGAGCCGATGTTTGGCATTTTCCCGAATGTCATTCACGACCACGGCCTCGCGGAGATGATCGCCGAACAGTTCACGGTCTGGCGCGAACTCGGTTCCAAACTCACGCCGGAACTGCGCAAGCAAATCGCCGACACCTATAAGAAGAACCCGAATTCCCATCACCACAACGCCAAGATCATCTATGAAGCCCGGCGAGCGGAGGGCGGTTACGAACTCCAGCCCTTCACCATCATGACCCGTGGCCCGGTGGATGCGGATTGGACCACCGTGCAGGAATTCGGCTCCATCATGCCGCGCCAATATGTCGCCCCCGGTCAGCGCGTGAGTTTAGACAATCCCTTCGGGCGTCAGGCCCCGCAATTCATCATTCGTGTGATGAACGGCTACACCGACGCCGCAGCGTCAGCAGCCCAAACCGGTCCCCCAGCGGCTGCCATGAGCGAGGATTTGCAAGGCTATCTCGCCGCCGCCGGTGTTCAGACGGACCAAGCGGCCACCGCGCCCGCCGCAACTCCCGCCGCGCCGAATGCGGACCCCTTCCGTTTGCAACCCAAAGCCGAGGAGATGGGAAATCCAGGCCGGTATGTCTTCGCGAATGTCGGCCCGGCTCTGGAGGTGTCGTTGGATAATTTGATGAAAGAGGAGTCCGCAACCGAGCCTGCCGCTTCACTCACATCAACTCCTGCTGCGCCTGCCGCGCCTGCCGCGCCGAAGCCCGGCTCTCTGGAGTATGAACAGCGGGACGCTTTTCCCGGCCGCGCCTTCCGGGGCAACTCCCTCAACGCTTCTGGGCTCGCCTTCACAGTCACCGGTGACGGCAGCGGCGCGCTCCTCGTAATTCAAGTCGGTAATGCGAAGGATTATGTCCTTCCGATCAATTTCACCGGGCGAAAAGAAATCTTCATTCCCAACAGCGAAACCTCCCGCACGGCCGGAGGGTGGGGGATGCGTTATGCCACGAAGCGCGCTGGCTACGGGGACTTCCGAGGCGTTTACATCGGCTTCGGCCGGGTTCCCGCTAACACCCACGCGAAAGTCCTCATCGAAGACCTCCGCATGGTTGGCGAGAAACCCTCGTCGGTTAAAAACCCCATCATCCACGCGGGAGCCGGAACGCTCGCGATCCAAGGCGAGGTCAAAAGTAGCCAATACCTCTGGTATCAAGGCGGCGACAAGGTCGGCGTCTATGACAAAAACTGGAATCACCAGGCCGACCTCCCTGCCGTGCCCACCAACTACGAGGTGGATAAAGGCTTTTCGGAATACTGGATTGAAGGCGAAACCGCTGATCCTGCGCCGTGGTTCGAGGTGCAATTCATCACCAAAGGCGAAACCCTGAAATTCCCCAACACTCCGCCCGCCCCCACAGCCAAGTAGTATGATGGGATTATCCGCATTGCAAAAAATCACCGCTGGCTTCCTTACAACCCTTCCTTGTTGGTTGTTGATCTTCTTCCTAACCACAACCGGACAAGCGAAGGGCCCGACCGAGGCGTTTCTGATGGCTTATTTCGTCGGCGATTCCGTCGAGGAAAACCGCATGCATCTCTGCTGGAGTCTCGACGGGCTGAAGTGGACGGCGCTGAACAACGACAAGCCGGTGGTCACCTCGAGCATGTCCACGAAGGCCATCCGCGACCCAGCGATCTTGCGCAAGGAGGATGGGACCTTTGTCCTGATGTATACCGATGCCGCGTGGTCGGTGGGGCAGAAACACACTTGCGGATTCTGGGACTCGCCGGATCTCGTCAACTGGAGCAACCAGCGAATCCGCGCCTTGAGCAGCGATCCGGCTGTTCCGGCGTGGGGCCCCGAGGCGATCTACGATCCGGCGACCGGTAAATATGTCGTGCTGTGGTCCACCGCACGCAGTGATTCGCTCTGGTTCAATACCACCACGGATTTCGACACCTTCTCGCCCGAGGCCCCGTTTTTCAGCCCTGGCCACCAGGTTCTGGAAAACAACATCTTCAAACATGGTGAATACTACTACCTGATCTACAAAGACGAACGCGGCGGCAACCATCCGGGAACCCCCTACAAGGCCCTCAAGGTCGCCCGCTCGAAGAGCCTCACGCCGGGCAGCTTCACGATCCTCACGGAGGACTTCATTTCCCCGCGTTTGTCGGAGGGACCGGTCGTCTGCAAGGCCATCAACGCCGACCGTTGGTATCTCTACTACGACATGTTCATGGAGGGCGGCATCTTCAAGTGCAGCACCACCACCAACCTCGATGGCAAAAGCTCCGAGTGGACGCAATTGCCCGACAACCAGTTTTCCCTACCGAAGCGCGTCCGGAACGGCCACATCCTGGAGATCGACGGGGAGGAATTGAAGAGGCTGCGCGATGTTTGGGACAACGGGCCAAACTTCGCCGAGGGCTGCAAAGTCACCTCCTCCAGTGCGGGGGAGGGTAGTCCCGCCTCGAAGGCGAACGACCTTAACTACAACACCTGTTGGAGCGCAGCGCCCGGCAAGGGGGCAAACGAGTGGCTCGAAATCGACCTCGGCACCAACCGGACTTTCAACAAAACCATTCTCCGCCAAAGCCACTCCGACCGCATCACGGGCTACAAAATCCAGTATTACGATGGAAAGGAATGGGTCGATGCGTTCACCGGCGGACCACTTGGGACCAAGGTCAAGATCGATACATTTGCGCCCGTCACCGCGTCGAAGGTCCGCTTGCTCGTCACCGCCGTCCACCCCGGCGCTGCGGCCGGAGGCGAAACGGACACCTGCCCGCAGATCAACGAGTTTGATATTTATCTGAAGCCATGAAGACCCCCCCCGCTCCCCAAATCCTCGCCCTGTTGCTGGCGATCACCTGGCTTCCCACGATGGCGTCTGCCAAAGAGGCATCGCCTGCCAGCACCTACCAAGGTTGGGAGACTCTCCGCCTCGCCAATCCCCTCATCGAACTCCAGATCCTGCCCGAGATCGGTGGACGCATCATCCAGTTCAAGCTCGGCGACCGGGAGTTCCTGTGGGTGAACCCCCAACTGGCCGGCAAATATCCCGAGCCCAACGGCCTGAATGCCGAAGGCGGGTGGTTCAACATCGGCGGCGACAAACTCTGGCCCGCGCCGCAGGGTTGGGACAACGATCAACAATGGCCCGGCCCGCCCGATGCCGTTCTAGACGGCCAGCCCTATGAGTGCGAGACGCTCGCCCCCGGGCAGCCCGGAGAAATGGCAGTCCGCCTGACCAGTCGCGACGATCCACGCAGCGGCATTCGGTTTTCCCGCGTCATCCGCCTCTTTCCAGGCAGCACGCGTGTGGCTTTCGAGGTGACGATGAAGAATATCGATACGAAGCCCCGCCGCTGGGGCATTTGGTCGCACACCCAACTCGATGGCGCGAATGCCGACCGCTCCAGCTTCAATCCGCTCTTGCAGGCGTGGTGCCCGATCAATCCCGCCAGCCGGTTTCCGAGGGGTTACCAAGTGATGTTCGGGGAGCAGGACAATCCCTCCTTCCAAGCCGACAAGGAGAGGGAATTGGTCCATGTCCGGTATCAATACAAGGTCGGCAAAATCGGGATCGACAGCCCCGCCGGGTGGTCCGCCACGGTCAACGGCGAAACCGGCGCGGTCTTCGTGCAACGCTTCGTCTTCGAGCCAGACAAGCCGTATCCCGACGAATCCTCGGTGGAGTTTTGGCTTAACGGCACCGGCCAGATCCATGCCTACAACAAGGACATCGTGATGCCCGAAAACACGGTCGAAAATCCCTACATGTTCGAAAGCGAAATCCTGAGCCCGTTTGCTACCTTGAAACCCGGCCAGTCGTATTCGTGGAGCTACGAATGGTATGCCACCCAGATCGGCGGCGATTTCCCGGTGCTCGATTGCTCCGAGATCGGAGTGACTGCCGAACCCTTGCGTGCCCAGATCAAAGGCGGAAAGACGCACCTGACCGGCCGGTTCGGGGTCTTCGCCCCGGGAACAGTGCGGGCGGAATTTTCCGATGCCAAGGGCGCGCTATTGGCGGGCTGCGACCTGCCGCTGACGGCCTCTCCGCTGGAGGCGGTCGTTATCAAAAACACCTTGGACACTCCCGAGTCCGCCACCTCGGTCAAGCTGCTCTGGATTGGCACGGATGGAAAAAACCAAGGCCACTTGGCCCAAGCCAAGCTCACCGATCAGTAAAAATTCCTACTTTGATCATAAAAAAAACACTCCTGCTCGCTCTTGCCATCGCTTTTTCCAGTGCCCTCCGCGCGGAGGATCCGCTTGCGCAGCAATTCCAAAACCCGCCGGAGGAGATGAAACCTTGGTGCTACTGGTATTGGTATAAATCCGACATCACCCGCGAGGGCGTCACGAAGGATTTGGAGGCCATGAAAAAGGCTGGGATCCGCCTCGCGATGATTGGCAATATCGAGCAAGGCGGCCACCCCTCCGGTCCGGTAAAAATATTCTCGCCCGAATGGAATGCGGCGACCCGCCATGCCATGGCCGAGGCGGCGCGATTGGGAATCGAAATCTACATGTTCAACTCGCCGGGCTGGAGCCAGTCGGGCGGGCCGTGGATCAAACCCGAGCGGTCGATGCGCCGGGTGACATGGAACGAGATTCCCGCGCAGGGCGGGGCGTTTTCCGCGAAGGTGCGTAACGCGCCGCAGGACATCGCTGTGCTCGCCGTGCCATTAAAAAAAGCGGTCTCTATTTCAGGGGTGCCGGTTCCGGGGCAGGACAAGATCCTCCGCTTCGAGCAAAGCCAGCCCTTCACAGCGCGTGGCCTGAGTCTTTTGCCGAAGGCTCCGAATTGGTCCATCAAGGATCGGATGAGCAACGCGGTCATGGTCGAGGGCAAGCTCTATGCCTTGGATGACAAGGGAGCCCGGACCCTGGTGGCGGACATTCAAGCCGTCGGGTCGAATCCCAGCACCGATTTCCTCCCCATGGCCGAGTTCACCTACAGCCTGAAAGACATGACCTCAAAGGTTTTCGAATTCGAGGGAACGCCGGCTGCGGGCGTGGCGGAATTGACCCTCACCTCCGAGCCGCTCGTGGCGAAGGTGGTGGAAAAACAACTCGGCCGCGTGCATGCCACACCGAGCCCGACTTGGGAGTCCTACATGTATCCCGACACCTTGCAACCAACCGACGGGTCCACGGTGGTGCGTCGCTCGGAAATCCTCAACCTCACCGACAAGCTCGATGCGAATGGCGTTCTCACCTGTGAACTGCCGCCGGGGGATTGGAACATCCTCTACTTCGGCATGGTGACAACCGGCCAGATCAACCGCCCCGCGCCGCCGGAGGGCACGGGCCTCGAGTGCGACAAGATGAGCAAGGAGCACATCCGTTTTCATTTCCACGCGATGTTCGACCAGTTGCTTAAGGAAATGACTCCCGAGGAGCGCAAGGGTTTCAAAGGCGTCACGATTGATAGCTACGAGGTGGGATCGCAAAACTGGACCGACGGCTTTGATAAAATCTTCGCTCAGCGGATCGGCTACGATCCCGTGCAAATGCTCCCTGTGTTGACCGGTCGCGTGGTCGATAGCGCGAAGGAATCCGACGCGTTCCTCGGCGACCTGCGCCGAATGGTCTCCGAACTCATTACGGAAAACTATGTCGTCGGCCTGCGCGAGGTGGCGCGTGAACACGGGCTCCGGCTTTGGTGCGAGAACTACGGCCACTGGGGCTTTCCCGGCGAATTCCTGGCTTACGGCGGCTACGCCGACCAGATTGGCGGCGAGTTTTGGAACGCGAGATCGGACCTCGGAACGATCGAGTGCCGTGCCGCCAGTTCGGCCGCGCACATCTACGGCAAGCCAACCGTCTTTGCGGAAGCCTTCACCAGCGGAAACAACCCCGATCAACATCCCTACTCGATCAAACGGCGCGGCGAGCAAATGTTCTGCGAGGGGATCAACCACTTTGTCCTGCATGTGAGTGGGCATCAGCCGCGGGATGGCGTTCCGGGCATCAATGTCTATGGCACCGCCTTCCATCGCAACACGCCGTGGTTCGACCACAGCCGCGCATGGACGACCTACCTCCAGCGCTGCCACTTCCTGCTCCACCAAGGTGAACCCGTCGCCGAAACCGCAGTCTACATTGGCGATTTCGCCCCGCAGATGACAGGTCCCGCCAACCCCGTGCCACCCGGCTACGACTACGATTACATCAACTCCGATGTGCTACTGAAGCGAGCCCGCGTGGAGAATGGCGAGTTGGTCGTTCCCGCCGAGAATGACCCCGCGCGGATCGCCGCCCGCTACAAAATGGTGGCCATGCCCACCCAGTCAGCCGCTCAACAAATGCGTCCGCCGGTTCGAGCCCGAATTGAGGAGCTGAAAAAACAAGGCGCTGTCTTTGTGGATGGCGTTCCTGTCACCGCGCAGACGATGCAGGATTTGAAAATCGCGCCGCTGGTGTCGAAGGAAACTCAACCGATTCGCTGGAAAGCGCGCCGCCTCGAAAACGGCATGCTCTTTTTCCTCTCGAACTTCGCCAAGCCCAGGCCGTTCGAAGTCACGCTGAGGGTTTCGGGCAAAGCCCCCGAGCTTTTCAATCCGGTCACCGGCGAGGTCCGCAAAATGGCGAGGTTTTGGCCGGATGGCGAAGGGACCCGCGTGGCGCTGGATGTGAACGACCCGGCGGATTCGTTCTTCGTCATCTTCCGTGACAAGTTGCCCGAAGGCGGCTCGGTCGTAAAATCCGAGCGCAACGGCCAACCCGCCTCCGCCGCCGAGTTGGATCTGTTTTTTGATAACGACGGCAAGCTCATCGGCGAAGCCACCCAGCCTGGCAACTATACGGTCACGATGACCAGCGGCGCCCAAAAAAAAGCCGCCATCGCGCCCACCGCCGAACCGCTCGTCATCAAAGACGGTTGGACCCCCGTCCCCGGTCAGGAAGCGCCGAACACGCTCACGCAGGAGGTGGTTTTCAACCTCCCCGAATCCCTCGCCAAAGCCGAAGCCGTGAAGCTGGATCTCGGCAAAGTGAATGTCATGGCCACCGTGACCCTGAACGGAAAGGCATTCGAAACCCTCTGGATGCCGCCATTTGAACTCGATGTGACCAAAGCCCTCCAGCCCGGCGAAAACCGCCTGCGGGTGCAAGTCGTCTCCACCGTCCCGACCCAACCCTCCTTCGGCCCCGAAGTCCGCATCAAGCTTGTCCTGAAAACAATCTTCCCATGAGAAAAACAACTTTCCTTTTGAGCCTCGCGCTCACGCTCTGCGGAACACTCCTGCTGCTTGCGGAGTCCCCGACGCCTGTGGCGGGTTCCGGCGATTTCCCTCTGAAACTCGAGGATATTCGAGTTCGCGATCCCTTCATTTTGGCGGAGCGCGGGATTTATTATCTCTACGCGCAGGGCGGCAACCGCGCGCGCAATGACGCTGCGGACCTCGGGATCGAGGTTTATCGCAGCCGTGATCTGGTGCATTGGTCCCAGCCAAGGCAGGTTTTTGCTCGGCCGAACGAGGGTTTCTGGGGGAACCCTCCGATCTGGGCGCCGGAGGTTCACAAGCTCGACGGGGCCTATTTCATATTCGCCACCATGGCCGGACGCGCCGGGGGCCGTGGCACTCAAATCCTCCGCTCCGAGAGTCCCGAGGGACCGTTTCTCGTGGCTGGCGAGCAGGCGAATACTCCGCCGGAACAGCGTTGCCTCGACGGCACGCCGTGGATTGATCCCGACGGCACGCATTGGATGATCTATTGTCACGAGTGGGAGCAAATCCGCGATGGCGGGATGCTTGCCGTGAAGATGTCGAAAGATTGGACCACTCGCCACGGCGAGCCGATCACTTTGTTCCATGCCTCCCAAGCGCCGTGGGTCAGGCCTTATCCCAAGCCGGACACCTATGTCACCGACGGCCCATTTCTCCACCGGATGAAAAACGGCAAGCTGGTGATGATCTGGTCGAGCTTTGTGAAGGGGCACGGCTACGGAATCGGGCAGGCGATTTCGGAAAGCGGAACGGTCGTTGGACCTTGGCGCCATACGGAAAAGCCACTCGTGGGCGGTGCGGGTGAGGACGGTGGCCATGCGATGATCCTGAAGGATTTTTCGGGCGGGTTGTTGTTGGTTTTCCATCAACCCAACGGCGGCCATGCCGAGCGGGCGAAAATTTACCGGCTCCAAGAAGATGGCGACCTCCTCGTGCTGGGTGGCCTACCGAGAACGAGGGCCGACGAAGCGGCTTCCAGCAAACCGGTCCGCATCCTGTGCGTCGGGGACTCGATCACCCTCGGGGCCACGGACAATCCGAAATGGGAGGTTCCGTTCGAGTTCGGCTACCGGTCGGGGCTTTTCAAGCGCCTCGTCCAGGCGGGATACCGGGTGCAATTTGTCGGCAGTTCCCCAGAGCCTTGGGATGGACGGGGCGGAGTTCCGAAAAACTCGCCATCGCCAGATTTGAGGGCACTTGGTCAAGACCACCACGAGGGTCATGGCGGGTGGAAAACGGACCGGATTCTACAAAACATCGACCAGTGGCTCAAACGGGCTGAACCGGACATCGTCCTTCTGATGATCGGTATCAATGACAACGGCGGACCCCATGCGGCGCAGAACCTCAAGGGCATCATGGAAAAAATCGTTGCGGCCCGTCCGCAGGCGCATCTCCTGGTGGCGCAGATCACGCCGACGGCCAATTTTTCGCAGTCGATTGTGGACTACAACACGATCATCCGCGACACGCTGGTGCCGGATCTCCAGCGGCGGGGATTGAAGGTCGGCACGGTGGACCAATACCGGCATTTCCTGAAGCCCGATGGCACGATTGACCCCGCGCGTTTCTCGAACCAAATCAACCACCCCGATGCTATCGGTTACGACCGCATGGCGCAGAGTTGGTTCGAGGCGATCCAATCCATTCTTCCCGCTCCGAAGTAAAACCTACCCCATGAAAAAAACCGCCTTCCTTGTCGCACTGACGCTCGCCGTTTCCTGCCACCTAAGCGCGGGGGAAAACCTCTCGCAGCAATTCCAAAACCCGCCGGTCGAGTCCCGCGCCGGTGCCTATTGGTGGTGGGTGAACGCCTTTGTGGACAAGGCGGGCATCACGCACGACTTGGAGGAGTTCAAGGCAAAGGGGATCAGTTCGGTTCTACTCGTGAATTCTTCCCAGCACGCGGATGCGTTCCACGACAAGGGGCCGGATTTTTTGTCCCCCGAATGGCGCGAACTCTACCGCCATGCCTTGCAGGAAGCCGCACGGCTTGGCATCGCGGTGGATGTGAACATGTCGCCTGGCTGGAACATGGGCGGTAAATGGGTCGCGCCGGAAAAAGCCTCGCGCTGGTATTTGCAAAGTGAGTCCACGATCAAGGGACCGCAGAGATTTTCGGGGAAGCTCCCCATGCCGCAGCCAAACGATGGCTACAACTCGCCCATGTGCTACGGCGCGCGGAACAGTCTGAATGTGCCGGCGGAGAAGATGGACTACCGCGACACGGCGGTGGTCGCCTTCCGCACGCCCGAGGGCGGAAAGCCCGCCGCCCGCCAAAACCTCGATGCCAAGGCGAACCGCGTGGGCGGCGATTGCTCGTTGCCTGCCGACAAGGTGAACAACCCGCCACTCGAGCCATGGGTTTCCTCACCGGAGGATCGGCCTGTGAAGCCCGGCGAGGTGGTGGATTTGACCTCGAAGCTCAAACCCGACGGCACGCTCGAGTGGGATGTGCCGGAGGGCGATTGGACCATCGTGCGCACCGGGCACCGGATGACGAATGCCCAGCTCTCGGTGCCAATGCCAGGATTCCAGGGATTGGAAAATGACTTCCTCGACCGCGCGGGGATCAATCAGATTTACGAATCGGTCGGCAGTGAGTTGGTGAAGGAAGCTGGGCCTCTGGCCGGCAAGACGCTGCGCAGCTTCGTCACCGACAGCTTCGAGGCGGGGTATCCGAACTGGACGGCGAACATCCTCGAGCGTTTCAAAACCTATCGAGGCTACGACCCCACGCCTTACCTTCCGGCCTTGAGCGGATGGATCGTCGGGAGCGCCGAGATTTCCGACCGCTTCCTGCACGACTACCGCAAGACCGTCGGGGATTGTTTCGCCGATGAGCATTACGGCCGCATGACGGAACTGGCGCGCCAGAATGGCATGATGACGCGCGCCGAGGCGGCGGGGCCGAGCCAGTCGGGGACGGTTTGCACCGATGCCCTGAAAAACCTCGGCCGTGTGGATTTTCCGATGGGAGAGTTCTGGCGGTTCGGGAGCTTTGTGCAAGGCGACCAAAACATGGTCTGCAAACAGACGGCCTCCGCCGCCCACATCTACGGCAAACGCTATGCGGCCACCGAATCGTTCACGGCGGTCCACCGATGGCGCAACTGGGATGCGTCGCCGGACCTGTTGAAGCCGCTCTTGGACCGGGCGTTTTGCGAGGGTATCAACCAGATATTTTTCCATTCGAGCACCTGCCAGCCCCGTGATTACGGCAAGCCCGGCATCGTCTACAACGCCGGCACCCATGTGAACCCGCGCGTCTCGTGGTGGGAGCAAACCGGCGGGCCTTGGATTTCCTACATCAACCGCTCGCAGTCGCTCCTCCAAAGCGGCCTCTTCGCCGCCGATGCGCTCTACTATGTGGGCGACGGCGCGCCGAACCTCATCCCGCCGAAGCATGTCCCCGCCGGCCTCGGCAAGGGCTACGACTACGATGTCTGCAACGAAGAGGTCCTGCTCACACGCCTGTCGGTGAAGGACGGCAAAATCGTGTTGCCGGACGGTATGAGCTACCGCGTGCTCGTCCTGCCCAAAACGACAAAAATGCCTGCGCCGGTGGCGCAAAAACTCCGCGAGTTGGTCCAAGCCGGCGCGACCGTAATCGGTTCCAAGCCGCTCACCGACCCCGGCCTCAAAAACCACCCGCAGTGCGACGACGAGGTGAAAAAAATCGGTGAGGAACTCTGGGGCGGAAAGACCGGCAAGGGGCGGGTGTTCGCCGACAAGACCGAGCGCGAGGTTTTGCTGGCCGATGGCGTGCTGCCTGACTTCGAAGCCGCCGGAGCGCCTGACACCTTCATCGACTTCATCCACCGCACGACGCCCGAGGCGGAAATCTACTTCCTCGCGAACCGCAAAGACCGCCCGGAAAAAGTCACCGCCACCTTCCGCCAGACTGGCCGCCAACCCGAGTTGTGGAATCCCATGACCGGCGAACAGCGCGACCTGCCGCAGTTCAAAATGGAAAACGGCCGCACCAGCATCCCGCTCGAGTTCGAACCGAACGGCTCGATGTTTGTCGTCTTCCGCAAACCCGCCACCGCTACAGCAGGCGAGGGGAGTAATTTCCCGACCTTCGAAACCATCCAAACCCTCGAAGGCCCATGGACCGTTCAATTCGATAAAGACTGGTTCTACCCGGCCACGAACAATGTGGTGGTCTTCGACAGGCTCGAGGATTGGATCAATCGCCCCGAGGAGGCCGTGAAGCACTTCAGCGGCACGGCTGTTTACAAAAAAACCTTTCCGGTTTCCGCGCTCCCGTCTCCGGGTTCAAAAACCTTCCTCGATCTCGGAACCGTGGGGCATTCCGCCAAGGTGCGGGTCAACGGCAAAGATCTCGGCGTGCTGTGGAGTAAACCCTGGAGGGTGAACATCACCGAAGCGCTCAAGTCGGGCGACAACGAATTGGAGATCGAAGTCGTGAACAGTTGGCCGAACCGCCTGATCGGCGACGCCAAGCTCCCGAAAGAACAGCGCCGCACCCGGACAAACATCACCCAATACGAAAAAACCGAAAACCAGTCCCTCGTCCCCTCCGGTCTGATCGGACCCATGAGCATTTCGACAACGAAGTAAAACCTACACCTTAAAAAACCATACTCATCCTAACGCTCGCTATCGCTTTTTCCAGCTCGCTCCTTGCCGCGTCGCCGACAGGATTGGCGAATCTGCTTGCCTCCAAAATTGACCAAGGCGTAGAGTAATTTCGCTCGGCAATTGTAGCTAAAGGGTCCAGTTTTTGCCCAATCCGACATTTTTCCTCTGTTTTCTCAGGCTTTTCCAAGCATTGAGGCACAGAGGTTAAAAAATCGGGTAACAGGTTAAAAACGGCCTCTGTTTAATAATTTAAAGCCTTTAGGAAAATAGTTTTGCGCGATTAGCTCAGTGGTAGAGCGCTTGCTTCACACGCAAGAAGTCGCAGGTTCGAACCCTGCATCGCGCACCACTTTTTTGTTGGACTAAAAGCCCCCCTCCGTCACTTGGTCCATTTGGTTTTCTCTGATCTCACCTCGATCGATGGGGCAATGCCTGCTCGGATTTTTATTCCCGACTGGGGACTCTTCCGGGTGCTCCATAGAGGATCACACATTTAAGCGTGGGGGCGGAAATCGAGGGGAAAAATGATTTTTGAGAAACCAGCTATTCCTTGACGCGAATCATCGCCTCGTTCCGCCGGAGCGATGGAGGTGTCCAGGGGGGATCGAAGTATCCAAAAATAGCATTTCCAGATGGCTCGAGTGATTTGGTTTTCATCCAAATGAGGAGTTGGCTCGAGGCCTCGGCTTCCGCCTCGGAGCTTTGAGAACCCGAGAATCCCAAAACGGCAAAACGGCCAGAGGGAATCGTCGTGCAACGAACCTCGGAATCACGGGGTGTCGGTGCGCTTTTCATATCTGCGGGCATGACAAATGACATGAAGCGTTGGGTTTGGTTTCCGGCCATCAGCACTGGGGTGGTCATGGCGATCTTCTGGTCGTTTTGGTTGTTGCCGCTGATGTAGCGGAAGAGACGTTGGAAGCTCGATCCGGAGCCATCGCTCATTCTGGTTTCCACGACCGTGAGGGTGGGGTAGTCGCGCAACTCGAATTTCCCATCGCGCATCCCCACGGAGTAGGGCGCGGACTCATAGCCTTTGCGCGAGGTCTTGCAGCCGGCCAAGACAACCAAGGCCGCGATCGCGGAGAAAAAAAAGGCGAAGAGAATTTTCATTGTGCGGGGTGAAATTAGCGCCGCCGGAGTCGGCTTCGTAGCGGTTGGAGCTTGGCAGGGCTACGGCGAGGCGGGTGGTTTTGAGATGTTGGTAGGGCGCGGACGCTTTCCAGTTGGCTCACGAGTGGGGCGTCGCGCTCGGTCACGAAGTTTACCACGAGCCCGGGCCGGCCCGCGCGGGCGGTGCGTCCGACCCGGTGCAGGTAATTTTCCATCTGCTTCGGCAAATGATAGTTGATCACTCGCCCGACATGGTCGACATCGAGCCCCCGGGAGGCCAGATCGGTGGAAACGAGAAGGTCCACCGCTCCCTCGCGGAATAATTTCAGATTCTGCCGACGCTCTACCTTATCCATCTCTCCGCGATAGATGACACAAGAGATGTTCGCCGCAGCGAGCAGGGCGGCGAGCTTGTCGCATTGCTCTCTCGTGTTTGTAAACAGGATCGTTCCGCCCTCCACTTTCTTTTTGAGCAAGCGCTCCAACAGCGGAAACCGAACGCCATCAATCACGACTTGCTGCATGGTTGTGAGCGTGGGGACGACACGATGGCTCCCCGCGCTTCGGATGACTTCCGCTCCAGAAAATAAATCGGCGATGAGTTTTTCCACCGCTGGCGAGACGGTTGCCGAGAACAAGGCCAGTTGACGCTTTTGCGGTGCGGCTTGGATGATCTTGGTCACATCGGGTAGGAAGCCGTGATCCAGCATCTGGTCGGCTTCGTCGAGGATCAGCATTCGCACATCGTCCAATTCCACAAGACGCCTCTCGAGCATTTGCACAAGCCGCCCCGGCGTCGCCACGAGAATCTCGAACGCCCCGGCCAGACCACGCTTCGCTACTTCTGTGGTCGTGCCACCCAGCACCGAACGCACGCGGAGACGAGTGGTGTGGGTGAATGGCTTGAAGGCCTTTGTCACCTGCTCGCCAAGTTCCCGAGTGGGAACAACCACGATAGCCCTCGGCCGGCCGGAAAGCGTGATCGCATCGCCAGCGATCTCCAGGCTTTTGATGTGGTGCATCGCTGGCAGTGCATAGGCCAGCGTCTTTCCGCTGCCAGTTTCCGCAATCCCCACGACCGAGCGTCCGCCAAGAAGCACCGGCAACGCGCGAACTTGGATCTCTGTGGGACGCACGATTTGCTTCTCTACCAAGGTTTCTTGCAAGGTGTTCAGCAGGCCAAATTCAGCAAAAGTATTCATTACTCCCCAATATCTAGTCCGACTTTCCCGGAATGAGGAGGCATTATCCCGGAAGATTTGACTGCTGCCTCGTAGTGGGAGGTAGCCGATCCTCGGTCTTGTGCGGGCGGGATGGATCGCCATAGTTCGAGTCCCCATGGGTATTCTAAATGGTGCGATTCTTGGATTGGGTCTGTTTTTTTTAGGCCTTCAGCTGACGGGGCAAAATATGCGGGCTCTGAGCGGAGGAAGTCTTCGGCAGCTTGTGCGGGGGGCAACTGGCACGCCTTGGATTTCGGGAATTTGCGGGCTCGTTGCGGGAGCGCTGATGCAGAGTGCCACGGCGGTCACCTTCATTCTGGTGAGCATGATGGGCAGCGGATTGATCGTGTCGGCATCGGCGAGAGTGATGGTGGTGTGGTGCAATGTCGGACTCACGGGCTTGGCGTTTCTCGCGGCTTTCAATATCCACCCCCTCGTAGCCTTCGTGGTCGGCGTCGCCGGTATCACCATGGGATCGGTGCGGAGCAAGCCATGGAATACGATTGCCGGGGCGGTGCTCGGTGTGGGCATTATCCTTTTCGGTTTGGAGCAGCTCGGCGAGGGGTTGGCTCCACTTCAAGGCGAGGCTTGGTTCCGCCAAGCTATCGAGGTCGCATTGGCTTCGCCTCTTCAGGCTTTCGCCATCGGCATCGCGGCCGCAGCGATTCTTCAATCCAACACCGGTGCGGCGATGGTTTTGATCACCTTGGCGGCCGGGGGAGCTTTTGGAGTCGCTGAGGCCACGCCCGCTATTTATGGGACAAATCTGGGTGCGATCGTGCTGAGGGCTTTTTTAGCTCGTGGGCTTAGCGGCTCGTCGATTCGCCTCGTCCGGATGGAGGACTTGTTCTGCCTTTTCAGTGGGGGGCTGATGATGGCGTTGTTCTTTTTAGAGCAGACCGGCATTCCATTAGTTCAGGCGTTGGCAACTTCGCTTTATGCCGGGGAAGCCATGCGATTGGCAGCGGTTTTCTTTTTATCCAATCTGATTCCCGCTCTGGTTATGACTCCGTTACTCGCGCCGTGTGAGTCGTTGCTCAAGCGACTCTGGCCGAGTGATGCCGCTGGTCGGCCGGACCAAGCCCGCTTTCTCCGTAGCCAGGCTCTTGCTGATCCTGAAACGGCCTTGGATTTGATTCCTAAGGAACTTGGTCGGCTATTGGGAAGTTTGAGATTGGAGAGCAAGCCCACGGCGCCTGATCCTGATTCCCAGGAAATACCCGCATTCCTCCAACTGGGATCAGCCATCGAAGGCTTCTGCGTTCGTTTAGTTTCGGAAAACTCCCTATCTCAAAAACAATCATTACGCCTGCAGCGCTACCGGGCGTGGCTGCATACGATCCGCCACATTGGCGAGGCGTCGGGAGAACTCGCGGCTTCGTGTGCAGCGCTGGATCCCATGGCTAAAACCTCTGCCAAGGCGCTTCTGGACTGGATGCAGGCTAATATCTTGTTGGGAGCCGAGGCGATGGCGTCCATGGATTCTCAAAAAATTCAGGAGTTTTTTAAATCCTCAAAACAGAAGGTTCCTGAGGTCCGCGCCATGCGAAAAAGTTTTCTAGAATCGTGTGGGGCCGCTGGAAACCTGGAAATGGCATCTCTGGTGGATAACTTTGATATCACCGCCTGGCTCATTCATCGCCTTTCCAAGTTACAGGTGAAGGAGATTCCCGGCGCATCTGGAGTGATCGATTTTTAAGGCCAGGCTTCGGAAGCAGGCCCCTTGCCAAAAAGTGCCAAGCATCATCCAAACACGAAAATCCCTGAGAATGTTTTGCGTTGGGAAACCTCTGAGGGAGAGAGTGCAGCCGATAGGAGTCGAACCTATAACCTTCTGATCCGTAGTCAGATGCTCTATCCAATTGAGCTACGGCTGCTTGAGGAAAGGCGAGTAATAAAGGGAAGAATTTCCTCCGAGTCAATCGGCAAGTTGCCGGTGGTGAAAAAAAGTGCCCAGAGCGGGAGGGAGGGTCGTATGGAATGGAGGACATGACTACGAATTTTCCGGATGGGTTGTTGGGGGCGCTGGCGGCGGACGCTATTTCGATGCCGGTGCATTGGTATTACGATCGCTCGGCTTTGGCGCGGGACTATGGGTTTGTGGATCGGTATCTGGCTCCGAAGTCTCCTCACGCGGATAGCATTTTGTGGAGGTCGAGCTATGTGCCGTTGAACGAGCGGGGGGATATTCTTCGCGAGCAGGCTCAATATTGGGGGCAGCGCGGGGTTCATTATCACCAATTCCTCGCCAAGGGGGAGAATACGCTGAATTTTAAGTTGTCGGTGGAACTGTTCCGGATGGTGCGGGAGGCCGGGAAATATGATCCGGCGGCTTGGTTGGATCGCTACATCGATTTTATGCTGACCCCGGGAAAGCATCGGGACACCTATGTGGAGGAATATCACCGGGGGTTTTTCACCAATCTGGCGCGAGGAAAAAAGCCGGGGGCTTGCGGCGTGGATGATGTCCACATCGGGGGATTGGCGCAGGTGCCGGCTTTGATTTCGGCGATGGGTGCTGGGCATCCTGGGTTGCTTGAATTGGTCGAGACCCATGTGTCGCTCACTCATAAAAACCGCGATGTGATCCGGGCGGCGATCTGCCTGGCGAGGATTCATGAGGCTTTGGCGACGGGTAGTTCCTTGAGGGATGCGATTCTGGAGCACGCCAGCGACTATGTTTCTGCAAAAAAAATCGCGAAGTGGATCGGGCAGGAGGATGGCGTGGTGGTGGGGCGAATTTTGAGCCCGGCGTGTTACATCCAGGATGCTTTTCCCGCGTCACTCTATCTGGCTTGGAAATATGCAGGGGACTTCTCGGAGGGCATCATCGCGAATGCAAATGTGGGTGGCGACAACTGCCATCGCGGGGCGGTGGTGGGCTCGTTGCTGGGGGTGGCGAATGGGGTGCCGGCGAGGTGGAGGGAGGGGTTGGTGGGGTAGTTTTTTTCAGGAGGGCCCTGCTTGTCAGGGCCGGGACGGCGTGTTTGAGCGAGCCTCACCGGACACGACAAAACCCGCGCGTGAGCGCATTCGTTCCAAGGGAAAGACGAATGTTTGGCCCGGGAGGGCAACCGGAGTGAAACGGAGAAGCGTGTCCCTCCTCGCGAGGCGTGGGGCCATGCTGGTGGGGTTGCGAGAGTCTTGTGAGGGAGGTCAGTCGGTGAGGAGCATGCAGTCACCGTAGGAGAAGAAACGGTATCGCTCGCGGATGGCTTCGGCGTAGGCGGCCTGGATGAGTTCCCGTCCGGCGAAAGCGCTCACGAGCATCAGAAGGGTGGAGCCGGGGAGGTGAAAATTGGTGAGTAGTGCGCCGGTGTGTTGGAACTGGTAGGGAGGATGAATAAAAATGCGGGTCGCGCCGGAGCAAGGCTGGATGGGCCCGGGCGGCTGGGATTCCAGCACGCGAGTGACGGTGGTGCCAATGGCGACGATGCGACGGGCGCGCTGGAGGGAGTCGGCGGTCTCGGGAGGAATGGAGTAGGATTCCTCGTGCATTTCGTGATCCTCGAGGCGGTCGGTTTTGACGGGTAGAAAGGTGCCGGCGCCGACATGCAGGGTGAGAAAGGTGTGGGGAATCGTGGCGAGAATTTCGGGTGTGAAATGCAGGCCTGCGGTGGGCGCGGCCACGGAGCCTGGGGATTTGGCATAGACGGTCTGGTAGCGTTCGTCATCGGCCGAGTCGGCAGCGCGCTTGAAGTAGGGTGGCAGGGGCATGTGGCCGTGGATCTCGAGATCGGGGGGCGAGTCGAAGCTCATGATGCGTTCGCCGCCGGGGAGGATTTCCAAAACCTCGGCGGAAGTTCCCGCAATCGGAATGCGGGTGCCGATGCGAAGTTTGCGGCCGGGTTTGCAGAGGCACTTCCAGCGGGAGTCACCGAGATTTTCGAGAAGGAAAACCTCGATGCCCAGAGGCTCCGCGAGGAGTCGGGCCTTGATGACCCGCGAGTTGTTCAGAGTCACCAAATCGCCTTCGCGAAGGTGGCTTGGAAAGTCGCGGAAAGTTTGGTGTTCGATCACGCCCGTTTTGCGGTGGATGACCATCATGCGCGAGTCGTCGCGCCGAAGAGCGGGGCGGTTGGCGATGAGTTCCGGGGGGAGGTCGTATTGGTAGTCGCTGACGGATCCGGACATCTCGAGGCGCTAGATTTTATTCGAGATGCGGGTCAGGCCACAGCGATTGGCGGAGGCCTCCACCAGATCGGCCACGCGGCGTTTCAGGCGGCGCGCTCGATGGGTGAGAAACACGACAAAAATCGCATAGGGAACCCATGGCCACCAAGTGGGGGTGGAGAGTGTGAGTTGCTGGTAGGCCAGAGCGCAGAGGATGATGGCATTCACGAGCAGTGTGGTGGCCACCATTTTGTTGCGAAGGTGCACGCGGGTGAGGCATTTCGGGCCGCCGTGGTATTCGGTGACGGAGCGAAGCTGGATGCCCCACCAAAAACTCCCGTAGATTTGAATGTCCCAGTTTTTCCAACCGGTATCGATCGAGTAGTTCCAGCCCTCGTGCTCCAGGGCGGCGACGGTTTCCTTCAGCAAAGCCTCGCGGCCGTGGCCATTTTCACTCCAGAAGCGGATGTTGGTGATGCTGCCTCGAGTGCGTTGAAAATCCTTCTCACGGCTGGCGATGACGGAGGTCGGCGTGCGCTTGAATTTCAGCCAGGTGAAATAGCGCGCCCATCCGCGAACGAGAGGCTGGGCGAGGGCGAGAAATGCCACGAGCAAGCGAGCGGGGATCGTATCATGTTTGGCCTCGAGCCTGGCGTGGATCATGTAGGAGAGGGCCACAAGGAGGGTGCCGCCGAACATCAAGTAGGGAACGATTCGCAGGATGGGAATCGGGATCGAGCACAGCAAAATGAAAAGCGTGAGGGCGACCCATTCGATGCTGCTGAGGTAGGCGGCGACATCGGATTGCGGGGTGGGGTAGATCGATTGGAAGAGTCCTTCGCCGAAGACGCCGTGGTAGATGACGGGCTTGTTGACGAGCCAGGTGAATCGAGGCGCGCCGTAGATTTGGCCTTTCCATTTGGCGGTGCCGGTGGGGCCGAAGAAAATGAGGTGTTGGAACCGTAGCATGGATTCGGCTTCGCCGTAGCCCTCTTGCTGTTTGCGAAAGGCTTTCAGTGTGAAGCGGCGGTAGTGCCAGACAATCGCGGCGGGGCTGAATGCGATCACACCTCCGCTTTGTTGAAGGCGCCAGCAGAAGTCCACATCGTCACCGGCCTTGCGGTATTCGTGGTCGAACCCTCCGACTTGATCAAACGCCCAACGGTGGAATGCCATGTTGCAGCCAGGGATGTGCTCGGCCACGACATCGGTGAGGAGGACATGGCTCGGACCTCCGGGAGCGGCCGACACGCAAGCCTGCACCCAGTTTTCCGCCGGAGGAGAAATGTTCGGGCCGCCCACGCCGGCGAAGTTGCCGCTGAGCAGAGTGCCGATGAGATAATAGAGCCAATCAGGATCGGCCATGCAGTCGCTGTCTGTGAAAACAATCACTTCGCCCGTGGACGCGTGGGCACCGACATTTCGAGCGAAACTCAGGCCTTTATTTTCCTGACGGATATTGCGCACCCAAGGGTGGCGCTCGGCGATTTCGGGGGTTTCATCGGTCGATCCATCATCGACGAGGATGACCTCGTAGTCGGGGTAATTGATGTCCTTGAGGGAAGTGAGGCAGCGGTCGAGGGTCTTGGCTCCATTGTAGGAGCAAACGATGACGGAGGCCTTCGGGTAGGAAGGTAACTTCACCCGGGAGGTCATCGGACCATTGCCGGAAAAAAGTTGTTTCACCGTTTCAAAAGCTGGTTTCTTGCTGCGGTCGCGCCGGACGAGGCCGAACGACCAATCGAGAATTTCCTGTCCCCCGCGGAACCACTCGTCGGTCCAAGCGTAAACAATCGTTCCCGCCAAGCCGCCGCGGACGACGCTCTCGATGTGCCAGCGTAGCATCTCGGCCTGTTCCTCCTCGGGGTGGCGGATGGTATCCATGCCGAATTCGCCAAGGATGAGTGGCTTGTCGTCGGCAAGGTTTTGCAGGCGGGCGAGGTAGCGGTCAAAATCCTCCTGGCGGTGGAGGTAGACATTGAAAGTGACGAAGTCGCTGTTCTGCGGGAGGAGGTATTCGGTCGGGGGGTAGCTCGCGTAGGAGAAAAGAGCCTTGGGATCGGCTTGACGGCCGATGGTGATCAATTGCTCAACGAACTCCGTGACTTCGCGAGCGCCGAGCCAGCGGACCATGTGGGTCGGAATTTCGTTGCCCACGAGGTATCCAAAAACGGCAGGGTGG
>JBDKIG010000022.1:0-20637 GCA_039797215.1 Verrucomicrobiota bacterium | reverse complement strand
GAAAACTCGGTCTGGTGGATGACAGCGGCGCACCGACTCCACGCGGCCGGCTCTTCAGCCGTTTTCAGGGAGGCGAGGGTCTCATGGTCGCCGCCGCTCTGGAGGACGCCACTTATCCGATCGAGGATATCGTCGCCCACCTGGCCAACCTGCGGGGCGGACCGCGCTTCCTGGATTTCGCGGATGGCCCGAGCCATCGTCTGGCCGCCGTGGCGCGGGAAATTTACGGCCATGTGGACCATGAGGGCTATCTCGAGGGCGGCCTGTGCCCAGGGTTCGGCGAGGGAACCTGCGAAGCCTTGTCGCTGCATCGGAGCGTCGGAATGCGAGCTTTGGAAAAAGAAACCGACTTAATCCGCCGAGGCGATATCGAGCGTGCCACACTCGAGTGGAAAAGCCTGCTCCGACACATTCTTCACGCAGCCGCTCCGCTCTTTCCAAGATGGAATGAGCTACAGGCGGCAGCGAGGCAGGTTCTTGATAAAACTAGCTTGGAGATGGTCCCTCATCGCGGGAATTGAATCCCATCTCAATTTGGCGCGTCAGCGCCCCTCGAAACCGAACTGGAGGGCGCTGCTCCGTGGGCGCCTACTCCCCCGCGCCCCAGCGCGGCCCTATCAAACCACCCCAAAATCCCGGACGACACGGAGGTCGTCCCTCCAAACGCGCTCCCCCTCACAACTCCACCGCGATCTGCAGCCCCAGCACGAGCGCGTTGTTCGCTTGGTCGAACCCGCCGGGCCGAATCATGTATTGGATGTCCGGCTGGATGGAAAATCCCCGCTGAATCTGAAAAATATGTCAATATGTGGGACTGACCCCTTTCTCTCTTTCCGAGATGGGACGAGCTTCAGGCAGCAGCGCGGCAGTTTCTTAAAAACTCTGTGTAGTAGGTGACGCGTTCCGCCAGTCCTCGTCACGCACGAGACAGCACACGCCTCAAATACCCGATCCTGAACGCTACCCCTAACGCCACAAGCACCATGGCCGCCAGCTGGCTTGGTTCGGGAACCGCTGACGAAGCGGAAATGCTCATCTTGTTGGGGAAGTTCTCGGACCCCACCCAGCCTCCCCCGTTGTTTGATGCAACAGGCAAGTTGACGTCATCCGTGTAATTCCAATTCAGCTGATTGGTCGCCACCTCCACCGCCAGAAAATATTTGGTCAATGGCTGAAGCACCGTGCCGAGCGAACTCAAAACGAATGGTTCGGAGAAAGCGTTGCGTGTCCCATTAAAAAGGGTTGCCACAGATGACCCCGTGGGAATCGAGGTCGGCGGGTTGTTGTTGCTCTCGTAAATCCGCACTGCGAACTGCGTGCCATTGCTCGGATTTGCGAGCGAAAGCGTCACAGTATCCAAAACATATCCCGTAGCCGTCGTGCTGAACCCGGTAGCCCACCAGCCGCTACCCCCGCCTTGAGGACGAACAAACTGGATTCCATCACTCTGCATCCCGAGGTTGTCGAAAATGAGCTCAGCCGCAACCGGTCGCACAAAAAGCACCAAGTAACTCAAAATAACCACAGGCAAAATCCGTGAGAATCGCATGAGCAAAAATTGCTACCGCGCCGTGCACGCTGGCAATACTTTTATTCAAAATTTCACTGCGGCTTGGGTGCGAGAATGGAGTCAGGATCGGAAGCCTCCATGCTCGAGAGGAGTAAAATATGTCAATATGTGGGACTGACCCCTTTCGCTTTCCCTGAAGCTGAGGAACAAATTACAGCAAAGTTCTAGCGGGGGTATTTGGAACTTTACTGAGCGGATGCTCTTTTCAGAAGCATCGGATTTAAGACATTCTTGATGAATGGTTCATGCTTGAATGCCAGAGGGTATTTTTTCTGAATTTTTGCGACTTTGATGATGAAATCAATGTCACTTGGGTTTAATGCCTCAAGTGCTATTTTTGCATTATCAATTTCGTATTGTATTTCGTTTTCTGTATTTGAATTATTATCGATTTTCTTTAATTCTAGCTCTGTTTTTTTAGCTCCAATTCGAGGGTTTTTTCCTCAAGAATTTTTTCTTTGTAATTTAATTCTTCTTCTAAGTATGGGTTCTCTTTTTTTCTTTTCTCTTCAAGCTGAATTCTTCCTGCAATCGACTTGACTGGGTATTTCTCGTCAAGTTGGGAGTAATCAAAACTAGACTGAAGTTCTGGATTTGCGCGAATAGATGCTTCAATTCTCTTGGAAACATTATATCTTTCCGCTGGACTCTCCTCGTCCTCGTATATCGTTTGAGTTGGTCTTTTTTTAAATGAATAATCTGGAGAGCGAGGATCGTGTTGCGACCCTGTAAACCGTTCTCCTGTTTCACGAAGAAACGCCCTTTCGATTTGTTGTCTTAGATGCGGCGGGTATTTTGAAATGTCCTCTCCAATATAATCTCGAGGGTCGATTTCTTCCCCTAATAATGGGGGAACCACAAAAGCTATCGTAAAAACCACAGCTGAAATACTCACAAAGCGAAATGCATTGCTTAGCAGGGCTGAGGCGACCTCCATGGGTGCAAAATAATTCCGGCCGCACTGCCATCAAGCTCAAACTTCAACCTCGATGAAATCGAGAAGTGAAAAAGAGTCCCACACATTCACATATTTGAATTGGCAAAAGGCTACGAGCCGATGAGGTAGATTAAAAGCGGTTCAACTTTGCCGTTGACCGGTTCAGATGGGTGGATGAACATTTCTCCATGGTTGCCGAGCAAGTTGACATCTCTCAGCTAGATATCTCGCAACGGCTCCTGTTGATGGAGCGTTTGTGGTGTTCCATGAGCGGAGAATTGGAAAAGCAGGGGCCGCCAGCTTGGCACGATGAGGAACTCGCATCTCGCAGCGGCGAATGGGTAGTTCGAGAATCCGTTTCCGAGGACTGGCATAGCGTTCGTGAGGAGTTGAAGCGGAGTCTCGACTGACATCGAACGACTTAAGATCGCTGGCGAGACGCCCGCGCTACATTCAAAAGCCACAAAGCAGGTAGCTTTTGGTTTGATTTCTACCCCGTCCGGCCAATCAGCCCCTCGAGCACATCGGCCAGCGGGACGATGGCGATGCGGGAGGCGGTGTCGGAGCGGGCGTAGGGGAGGATGAGGTTTGGGCCGTGGATCATGGCACCGCAACTGTAGACGACATTAGGCACATAGCCTTCGCGTTCGTCGGGGGCGGGGCGGAGGAGGGGTTCGCGCAGGCGGCCGATGACGCGCGAGGGGTCGTGGAGGTCTAGCAGGACGGCGCCGAGGCAGTATTTGCGCATGGGGCCGACGCCATGCGTGATGACGAGCCAGCCGGCTTCGGTTTCAATCGGCGAGCCGCAGTTGCCAAGTTGCACGAATTCCCACGGGTGCTTGGGTCGGATCAAGACTTGGGACTCATACCAAAAGTGGAGGTGGTCCGAGAACATGAGGTGGATATTTTCGCCGTCCTGGCGGCCGAGCATGGCGTATTGACCGTGGATTTTTCGGGGAAAAAGCGCGAGGCCTTTGTTGCGGATGGCGGGTCCGTTGAGGGTGCAGATGGAAAACTCACGGAAGTCGCGCGTGTGGACCATTTGCGGGAGGACGACGCTTCCGTCATAGGCCGTGTAGGTGGCCATATAAGTGGTCGAGCCGTCGTCGTCGCGGAACGGCACGAAACGGGCGTCCTCGATCCCATTCAGCTCGCCTTGCGAATAGGGGAACAGGATTTTCTCGGAAATATCCAACCCCTCGGGAAAGACCACCGTGTAGTTCGATTGCGCCAGCAGCAATGCGCGTTCGGCAGCGCGTTTCACACCCGGATCAGCCGACCCGGAGCGGATGCGGCGGACGAGGTTCACGAGATCACTCATTAAAAAACCGGGAGACAGTCCCTGCGTGGCGAGACCCACGGCCTCGAACTCCACGCCGAGTTCCTGGAGTTTTCGCCGGAAGGTGGCGAGATCGTAGCGGGCGGCGGGGTGGGGGCTGGGTTGCTGGACATAACGCGAAACGGGCTCGAGGCGAAGGTTGGCGTCGAGATCGAGCACGCCGCAGCGGAAGGTGATCGAGGAAATGTGGCCCTCGCCGGTGGCGCGGAGGCTTAGGATCACGCGGCACTCGCCGAGCTGGAGGCCGCTTTGGTCGGGCGCGGGGAAAATGCCGGGATTGAAGAGCGCGGTGGATTCCAGCGAATATTCGTTCGTGAAATACGAGCCGAGCAAAAGCCGACGCGGCTCGCTGAGTTCCTGGTCGGTGGGCAGCAGGTGGCGGACTTGCTCGAAGCGGTCGGCGAAGATGTCGTGGAGCCGCCCGTGACGGCCGAGGAAGTCGGAAAAAACCTCTTCAAGCTTGGCTTCCACCGTGGCTTCGTCCAGGTGCATGACCCGTGAAAAGAGGCTGACCACGCGAGGATTTGGTTCGGGAACGGAGACGGGTTTGACGATGAGCGAAGGAATGAACGGCCGCAACAGAACGCGGCGCGGGTCGGGATCGATGGTGATGGGGAGGCGGCGGATTTTGGATTCGAGCGACATGGTTTTTTACAAGAGGCACACGCCGGGCGCGGCGGTGTGGAGGGTTTGGATTTCGGCGCGGGCGAGAAGGAAGGACAGGGTCGATTCCGCGCCTTGGTTTCGGTTGGCGCGGCTTTCGTGGAGGCCATCGCGGCAACCGCCGGTCTCGCGGTCGTAGAGCGGAAGCCGGAGATCGTTGGCGCCGAGGAACCACTCGAAAGCGCGTTGCGCGGAGTCTTTCCAGCGCGGATCTCCCGTGGCGTTGAAGGCCTCGATGCAGGCTCCCACAGAGGCGGCGGCCTCGAGCGGTTGCTGGTCGTGGAGTGCGGGCTGGCCGCCGCGAAGCAGAAATCCATTCGAGCCCACGGGGCGGAAATGACCCGAGCCGGTGGATTGGATTTCCATGAGCCAATCGAGCGCCTCGAGGCCGAGCGTCTTCATGCGGTCGTTCCCCGTGAAGCGGCCCGCGAGGATCAACGCCTGCGGCAGGCGCGCGTTGTCGTAGGCCACGATGTCCTCGCCCCACGGCCAGTCCGGGGCCGCGTTGCCCTCGAACAAAGCGAGCAGTTTTCCAGACAAATCCTCCCTTTGGCGGTCGGCGAGAAGATCGCCGTGGAGCGTGCGGAAATATTCGTGCAGGCCGAGCAGGGCAAACGCCCACGCGCGCGGCGAGGTGAAGTCGCTGACAGCGGGGAGCGCGCGTTCCATCAACGAGGCCGCCCAGGCGCGGAGGTCAGGATTGCCGGCGCGGCCGACCATCGTGCCAAGCGCCCAGAGAGCACGGCCGTGGCTGTCCTCCGAGCCGTTCTCCTCGATCCAGCGCCGGTCGAATCCCATGAAATTCCGGAAACGGCCTAGCTCCGGAGAAAAGGCGTGTTGGAGAAAGGCGGCGGCGGCGGTTTGCAGGCGCTGGATTTCCTCCCCGCCCTCGCCGAGTTCCTCGAGCAGTGTGGCGAGGATCAGCGCGCGCGCGTTGTCATCGGTGCAATACCCGTGATCGAACCACGGCACGGTGTGGATGGCGTGCTGGAAAACCCCGGTGGAATCACTCATTCGCAGAAGGTGCCCGAAGCTCCACGGCGGGAGGTTTTCGCCGGAGGCGGGAGGATTTGGGGTTCGCATGCGCGGTCGGCTGCGGATTTGGAAAAGCTGGCGCGCCTCCTCGAAAACCCGCGCGTAGGCCCGGCCGACCTCCGGCCAAATCATTTCGCGCCCGGCGAGGTAGGCTTGTTTCCTCATCGCGTGCCGGCGTGGGTGGTCCTCGAAAATCCCCAGCACCGCTGTGGCGATCGCCTCGGCGTCGCGAAACGGCACCAGTTCGCCGCGGCCGTCGCACAGGAGTTCGGCGGCGTGCCAATACGGCGTCGAGACCACGGCTTTGCCGGCGCCGAAGCAGTAGGAGAGCGTGCCCGAGGTGATTTGCGATTCGTTCAAGTAGGGCGTGAGGTAGATGTCCGCCGCGCCGATGAACTCGCACAACTCCGGCGACTCCACATAGCGGTTCACGAACATCACATTTTCCTCCACCCCGAGTTCGCGGGCGAGGTCCTCGAGCGAATGCCGGTAGCGCTCGCCCTCGCGGCGCAGGAGGTTCGGATGCGTGGCGCCGAGGATGATGTAGACCACCTCGGGATGATCCATGGCGATGCGCGGCAGGGCGCGGATGCCGTATTCGATGCCCTTGCCGGGCGAGAGCAGGCCGAAGGTCAGCAACACCGGCCGTCCAGCTACGCCGAAGTGGTCCTTGTAAAAATTCGGATCGACGAAGGGGATGTCGGGAATGCCGTGCGGGATGACGGAGATTTTGTCCTCTGAAATGCCGTGGACTTCGCGCAGCAGCGACGCGCCTTTTTCCGTCATCACCACCAGCTTGCTCGAGCAATCCACCAATTCCTCGAAAGCGCGCTTCTGCTCGGGCTCCGGCTTTTCGAGCACCGTGTGGAGCGTGGTGACGGTTGGAATCCCCGCGCGGCGCAGGAGGGTGTTGATATGGCTCCCGGCGGGTCCGCCGAAAATGCCGAACTCGTGTTGCAGGCAAATCACATCGGCGTGGGAGACTTTCAAAAACTCCGCCGCGCGCAGGTAGGAGGACGCGTCGGCCTCGGGAATCTCGAACCGAACCTCGGGCGGGTAGGCGTAGTTGCCGCCGAGCTCGGTAACCGCCACCACCGGGCAGGGCCAGCTGTTCTCAATGCCTTCGAGGGCGCTGCGCAGATCGCTGGTGAAGGTGGCGATGCCACACTTTCGCGGTGGGTAGTTGCCGACGATGGCGACTTTGCTGGCTTGGCGTTCCGACATGCCGAGCTTTTCGCAAGTCGGCGGAAGTTTTCCCATGGGGTGAAGTTCCCGCATCGAGCGAAAACCGCTTTGCAATTTTTCACCGGCGCGTCCACCTTGCGCGCTCGCTATGCCGGTCGCTTTGGATTTTCAAATGGTCTTTGTGATGCTCCTGACGCTGGGGGTTTTCATCGCTTTCATGCGCGAGTGGGCCCCGCCCGACATGATCGCGCTGGGGGCGTTGGCAGCCGTTCTCGTGGCCGGCATCCTGCCGAGCGACAAAATGCTGAGCCTCTTCAGCAACTCCGCCCCGATCACAATCGGCGCGATGTTTGTGCTGAGTGCGGCTCTGGAGCGAACGGGGGTGATGGATTTTCTGGCCGAGAATTTCACGCAGCTGGCTGGGCGGAGCGTCTTTCGCGCCATCGCTCTCATGGCGCTGATCGTAATTCCGATGTCGGCATTCGTGAACAACACACCGGTCGTGGTGGTTTTCCTTCCGATCCTGATGGCCTATGCACGGAAGACCGGCGTGGGGGCCTCGAAACTCCTCATCCCTCTCTCCTTTTTTGCGATTCTCGGCGGCACGGTGACGCTCATCGGCACCTCCACGAACATCCTCGTGTCGGGCTTGGCGGCGAAACTCGGGCAACCGGCGTTCAGCATTTTTGAAATCTCCGGCATGGGTCTCGTCTACGCCGCGATCGGGTCGGTTTACCTGATGCTCTTTGGCCAAAAGCTCCTTCCGGATCGGCCCACGCTCTCCTCGCTCCTCTCCAGCGAAGACACACGCAGCTTTTGCAGTCAGGCGGTCGTGGCGTCGAAATCCACTCTGATCGGAAAATGCCTGCCCGAAACGGTTCTTGGAAAAACCCGCACGGTGCGTGTGTTCGAGATCATCCGCGAAGGCCTGCGCGTTTCTGATGTGCCGCTCGACCAGTTGCCGCTCCAGGCCGGTGACAAGCTCGTTCTGAAAGGCCTCGCGCGCGATGTCGCCGCCATCCGCGAGAGCGGTGATCTCCTTTTTGAAACCGGGCAGGAGCCCGCCGATTCCACGCGCCGCGAGGTCCGCATGGTCGAGGCGATTATCGGCCCCGACTCCCCGATGCTTGGAAAGACCATCGCCAGCCTCGGACTCCGCCGGAACTACGGCGTGATGGCCGTCGCGCTACACCGCCAGGGCCACAACCTCCTTGATCAATTTGCCACGATCCCGCTCGAGTTCGGCGACACGGTTTTGTTTGAAGGCCCCTCCACGAATCTCGCCCGCCTGCGCGAGGAGGACGACTTCCTGAGCCTGAATGAATCCACCCACAAGCCATTCCGCACCTCCAAGGCTGTGATCGCCATTGGCGTGATGGCAGGAGTGGTCCTCCTCTCGTCCCTGGAAGTCATGCCGATCGTCTCGGTCGCCTTGATTGCGGCGGTGATTGTTGTTTTGGCAGGTTGCCTGGATCCGACCGAGGCCTATGAGAGTATCGATTGGTCGATCCTGTTGTTGATTGTCGGCATGCTGGGCCTGGGCGAGGCGCTAGGCGAGACGGGGGCGATCACCTTGATCACGAAACATATCGTCGATTCCTTTGGAGACATGGGGCCCAACATCTTGCTGGCGTCGGTTTATCTCTTCGCCGCGATCCTCACCGAATTCGTCACCAACAACGCCGTGGCCGTCATTTTAACGCCCATCGTCATAGCGCTGGCGGAATCGCTGGGAATTTCCCCGCGTCCGTTCCTGGTGGCGGTGATGTTCGCCGCCAGCGCCAGCTTCGCCACGCCGATCGGCTACCAGACGAACACCTATGTTTTCGGCGCGGGCGGCTATAAATTCTCCGACTTCATCCGCATCGGCGTTCCGCTGAACCTTATCCTCTTCGTCGCCGCCAGCTTCCTGATCCCCTATTTCTGGCCCTTCCTGCCGAAGTGATTCCAAAGATGTCGTTGCGGGCGCGGGCGAATTCTGGAAAAACCGCCCCGATGAATAGCGTGCGTGTGCGTGTGCCGGCGACTTCGGCGAATTTGGGACCAGGCTTCGACAGCCTCGGCGTCGCCCTGCGCCTGTATAATACGACCACCGTGGTTCGCGGACGCGGCCCCGTTCCGGGCGAGATGGCCAGCGCGGCGGCGGAATTGTTTTTCGGAAAAACCCAGACGAAACCCTTTGCGTTCCACTGGAGCGTCGAGGGCGATGTCCCCCGCTCGCGCGGCCTCGGCAGCAGCGTCACCGTGCGGCTCGGCGTTTTGCACGGGCTCAACGAACTCGCCGGCCGGCCCTTGAAACGCCACGGGGTTTTCGAGCTGTGCGCGGAACTCGAGGGTCACCCCGATAACGCCGCGCCCGGCGCCTTTGGCGGTTTCTGCATCGCTCCCGCGAAAGGTCCTGTGCAGAGCTATGTCGTGGGGGAGGATTTGGCGTTCGTATTTCTGATCCCTGCGCACGAACTCGAGACCGAAAAAGCCCGCAATCTCCTGCCAAAAACCCTCCCGCTCGCCGACGCCGTTCTTTCCGCCGGCAATGCTGCCGCCATCGCGGGAGCCTTTGCCAGTGGCGACTACAAAAAACTCTCTGGCTGCTTCGGCGACCGCTTCCACCAGCCCTACCGCGCGAAGGTCCTGCCATTCCTCGACCGCGTGATCGAGGCGGGTTGCGCCGCTGGGGCGCTCGGCGGCTGGCTCAGCGGCGCGGGTTCCGCCGTCGCCTGTGCCACGCTCGTGCGACCAGACCGCGTGGCGAATGCCATGGCCTCCGCCTGCGACCTCGATGCCGCCTGCGCCATCGTCCTCCGCGCCGACAACCAAGGCGTGCGAATCCTAAAATGAGACGCTGGATCGAGGGCCTCGAAACCTTCGCCATCGATGTCATTCTCGAGCGCCGCGCGGGTAAGCGCGCCGGCATCCTGCGGTTCTTCCTCGCAGGGCTCGCCAAAATTTACTGCGCCATCGTCCAGACTCGACTGAGCCTTTATCGGAACCGCATTTTCCGCAGCCACTCCCACGGCGTGCTCGTCATCAGCGTGGGAAACCTCACCGTCGGCGGCACGGGAAAAACTCCCGTCGTCGAAATGCTCGCCCGCGCCCTCCAGCAAGGCGGGCGCCGCGTGGCGATCCTCAGCCGGGGTTACAAAAGCGTTCCCAAGCCCCTCCTCCTGCGCCTCCTTGATCGCGTCACGCGGCGGAAGAAAATCTTCACCCCCCGCGTCGTCTCTGATGGCGTCTCGCTCCTGCTCGATTCCCGCACGGCCGGCGACGAGCCGTTCATGCTGGCGAACAACCTCCGCGGCGTCGTCGTGTTGGTGGACCGCGACCGCGTGCGCAGCGGCATCCACGCCATCGAGGAGTTCGGATCTGATGTCCTGATCCTCGATGACGGCTTCCAGTATGTGAAAATGCGCCACGGCCTCGAGATCACGCTGATCGACCGTCAGACACCTTTCGGGAACGAGCACATGCTCCCGCGCGGCACCCTCCGCGAGCCGCCCGAAAACCTCCGCCGTGCCACCCACATTTTCCTCACGAAGTGCGACGGCTCGGATAACTCCGCAATCATCCAGCGCATCCGCCGCTACAACCGCACTGCCGACATCATCGAGTGCACCCACCGGCCGAAACACCTGAAGGATTTCGTCACCGGCGAGGTCCGCCCGCTGGAATATCTCAAGGGCCTCAAAATCGGCGCGCTCAGCGGCATCGCGGTTCCCGAGAGTTTCGAGCAAGCCCTCGTCGCTCTCGGCGCCGAACTGGAACTCACCCAGAGCTACGCCGACCACCACCGTTACTCACTCAAGGAAATCGAACGCTTCGTTCGCCGCTGCGCCCGCCGCAATGTCGATGCCGTTCTCACGACCGAGAAGGACGCCGTTCGCATCCCGCGCATTATGAACCCCGAGGTGCCGATCCTCTACATGCGAGTGGAAATCGAAATCCTCGCCGGTCAGGAAACCTGGGCCCGCCTCGTTGAGCGCCTCACGCAGCCCGGCGGCTACAAAATTCCCGCTCGCATTTACTGAAAATAAAAACCGCCGCCAAGGTCGTTGGCGGCGGTTTTTTGAAAAGGAACAGCGTTCCGGGTTAGTTCGCTTTTTTGGGAGCGACGGTATCGGCGGCTTTCTTGCCGGCTTCGACAGCGGCGCTTCCGGCGGTTTTTGCGGCGTCCTCGGTGGTTTTCACGGCACCCTTCACGGCGCCAGCGCCGGTGACGGTGGTGTCGGCGGCAGCGCCCAGAGCGGTTTCGGTCGCGTCGGCAGCGGTCTTGAGCGTTCCGCCCACGGCGGCACCGGTGGTTTTCAGAGCGCCTTCGGCGGCAGTTTCCACAGCGTTTGCCGCACCTTTGATTGGGTTCTTATTGATGGCAGCCTTGCCGGTATCGACAACCGTCTCGCCAGCGGTCTTTGCGGTGTTGACGACGGTTCCCACGGCGGCTCCTGCCGTGGCGGCCGTGCCAGTGGCGGCGTTGGCTGTGGTGGTTGCAGCGTTTTTGGCAGTGCCTTTGACGGCGCTTGCAGCGTCTTTGCCCGTGGCTTTGGCGGCTTCTACCGTCTTGCTCTGAGGGGTAGGAGCCGGGCAGGACTCAGGTTTTGATTTCGTCGTTCCAGCTTGGGCGGAAAGGACGATGGCGGAGGCGGTGAGGGTGGTCAGGAGTTTTTTCATATAGGATTTAGGGACTGAACTCCTGATGCCATAAAATCCGTGCGTGTGTGTCAACGCCGATTCCGCAAAAAATCCCTGTGTGAACTGGGACTTGATCCAACTGGCGGAAACCACTTCGACCAACGACATCTGCCGAGCCATGCCGCCGTGGACCGCCGTGCGCGCCGACTCGCAAACAAGCGGTCGCGGGCGTTTCGGCCGGGCGTTCGTTTCGCAAAAAGGCGGGCTTTGGCTTTCGGCCTCGCTCCCCGCAACTGGTCCCGCCGAGGTGTGGGCGGGCTTTTCGCTTCGGGTGGGCGCTTCGCTCCTCGCGCATTTGAAATCCATCGGCCTCGCCGCCGCCCGCCTTCGCTGGCCAAACGACATCCTGTGTGGATCCCGCAAACTCGCGGGCCTGATCATCGAGCAACCCGCCTCCGGCCAACTCATTGTCGGCTTCGGCATGAATGTCCTCAACGAGCCATGGACCGACTCGCCAGAACTGCGCGACACGGCCACCCGCTTGGCTGATTGGATTTCGCCCGTGCCGGATCTGGAAACGCTCACCTCTGGAATCCTTGGCGCCCTTGCCGAGGCCCATACCCAAATGCTCGCCACCGGAATGCGCGGCGCGATCGAGGAACTCAACGCCCACTGGACCGATCCCATGACCGTCGAAATTTCCCTGTCTGGCGGGGGCACAGTGAGGGGTTCCTTTCTAGGCCTAGCTCCGAACGGCCACTTGCAACTTCTCGACCAAACCGGCTCGATTTTCCTCGTCGAACACCCAACCGTCGAGCGCCTGCGCGAGCTCGAGAGCTGAGGGGCTCAATGAAGCATTGATTTTTTCCTAAGAGAGATATTCTAAAAACGCATGCCAAAAATTTCTGAATGGGAGGCCAGCATTCGGATTTCTGACTTTGGCGTTATGGCGGGAATTCTTCCCCCTCGTCAGCTTGGGGAGGTGGTCGAGTGGGCTGCATTGCATCAAAATGAGCTCATCGAGCAGTGGCAAAACATGGGGGCTGGGCGCGCCTTTGGAAAAATCGGGGTATTGAAATGAGAGTTTCAACAGCCACCGTAACCGGGGATTCCAAATTAAGCCTCGTTTTTTCCGATGGCGATTTTCTTATTTGATCATTTATCGCGTTTTCCCGGATTTTATCTCGATCGTCGCCGTCATTCATGGCAAGCGCCACCCACGCCGTTGGCGATCCCGTCTGGAAGAACTCTGAAATTGCCCCCGCCCCGTAGCGGAAGCCGAAACGGCTTTCGACGACAGTTGTTTACCACCCCGCCAATCGACTCGAATTTTTTTCAAAAGTTCGCTACGCGCCCTTCTAAAAAATGATTTTGCCGTCCATGATTTTGCCAAACCTCCCGTAACGCCCAAGCGCCGAAGCCCCCAGCCCCATTTTGGAGGGCGACGCTCCATCGGCGCCGTTTCCTGAGAACCCCTCCGTGTCTTGGTGCCTCTGTGAGAGAAAATTCCTCCGCATCGGATACCACAATCCCGAAGCCTCAAAGCAACCAGACGTTGGAAAAATATGTGAATATGTGGGGCTGACCCTTACGGGGGGATTTCTTCATTTCAGAATTTCAGCGTGTCAGCATTTTCATTCTGCCCCCTCCACGCCTCCTTGAGAGACCTCCATCCTGCGCCCCCACGGGCTGCCGGGTCTTGGATTTGATGCATATCTGAACTGATCAAATCATTGCGTCCCGCGCCACTCGCTGCACTAGTCGTGTCATTCATGAATATCGTAATTTCTACGATATTCGTGTTGACCGCTTGCGGCATCTGCACGCTATATTCCCATTCACATGGGACGGTCTATCCGGGAAAATCAGATTGCTCTTTTCGCGATTGCGGAAGGACAAGGCGGCTTTTTTACGGCCAAGCAGGCGGAATCGGCGGGATTCGACCGGACCAACCACAGCTACCATGTCCGCACGGGCAAATGGACGCGCGAGCATCGCGGCATCTACCGGGTCACGCAGTATCCTGCGCCTCCGGAGGCTGACCTCATCCTTTGGTCCCTTTGGTCGAGGAACATCGAGCATGTGCCGCAGGGCGTGTATTCGCACGCGACGGCGCTTCGGATTTACGACCTCTCCGACATCATGCCCGTGAAAATCCACCTGACCGTTCCGCAAAAGTTCCGGCGCGGCGCGGAAATCCCCAAGGCGCTTGTTCTGCACCGGGCAAACCTTTCGCCCGTCGACATCGAGGAGCGCGAGGGGTTCCGTGTCACCCGCCCGCTCCGAACGCTTCGGGATCTGATCGCCGAGGATGGGCTGTCCCGCGACCTGCTGAAGCAGGCTTTCGGCGAGGCGAGGGACCGGGGATTGATCACTGAGAAGGAGACGCGGTCGGCAGGCTTTCCGGCTTGGCTGTGGGGTGGGCTGGAAGGGAAAAAATGAACGCGCCCTCCAGATACGGCACGGCAACCGCATTCCGCACCGCCTTGGAAGCGCGGCTGAAATCCCTCGCTCGTTCCGAGGGCATCGACCTGCAGCGCCTGCGGCGGCAAGTGTCTTTTGACAGATTGCTTGCGCGGTTGTTTCAAGGGCTGGAGGTGCCCTGGTTGCTCAAGGGAGGCTATGCGATGGAGCTCCGCCTTCGCTCCGCCCGTGCCACGAAGGACATCGACCTCTCGGTGCCGGATGGGGGACAAGGTCCGGTAGAAATTTTGGAGAATCTTCAAGACCGGGCGGGAGCGGATTTGGGGGATGGGTTTGTGTTTGTGATCGGACTTCCCGCGAGGGAATTGGAGGGGGCTCCCGAGGGCGGTTTCCGCTTCCCGGTCACGGCCTCACTGGGTGGCCGTATTTTCACGAAATTCCACCTCGATGTTGGAATCGGCGATTGCGTTGTCGAGCCGGCGGAAGTGGTCCCCGGTCGCGACTGGATGGATTTTGCGGGGATCCCGGCGGCCCGATGCCTTGCCATCCCCAAGGAGCAACAATTCGCCGAAAAACTCCACGCCTACACCCGCCACCGCGAGAGTAAGAATAGCCGTGTGAAAGATCTGGTGGACATGGCCCTGCTCCTGAAAATGGGGCTTCCTGACGAGGCTAAGCTGAAGGAGGCGATCCACAGAACATTTGGTCGTCGCGGTGCCGGTGATTTTCCGCTGGATCTCCCGGATCCGCCGGAATCGTGGAAACAACCTTACGGGCAACTTGCTATGGAATGCGGCTTGGCATGGCCGATGGATGAGAGCATTCGAGCTGTCGCGAAGCGTTTAGCAGAAATCTGAGTCGAAAGGCGTTTCTGGCCCCTCGTCGTTTTCTTGGATGGAAGCCCGCCGTCTCTCCGATCCGGAGGCTAAGATCTGGAGGCACGGCCGTGAAAGACAACCGCATGGCCTTTGGAGGGGCCGCTCCGTCGGCGCCATTTCCTGAAATCCCCTCCGCACCCCTGCCCCGTAGCGGAAGCCGGAACGGCGTTCGATGACAGTTGTTTACATCCCCGCCAATCGCCTCGAATTTTTTTCAAAATTCCGCTACACGCACCAAAAAATGATTTTGCCGTCCATGATTTTGCCAACCCTCCCGTGTCGCCAATGCGCCGATGTCCCCAGCGCCATTTTGGAGGGCGACGCTCCGTCGGCGCCGTTTCGCCTTCCGCATTTTCCTCTCAAAGAGCCACGGGGAACACGGAGTATTTTCAGATTTTCAGCGTGTCAGCATTTTCATTCTGCTCCCTCCGTGCCTTGGTGCCTCGGTGAGAAACCTCCCCAGCGATCAGCCGCAGCGGCATGAGCGCCTGCTCCAAAAACTAAGCCATTATCTTCTTGTCCCCTCCCTAGAATTTTTGCTTTAACACCAAGGTCTTGCCTCTGTCTTGGGTGGAAATACTAACCTAGGAGAGACTTCGCGCCAACATTTCCGCTTTGTCTGATGCCTCGCCGAGCGAGGGCCAGAGCGGTTCTTCGGCGTTATGGCAGGAACGAAATTCCGCACGACATGAAAAACCTTTTCCAAAAATCCAACACAGCAAACAGCGGGGTGAAGACCCGCCTTGACTCCATTGCCATGAAAAAAACATCCATGCCCACCTTGCCCTACCGGCTTCTGCTCGCCGCCTTGACCTGCACCGCATTTCTCGCCTCCCTTTCCGCGGCGTCCGCCAATGGCGGCTTGAGCTTCGTCAACCGCACCACGGCCAACGGCCTGGGGAGCGATACTGTATATGGCGTCTACGCAAGTGGCTCCACGATCTACGCAGCGACTTCAGGAGGCCTGTCGATTTCGACAAATAGTGGCACGACCTTCACCAATTACACCAGCGGGCTGGGGAACAATTATGTCGCGGGCGTCTTTGCAAGTGGCTCCACTATCTATGCAGCGACTCTCGGAGGCTTGTCGATCTCGACCGATGGCGGCACGAACTTCCTTAATCTCACGACCTTCTCCGGGCTGGGGGGCGATACCGTTCTTGGCGTCTATGCGGATGACTCTACAATCTACGCCGCGACAAGCGGTGGTTTGTCGATCTCGACCGATGGCGGCGAATATTTCAGCAATTTCACCACCACCGCCGGGCTGGGGAACAATAATGTTCGTAGCGTCTATGCGAATGGCACCACCGTCTATGCTGCGACAGTCGGAGGCTTGTCGATCTCGACCAATGGCGGCACGACCTTCATTAATCGCACGACCGCCAATGGGCTGGGGGCCAATTTTATTAATGGCGTCTATGCGGTTGGCTCTTCGGTCTACGCAGCAACTAATGGAATGGGCTTATCGATTTCGAGCGATGGCGGCGCAAACTTCACTACGCGCAACGCCACCAACGCTGGGTTGGGGAGCAATGATGTTCGTGGTGTCTACGCGAATGGTTCCTCGATCTTTGCAGCGACATATGGAGGCTTGTCGATTTCGCTCGATGGCGGCCTGACCTTCACCAATTACATCAGCGGGCTGGGGAGCGATGTTGTCTATGGCGTTTACGCGGATGGCTCTACAATCTACGCTGCGACTGCCGGCGGTTTGAGTTTCTCGGCTCCCGTCCCCCCCCTCTACTGGCTAGGCTCCGCCGGCGATTCCTGGACCGCCGCCAACAACTGGTCCAGCAATGCCACAGGCACGCCGACCGCCGACTTCACCGCCGATTCCGACATCGTCTTCTCCGCCACCGGCTCCTCGAACGAAACCTCCACCAACCTCGGCGGCGACCAAACCATCGCCTCCCTCACCATCAATGCCACCGGCCCGGTCGGCATCTCCGGCGGCAACCTCACCATCGATGGCACCACGGCCCAAGCCATCGCGGTGGAAGCTGGCAACCTCACCATCTCCTCTCCGGTCATCCTCGCCGGAAGCGCCACCACCATCACGGCCAACCAATCGACTTCGGTCGCTTCCATCACCGCCGCAAATGGCCTTGTTTTCGACGGCACTTCCTCCGCCAGCATCGGAGCGATCACCGCCAACGGTTCCCTGCAGAAACTCGGTTCTGGAACAACCACACTCACTGGGAACAACACTTACACCGGCAACACAACGATCTCGGAAGGAACGCTGGCTCTCTCTGCAAATGGCACCTTGGGCAACAGCACGGTCGGCATCTCTGGCGGCACCCTCGACATGGGAGGCAAGAGCCTCACCAATGCTCTTGGCACGCTCACCGGTGGCGAACTCGCCAACGGCACTCTCACCAACAACGGCTCCAGCTTCAATCTGCAAAACGGCACCATCAGTGCCACCCTCGCCGGAACCAACGGGGTCAACAAAACCACCTCCGGCACCGTCACTCTCTCCGGCTCGAATACCTACAACGGCACCACCTCCATCAACGCCGGAACGCTACAGATCGGCAACGACAGCGGCTTGGGATCGAGTGGCAACATCACTTTCGGCGGCGGAACTCTCCAATACGGCAGCGGTATCACTGCGGATCTTTCCTCCCGCATCAAAAACAGCAATTCAACCATCGCCATCGATACCGGTGGTAATACGGTCAGCTACTCTAGTTCCATCAATGCCACAAATTCCGGCGGGCTCACCAAGCTGGGAAATGGCACTCTTTCGCTTAATGGCAACAATACCTACACCGGCGGCACATTGATTGAGTCCGGCACATTGACCGGCGACTCGGACGGCCTCAAGGGCTCGATTACGAACAACGACACCCTGCTGTTGGGCGCCGGCGGTTTTGTCATCAATGTCACAGGCACAGGCGCACTTCTGGTGGACGGGGGTTATCTATCATCCGCTCTCCTCGGCAATGCTACGATGACCGGCGGCACCACGATCGACCCTGCTGGCATCCTGCAAATCGGCGGCTACGAAGTCACTACCTACCGCGCCGGATCCATTTCCGGCAACATCACCAACAATGGCGCCTTGAGTTTCTTCATCCTATCAGGAAATATGACCTATGCTGACACCATCAGCGGCACCGGGAGATTGGAGACGCCTTCAAACAGCTCCGGCACACTCATCCTCACCGGGAACAATACCTACACCGGCGGCACCACGATCTCCAGCGGTGCGATCGATATCAGTGGCGCCACAGTCGCCTCGACGGGCTCGGTCTCCGTATCGGGATCCGGCACCCTGAAGCTTGGAAACTCCTCCCATACCATCGGTAATTTCACCCTCAACGGACCCGCAGCCTCCGCCAGCGGGAATGGTTCCCTCACCGCAACGCAAGTCGATTTGCGTGAAGGCTCCGCCTCCCTTGGCTTTGCCGGATCCGCCGACCTGCTGAAAACCGCTACCTTTACTCCTGATCCCAACTCCTACAAGCAAGGCATCGTCTCCCTCACCGGCAACAACACGAATACCGGCAACATCACTGTGAACGGCGGCATTCTTTCCTTCGATCAAGTCAAATCCCTCTACAGCGGCAATAACGCCTCGTGGACCAAGGAAAAAATCACCGTCAACGCCACCCTCGCGCTCGCCACGGGCACGGGAAATGCCAGCTCAGGCTTCAGCGACGACCAGATCAAATTGATCGCCGAGAACCTTTCGCAGAACAGCACACTCGGCGGTTTCCAAAATGGTTCCAGCCTCGGCTTCAATGTCGGTTCCAACTTCACCCTCACCAACGCCACGGTCACGGACACCATCGACGGGGCCCAAGTGGGAATGGACAAATTCGGAGTCGGCACGCTCACGCTGAACAATACCAATACCTTCACGGGGGCGTTGAATATCTTTGCGGGCTCCGTCAAGCTGGGTCGCTCCGATGCCCTCTCGGGCGATGCCAACCTTTACATCCGAACCTACACGACGGCTTCTGCTTTCGACATCGGGAACTACGATCAGACTTTCACCAATGTCACCCTTCATAGCGGAAACCTCTTGGGCGGCACCGGCATTCTGACGACCACAGGCAACTACGTGGTTATCAGTGGCAATGCCACCGCGAACCTCTCCGGCAGCGCCTCCCTCACCAAAACCGGCACCCTCGACAACGAAATCGTCTACCTTTCTGGCAACAATTCCTACACCGGCACAACGACCATTAACGGCTTCTGGTCCACCAAGCCCTTGATTGCGAGTCAACGCCTCCAGTTCCAAACAGCCGAGGCTCTCTACTCTGCGAATCAGACGGCCTGGACTGGCGACAACATCACGGTGAATTCGAGGGGCATTCTTTCCGTCCGTGCAGATAACACAGGAGCCGCCGGTTTTACGGATAGCCAGATTTCCACCCTCATTGCCAACTTGGCCACCGCGAACCGCGCCTCCGGCGGTTTCACCGACAATTCCACGCTCGGCATCGATACCGCCGGGGCAAACTTCACGCTCAACGCCACCATCACGAACGCCACCGGCCGCGGAGCCATCGGCCTCGCCAAATTCGGCAACGGCACTCTCACCCTCACCGGCAACAACTCCCACAGTCTCTTCACCACCGTTCTCGGTGGCACATTGGCCACCACGCAGGATGGCGCCCTAGGCGCTCCGGGCACCGCCATCTATGTCGAGGGGCCCACTGCGCCTTCCACGCGCGTGGTCCTCGACATCGGCTCCACCACACAAACTGTTGGAAGAGTCACTGCAAGCAACGGCGACATCCTCGGCAACGGCACCCTCGCGGCAACCGGATTTGGGCTCATCAGTTCCAATGTCACGGTCCAACTTGCCGATGCCCCCTCCTCGGTGGCCGATGCCACACTCTATGATGTGGTTCTTTCCGCAAATAACACCTTCAGCGGCAACGCCACCATCGGCGGTCCGGTCACTTATGCGAATGCCAATGCCGCAGTCAATGCCACCACCGTTTACGATTCCCCTTTCGCCAACCTGACTCTCGGGGTCTCCGGCGCCACCACCTACAACCTCGGCGGCTTCGCAGGTTCGCGCGACCTTTCCATCAGCAACAACACCCTCTCGATCGGATCGAACGGCCGGAACACCACTTACTCCGGAAATTTTAGCGGCGCCGGCGGTTCCATCGTCAAGGTTGGCAATGGCACGCTTATCCTCAGCGGCAACAACACCCATACGGGCGGCACCACCATCTCCGCTGGCACGCTACAGATTGGCAACGGCACCACCACAGGCTCTGTCACTGGCAATATCACGAACAACGCCAACCTCGTCTTCAATCGCTCAAATGCCGCCAATTACTTCGATACCATCAGCGGCACGGGCAATGTGACCCAAGCCGGCACTGGCACTTTAACGCTCGGCGCCATCCAAACCTATACCGGCAGCACCATTGTCACATCCGGAACGCTGGAACTCGGCGGCAGCGCCACTCTCGCCAGCACGACAGTCAACATCGGCAGCAGTGGAATGTTTTACGACTACGGCGGTGGCCTCTCTCAGAATACCACAGTCCAGAATTCCGGGAGGTTCGATCTTGGCTCCGTTGACGAAACGATCGGTTCTATCTCCGGCAATGGCTCCATCGGGCTTGTAGGAAACCTCACCACCGGCGGCCTCGGCTTGGACGATGTCATCTCTGGTAATATAACCGGCTTTGGCTCTCCTAGCCTTACCAAAGTGGGCAGCGGCAATCTCACGCTCACCGGCAGCGCCTCAAACGCCGGCGGCATTGTCATTTCGAACGGCACCGTATCCATCGGCGACGGCGGCACGACCGGCAGCGTCACCGGAAACATCACCAACAACGCCGCACTCGTCTTCAACCGCTCGGATAATTCCACCTACTCCGGCAAAGTCAGCGGCACCGGCACGCTGGAAAAAATGGGCACTGGCACTCTCACGCTCACCGGAAACAATTCCGCCTCCGGCACCACCACCATTACCGCCGGCACCCTCCAACTCGGCAAT
>JBDKIG010000021.1:0-21352 GCA_039797215.1 Verrucomicrobiota bacterium | reverse complement strand
GGTTTGTCAGCTCAGCGCATTTTGCCGCCGTAGATGGCGTTGTCGCCGAGTTCCTCTTCGATGCGGAGGAGTTGGTTGTATTTGGCGACGCGGTCGGTGCGGCAGAGCGAACCGGTCTTGATCTGGCCCGCGTTCGTCGCGACAGCGATGTCGGCGATGGTGACATCTTCGGTCTCGCCGGAACGGTGGCTGATGACGGCGGTGTATTTGTTTTCCTTGGCAAGCTCGATGGCATCGAGGGTCTCGGTGAGGGAACCGATTTGGTTGACCTTGACGAGGATTGAGTTTGCCACGCCTTGCTCGATGCCTTTGCGGAGAAATTCGACATTGGTGACGAAGAGATCATCGCCGACGAGCTGAACGCTGTCACCGAGAGCCTCGGTGAGTTTTTTCCAGCCGGCCCAGTCGTTTTCGGCGAAGCCGTCTTCGATGGAGATGATCGGGTATTTTTTGCAGAGGCCTTGGTAATAGGCGACGAGTTCATCGGCCGTGCGCTTCGATCCGTCGGACTTCTTGAAGACATAGGCTTTCTTGGCCGCGTCGTAGAATTCGCTGGAGGCACAATCAAGCGCGATGAAGACATCCTTGCCGAACTTGTAGCCAGCGGCCTTCACGGCTTTGGCGATCGAGTCGAGCGCGTCCTCGGCGCTGGAGAGCGCGGGGGCGAATCCGCCTTCGTCACCGATGGCGGTGGAGAGCTTGCGGCCTTTGAGTTCGCTCTTGAGCGCGTGGAAAATCTCGGTGCCGGCACGAAGCGCCTCGGAGAAGCTCGGGAAGTTTTTCGGCACGATCATGAACTCCTGAAAGTCGATCGGCGCATCGCTGTGAGCACCGCCGTTGAGGATATTCATCATCGGCACGGGAAGGACCTTGGCGTTTGGCCCGCCGAGGTATTTGTAAAGCGGCTGGCCGACCTGTGCAGCGGCGGCTTTCGCGGTGGCAAGGGAGACGGCAAGGATGGCATTGGCGCCGACTTTCTTTTTGGTCGAAGTGCCGTCGGCGGAGAGCATCGCCTTGTCCACGGAAACTTGGTCGGCGGCGTCGTAACCAATGATGGCAGGTGCCAGGATTTTGGTGACATTGGCGACGGCCTTGGTCACGCCTTTGCCGAGATAGCTGGCTTTGTTTCCGTCACGGAGTTCGACCGCTTCGTGCTCGCCCGTGCTGGCGCCGCTGGGAACAGCTGCGCGGCCGATGGCTCCTCCGGCCAATTCGACATCAGCTTCGACGGTTGGATTGCCGCGCGAGTCGAGGATTTGGCGTGCGCGGATGGAAAGAATGGTTGTGTCGGTCATAAGAAGGGCCTCCAAAAACCAATCCGACGCCGTGCTGGCAAGAACAAACCCTCTGAGCGGTTGATTCCCGCACGCCACGAAACTATCCTCCACACCACAAACCGCCATGCAGCAATTCGAAAGTCTCCGCGCCTCGTCGCTCTATTGTAAAAAATGCCAGACCGCCATGCCGGTCCGCGAAAAGCTCCTCCTCGTTCTGCCCGACAAGGAAATCTACGACTACCTCTGCACAGGTTGCGCCTCCTCGCTCGGCCAGCGCGAGGTCTCGTCGGGAGAAATGATGATGACCCGCGCCGCGATGGCCAGCCAAGCCTCCTCCCGGAGGATGATGTAATTCTGAAAATGAACCACGCAGAACACAGAGTTCACGGAGACCAGAACCGAATCAAATCCCCCCTTCAACTTTCCAACCTTCCTCTGTGCTCTCTGTGTCCTCTGTGGTTAATCCTTCTTCCCTGCAACCCATGAGAATCGTTTTTTGCGGCACGGGCGAAATCGGCGCGCCCGCTCTCCAGGCTCTTCTGACCTCGAAAAAACACACCGTCGTTGGTGTGATCACGCAACCCGACAAGCCAGCTGGCCGGGATTTGAAGCCGCAAATGTCCGCGATCAAACAAATCGCCCTTGCCCAAAACCTCCCCGTCCAGCAACCCGAAAAACTCCGCTCCGCCGCTACGCTGGAGGATCTCCGCGCCCTCGCGCCCGACCTCATGGTCGTCGCCGCCTACGGCCAAATCCTCCCCAAGAGCGTCCTCGAAACCCCGCGCCTCGGCTGCCTCAATCTCCACGCCTCGCTCCTCCCGCGCCACCGCGGCGCCTCGCCGATCCACGCCGCCATCCTCGCCGGCGACCACGAGACCGGCATCACCGTGATGTATATGGACGAAGGCCTCGACACCGGGGACATCCTCCTCGCCCAAAAACTCGCCATCGGCTCCGACGAAACCACGGGTCAACTCCATGACCGCCTCGCCGACCTCGCCGCGCCCTGCCTGCTCGAAGCCCTCGATCTTTTAGAGCAAGGAAACGCCCCGCGCATTCCCCAAGACAACGCCCTCGCCACCTACGCGCCGAAGCTCAAAAAAACCGACGGCCTTCTCGATTGGCACCAACCCGCCGAGGCGCTTGCCACGCGGGTCCGCGCCATGTCGCCCTGGCCCGGAGCCACCACGCACCTCGCCGACCAAACCCTGAAAATCCACTCTGCCAAAGCCGACCCCTCTTCCGGCCCGCCCGGCGAAATTCTCGCTTCCGCGCCCGGCGTTCTCCGCGTGGGTTGCGGCTCGGGCAGCCTTGTCCTCGAATCTCTCCAGCTCCAAGGCCGTAAGCGCCTCCCCGCCGCCGAATTTCTCCGAGGCCACCCACTCCCGCCTGGCACTCGTCTGGATTTGTCCTTTCCTCCCGCCCCGTGATGCGGTTTGATCCGGCCTCGCGCATGTCCCAATCATCCCAAGTCCGCTACAAACGAGTTGTCCTGAAACTCAGCGGCGAGGTGCTCCGCGAGCCAGGCAGCAACGAGAGCATCAGCCCGGAAGTCGTCCAAAAAATCGCTGCCCAAATCGCCGATGCCACCAAGCTCGGCGTGGAACTCGCCCTCGTCATCGGCGGCGGGAATATCTGGCGCGGCCTCACCGCCAGCCACAAGGGCATGAACCGCACCACCGCCGACTACATGGGCATGCTCGCGACCGTCATCAATGGCCTCGCCCTCATGTCCGCCCTCGAGGAACTCGGCGTCGAAGTCCGCGTGCAAACCGCCATCGAAATGCAGAACCTCGCCGAGCCGTTCATCGTCCGCCGGGCCACGCGCCACCTCGAGCTCGGCCGTGTCGTGATTTTCGTGGCCGGCACGGGTAACCCGTTTTTTTCCACAGACACCACCGCGGCCCTCCGCGCCGCCGAGATCGGTGCGCAGGCTATCCTCAAGGCCACGAAGGTCGATGGCATCTACGATTCCGACCCGAAGAAAAACCCGGACGCCAAACGCTTCGATCACATCACCTACACCGACGCGCTCTCGAAGCGCCTGCAAGTAATGGACTCCACCGCGTTCAGCCTCTGCATGGACAACAAAATGCCGATCATCGTTTTTGACATGAACAAGCCGGACAATATTCGCCTTGCCATCGCGGGCGAGCCCGTGGGCACTCTTGTTTCCGACAAACCAGAATCCGCCAAATGAGCATTGAAGAAATCCTGTTCGAAGCCGAGGAGAGCATGGAAAAAGCCGTGGGCTTCATGACCCACGAATTCGCCGCGATCCGCACTGGCAAAGCCTCGCCGGCCCTCGTGGAAAATATCGATGTCGAAGCCTATGGCTCCTCGATGAAACTTAAGCAACTCGCGCTCATCACCGCGCCCGAGCCCCGACTGCTCGTCATTCAGCCTTTCGACGCCTCCACCGTTCGCGATATCGAGCGCGGCATCAACGAATCCCGCCTCGGCATCAATCCGGCCGTGGACGGCAAAATCATCCGCCTCCCGATTCCCGAACTCTCCGAAGAGCGCCGTCGCGACCTTACGAAGACTGTCAAAGGCATCGCTGAGGAATCCCGCGTCCGCGTCCGCTCCTGCCGCCGCAACGCGATCGATACAGCCAAGAAACTCCAAAAAGACGGCAAGCTCACCGAAGACGACCTCCGTGACACAGAGACCGAAGTCCAAAAACTCACCGATAAGGTCGTCGCCGAAATCGACAAACAAACCACCGCCAAGGAAGCGGAGTTGATGAAAGTATGAAAAACCTCGTCGCCCTCCTGATCGCCGCATGGGCCTCCACAGCCTTGCTCCATGCCGAAGTCGTCCGCGCCATGCCCGATTTCTCGTGGGTCGACTCCACCGGAAAAACCAAATCCTCGAAGGACCTCCGCGGTCGCCCGCTCGTCGTCCTCATCGCCGACAGCCCAACGGAATGGGCCTTCCGCTCCCAAGTCGGCCAGCTCCAAAAAATCTACCAACGCTTCGCCGCCGATGGCCTAGTCTGCATCGCCGCCTTCTCGCGCGAATCCGGCATCATCCGCTCGAACATTCCTTTCCTCACCGTTCCAGATGGCACCGCCGCTGCTGCCGCGTTTGACACCGCGCAAGGCTTCTCCATCTCCATCATCGGCATGGATGGTAACCTCGACTATGTCAGCAACCGCGTCGTCGCAGCCCAGCGCATCCACGACATCATCGACAACTCCTTCGCCAAACAAAAACTCCTCCGCCGCGATTAAACTCTGCAGATCCGTCTGATTCATCTGATCAGACCGATCCCTTCAAAAACTTCCAATGACCTTCCAAGCCCGCATCGACCAAGACATCAAAGCCGCCATGATGGCCCGCGAGGCCGCCAAACTCGGCGTTCTCCGCATGCTCAAGACCTCCCTCATGAACGCCGCCATCGAAAAAGGTGGCGCCGGTAGCACGCTGGAAGACTCCGACGCCCTCGCCATCGTCCGCAAAGAGGTCAAGAAACGCCAAGACTCCGTGGAAGCTTTTGATAAAGGCGGCCGACCCGAAATGGCTGCCGCCGAGAAAGCCGAGATCGACATCCTCAATACCTACCTCCCCCAACAACTCTCCCCCGCCGAGGTCGAGGCTTTGGTCAAAGCCGCGATCGCCGAATCCGGTGCCACCTCCCGCAAGGACATGGGTGCCGTGATGAAAATCCTTAACGAAAAAGCAGCCGGGCGTGTCGACGGACGCACCCTCAGCGCCGAAGTCCAAAAACACCTGTCATAACTTTTTTTCCCGTGCCGCAGGGTTGGCATGCAAATTGCATCCTATCTCTCGCCGCACGGAAAAATGCTAAAAAAGAAACAAATCGCACCCTCGAGCGGCTTGAAGGTGCTCAAAAAAACACACCACACACAGAATGGCTAAATACAAACTCGAATACATCTGGCTCGACGGCTATGAGCCCGTCCGCAACCTTCGCAGCAAGACCCAGCTTAAAGACTTCGCTTCGTTCCCCAAGTTGGAAGCTCTTCCTAAATGGGGCTTTGACGGCAGCTCCACCCAACAAGCCCCCGGCGGCAGCTCCGATTGCGTCCTCGTTCCTGTAGCCGTCTACCCTGACAGCACCCGCAAAAATGGCGCGCTCGTCATGTGCGAAGTTTACAATGCCGACGGCACACCGCACCCATCCAACGACCGCGCCACCATTTTGGATGATCCCAATGCCTGGTTTGGCTTCGAGCAGGAGTATTTCTTTTATCAAGATGGACGCCCCCTTGGCTTTCCGGAAAATGGATACCCAGCTCCACAAGGACCTTACTACACTGGCGTCGGCTACAAAAATGTAGGCGACATCGCCCGCCAGATCGTCGAGGAGCATCTCGACATCTGCCTCGATGCCGGCATCAACCACGAAGGCATCAATGCCGAGGTCGCGAAGGGCCAGTGGGAATTTCAAATCTTCGGCAAAGGCTCCAAGCGCGCCGCTGACGAGGTCTGGGTCGCCCGCTACATCCTCCAGCGCCTTTGTGAAAAATACGGCATTGATATCGAATACCACTGCAAACCGCTCGGCAATACCGACTGGAATGGCTCGGGTATGCACGCCAATTTCTCCACGAAATACATGCGCGAAGTCGGCGGCAAAGAATACTTCGACAAGCTCATGGCGGCCTTCGACAAATACAAAAACGAACACATCGCCGTGTATGGCCCCGATAACCACATGCGCCTGACCGGTCTCCACGAAACCCAGAGCATCGACAAATTCTCCTGGGGCGTCGCAGACCGTGGAGCCTCGATCCGCGTTCCGCACAGCTTCAAGAACAACGGTTGGAAAGGCTACTTGGAAGATCGTCGCCCGAACTCCCAAGGAAACCCCTACCAAATCGCCAGCCGCATCCTTCAGACGATCGCCTCGGTTCCAACCGGCAAGGCGCCCGCCAAGAAGGGCAAATAACCAACCATTCACTCAACAAAAACGCCGTCCGAGATCCGGACGGCGTTTTTTTTTATTTCGAAATGCTTCGGCAGAGCTACGAGCCCAGCGCGACAAAGCAGCGGGTTTGGATTAGCCTAAATTCCGCAAGGCGTTTCTGATGGCAGGCCGACACCCGTTCATCACTTCCCAGAAAATCCTCACTCCCAAAAGCTCGTCTTTATCTCCACCGCTTTCGCGAGTTGTTCCAAATACTCGCGGCGCTGGATTTCGCAGGCCCCAAATTTTTCGAGGTGGGGCGTGACCCATTGTGTATCAAGAAGCGTGAAGCCCCGGCCTCGCAGTCGTTCGACCAAACTCGCCAGCGCCACTTTCGAGGCCCCAGGCACGCGACTGAACATCGACTCGCCGCAAAACGCGGCACCGATCGCCACGCCATACAGCCCCCCAGCCAACTCGCCATCCCGCCAAACCTCCACGGAATGCGCGTGCCCGAGGTGGTGGAGCTCCGCGTAACTCCCAAAAATGGTTTCGTCGATCCAGGTTTCGTCCCGCTCCGCGCACCCAAGAACCACCTCCTCAAACGCCGCATTCACCGTCACCTTCCACGCGGGGTCGCGCAGGGTTTTCCGGGAGCCGTGCGGAATGTGGAATTTCTCGAGTGGAATCACTCCGCGAGGGTCGGGCGAGAAGAGCCGCAGCTCGCCATTCATCGCCATCGGAAAAACGCCGCGACGGTAGAAATCCAGCAGGATGTCGGGCGGAATGATGGTTGCCATGGCGACTCGATTCATTATTCTCCGCCGCGATGAAAGGCGTGATCTTTTTTTGTATGTCAGGGCTTCTCGCGCTCCTCTCCGGGTGCGCTATTTCCGAGCAATCGGTCGAAGATGTCGGCACTCGGTTCGAGGAGGGAATTCAAGGCCGCGGCCAGATCGTCCCAAACAAACCGCTCTCTGACGACTTCGGTCCAGAGTTCAACTAAGCGCCACCCATCATGCCGTCACAGCCCGCTGAGGAAAAAATCCTCATTCTCGATTTCGGTTCCCAATACACCCAGGTCATCGCCCGCCGCGTTCGCGAGTGCCGCGTCTACTCGGAAATCCTCCCCTTCCGGACCAAAGCCTCGGAGATCAAAAAACTCCGCCCTTCCGGCATCATTCTCTCGGGCGGTCCCGCCAGCGTTTATGCGGCGAAGGCTCCGCAGGTGGACAAAAAAATCTACGAACTCGGCATCCCTGTCCTCGGCATTTGCTACGGCATGCAGCTCATCGCCCACGGGCTCGGCGGCAAGGTCGAACGCTCCGCCGCCCGTGAATACGGCCCCGGCCAACTCCAAGGCGACCCGAAGTGCGCCCTCTTCGACAAGCTCCCCGCCAAGCTCGAAGTCTGGAACAGCCACGGCGACAAAATCACCAAGCTCCCCGCCGGCTTTCGTCCGCTCGGCAAAACCGAAAACTCCCCGCATGCCGTCATCGGCGACACCAAGCGCCACATCTACGGCCTCCAATTCCACCCCGAGGTCGTCCACACCCCGCGCGGCAAGGAAATCCTCGCGAACTTCGTCCACCGCATCTGCGGCTGCAAATCCAACTGGACGATGGAATCCTTCATCGACCGCACCTGCCGCGAAATCCGCGAGCAAGTCGGCGAAGGCCGCGTGATCCTCGGCCTCAGCGGCGGCGTGGATTCCTCCGTCGCCGCCGTCCTACTCCACAAAGCCATCGGCGACCGCCTCACCTGCATTTTTGTAAACAACGGACTCCTCCGCGCCAACGAAGCGGCGGCGGTGGAAAAACTCTTCTCCCGAGAGTTCCGCATTCGGATGAAAACAGTGGACGCCTCCGAGCAATTCCTCAAAAAACTCAAAGGCGTCACCGACCCCGAGCGCAAGCGCAAGATCATCGGGAACGAGTTCATCAAGGTTTTTGAAAAAGCCGCGCGCGATCTGAAAAAATCCGATCCCGGCCACTACCGCTTTCTCGCCCAAGGCACGCTCTACCCCGATGTGATCGAGAGCGTTTCCATCTCCGGCAATCCTGCCGCGCTCATCAAGAGCCACCACAATGTCGGCGGCCTCCCCGAGAAGATGAAATTCGAACTGGTCGAGCCGCTCCGCCAGCTTTTCAAAGACGAAGTCCGCGAAGTCGGCGCCGAACTCGGCCTCTCCAAGGAAATCGTCCACCGCCAGCCGTTCCCCGGCCCCGGCCTTGCCGTCCGCGTGATCGGCGAGATCACCGCCGAGCGCCTCCGCATCGTGCGCGAAGCCGATGCTATCGTGCTCGAGGAAATGAAAGCCTCGGGCTGGTATTACAAAGTCTGGCAATCCTTCGCCGTCCTCCTCCCCGTCCGCAGCGTGGGAGTCATGGGCGATGAACGCACCTACGACTACACGATCGCGCTCCGCATCGTGAACAGCCACGACGGCATGACCGCCGACTGGGTGCGCCTACCGCAAGAACTCCTCGCCAAAATCTCCGCACGCGTGATCAACGAAGTCAAAGGCGTGAACCGCGTCTGCTACGACATCTCCAGCAAGCCGCCCGCCACGATCGAGTGGGAGTAAAAATCGCTAGCGGATTTCGAAAATCACCTTTCAAGCACCTCCACCCCATACTCTCCCGAGGGCGAGAAGACGGCTTTCGGCGTTGATTCAAGAGCGTTTAAATCGAATCCTTGGGAAGTTTCCCACTCGGTAGCAGATGACGGGAATCCTTGTAGTGGTGAACAAAGAAGGTTTTTGCTGTCGGCCACAAGCAGGGTGTCTTTCAAAATCCGAAGGCTTTCAGGTCTCCAATCCAGTGGCATGGTTCCGATCGGCTTGGGAACCCCCGAGTCGGGGACATTAAAGCCTCTGATTTGCTTTCCAGAGATTGCATAGAGTTTTTGCCCGTTGGCGGCAACTTGCCCGAGATCGGGTATGGTCAGGGCGGAAACCAGATAAGAGGATTTTAAATCGGAAGCACTCAGTGCGACACCTTGGGATTCCCCTTTTGAGGATGGGTTCTCCGTCCAAGCAAGAAACCCGCGTTTGTCGAGATCGGTGGCCGCAAGCAGTCTGCCAGGCAAGGCTACTGGCGAAAGGGAGAGCGGAGCCGCGGGATTCGAGACATCCAGCAGGCCGACATAGTGGTTTCGCGGACTCTTGGAATCCATCCCGCTGGAAAGTTTTTCCCCGCAAGAATAAGCCACGATTCCATCACCGGCGGTTCCTTTGCGAATATCGATCGTTTTTTGGGAATCAAGCTGGGTGGAAGAAGATGTAAAATTGGCAGTGTCAAAAACCGCAGCGATCGCCGGACCCGATTTCGGAGCCCAATTCCATGGCCCCATAATCGAAGGGGATGCTTGAGCGATCGATGCATCGGCTCGAAGAACAGGCATAGGGCGAATCCAGTAATACGGTTGGCTTCGAGCGAGCACGACTGCGGAATTTTCGGAAGGAAACAAAATCCGCCCGGTTTCCAAATTTCCTGACTCACCACCTAAATCTAGAGACGCAGAACCGGCAAAAGCCGGGGAAACAGGGACCGTGATATTAAAAACATCCAAGTGAAGTTTGGGATTTGATGAGGCATCGGGGTAGCTGCCGAATGGCATCAACATGAGCCTCGGGTAAAAACCATTGGAAAGCCCCTCGGCTCGGAGAATGTGGAGTCGGCCGTTGTGAATGGCCGCATCACGAATCGTCCCGGATTTCAGCGGAACCTCGTTGATGATCGTATCCGGATCGTCGGTGCTCGAAATACGAAGAGCGGGAGTGGAATCCCACCAAGTCGATCCATCACTGATCTGGTAAAGGTAGTCGCCATTAGCAACCACCCGGTGGACAGGCCAAGCAAGCAACAAGTCGGCCAGAACAGCGGGTTGGTCGGGGTTGGAGATATCAGCCGTTACGAGCTGGCGTTGGGAAATCGAGGCCAACGCCCCGGCAACCATCGCCGCGCGGCGCGGTTCAAAGTCATGGTTGATACGGCCGCGAGTGCGGAGAGTTTTAGAAACGCTGTCTACCTCGAGGATTTGGATGCGGTGGCCAGAATCCTCCGAAGCCCAGGCATGGAGCGTGAACGGAATGAGCGCGAGATTTTGATCAGGAAGGATTTTGAGGGCCTTCTCATCGTAGAGGGACTCGGAAAACCCTCCCCAGGAATCGGAGAGAAAAACTCGACTCGCCAGAGTGGGATTGGCTGGATTTGAGACATCAAAGAGCGACGCAGCCACTCTTCCATCGTCCCACCCGATACTGAATAGCAAATCCCCCATCGGCTCGATGTGTGTGGACCAGCCAGGCACTTCGAGATGGCCGCTGATCACCGGAGCATAGGGAACCTTGAGATCGATCATCCACAGGGGATCGGTTTGTCGAAAAGTCACGGCATAGGCAGTATCCCCAGCGAATCGAGTGGCGTAGAGCTGCTCGCCGCGGATGATCTCCAAGCTGGCGAGCGGGCTTCCATCTGTGGAGAAATTCTCCAGAGTGGTGACCGGAGTCCCCCACCAAGCCCAGTCGTTGTCAGAGTTTTGCCAACCTTGGGAAATCGCGGTGAAGACGCCATCGCGAATCTGCATTTTGAATTTGTCACCAACTCGGCCAGCCGTGCGGATTGGGGCAGGATTCAAGGACTTTAGACCCGTCTCGGAGATGGAAAACAGGTGAACTTCGGAGATATTCCCTTCGGACCACTTGTTCAAAGCCAGTGCGAACCAATCGTTGCCAGCGGAAACAACCGTCGAGTCCGCGGCGAATTCCAATGAATTTTCCAAAGAGAGTTTACCGGTTGCAGTATCAATCGAGACCTCGCTGAGTAAGGCGCGGCCAGATCCATACTTGGAGTAGTCCTTCCAAGTCTGAGTGGCGACAAACAATCGGTTGCCCTTGATCCTGCTGTCACTGGGCATACCGGTAATTTCGATCGAGCCGACGATGGATGCCTCGTTGCCGGAGATTCTCACCAAATGAATCTCTGAGGAATCCCAACTCTCCGACTTCCTCGCAAGGAGAACGGCATGAGTGTCACCGTCCCCGCCTGGAAGAATGTAGAGATCTTGGCCAACCTCCGGCAGACGCAATTTCGCCACAAGCGAGGGTTTCGAGGGATCTGAGAGATCGAGAACCTGCAAACCACGGAGCTGGTTGAAGAAATAGATTATTGATCCATCGGATTTCCAAATATCAGCCTCCTGCACCGTGGCGGTTTCCGTCTTGGTCGCTGCATCCGAAGAGGTGTTCGCCGCTACCAAGACGCCATCTGCCGAATTGGCCAATAAACGAGCAGACTCTGAGGAAAAATCCTGCTCCCCGTAGCCGGAGGATGCGGCTTTTCCTGTCGGCTTCTTGCCGCGGTAAAAAGCCACTGGATATTTCAGCGCCGAAGGCACCTCTGCCCAAGCCCGCCAAGAGCGGTTCAAAAGATTTTTGGGAACTTTGATCGACATCGCACCGGCACTCGCAGTTCGGCGAACCGACCACCGCACCCAAGTGCCTTTGGAATTCTGCACCTCCACCGCTACCCGCTTCGCACCCTCGGGGATCGACACCGAAATCGAGCTTTGGCCCTTCAACACCGAATGGGAAGCCTCTCGCCAAGTCGGCCCGGGGCTTGCCAACGCAGGCCAAGCGCTAAACAGGACCAAGAAAACCGCTAAAATATGGAGCGATTTTTTAGGATTTAAAGGAAGTCGATTGGAAGAAATTGGGGGAGGATTCATTTTTTTAATAGTCATTCATATTTCGAGACGGAGGCAATTGGGATTTTGCCTAATTTTTTTGCGAGGCTCAGTTCAGCGGATTTCGATTTGGCCGGCGTTGAGGGGGAGGATGTGGCGGAGGCCTTCGATGAGGTATTCTTCGACGGCGGCGCCGTTGCTTTGAAGGAAGCGGAGCGAGTCGGGAGCTTTTCCCCGGTGGAGGACGGCGCGCTGGATGTCGCGCTGGTTGCTGATGAGGAGCAATGGCAAGCCGTCCTCGGTCGCGAGGCGCGAGCCTTGGGCGTCGGCCAGGGCTCGAATCGTGATCGTTTGACGCTCGCCGGTCAGGGGGTTTTCCTCGAGGCGGAAACGGAGGGACTCGAGTTGCGGTTCATCGCCGGCATCGGCTGTCACCTCGCCATTTGCGAAGCCGAAGCGCGAGGATTTGCGGATGGTTTTTTCCCAATCGACCACCCATTCGCCGGATTCGTCGCGGGTGAGGGAGCGCAGGCGCTGCGAGCCGGGGAGTTCCTCGAGCACGACGAACCCTGAGCCGGATTTTGCGGCACGGATTTTTTTTGGAACGGGTTCGCCGGCCTCGTAGGGAAGCGCGCGGAGAATTTCGCCAGAGAAATCAGCCTGGCCGACCATCGGCGGCTGGTCCGCCTCGCCGCTGGAGCCGATGAACCAAAAGGTGTCCCCAGCTCCGAGCGAGATCGCCTCGACCTTCGCGGGAAGTTCGATTTTCCGAGGCGCGGAGCCGTTTTGGGAAAGCCAAACACCTTCGGAGTCAGCCGCGAGAATCGTGTCGCCCGACGAGTCGATCGAAAGGAACCCCTCGGGCGGGCGGCCGGTGAGTTCGGCGAGCTTTTGCCGGGCGGGGGAGGTTTTGTCGGCGGGAGGATTTTTTTCGATGGCGAGGAGGCCGTCCTTGATCGAGGCGCGGGCCAAGATTGGAGCGGTAGGGGTTTTTCCCGAGAGCAGAATGTCCCCGTCATCCAAAACCTCGAAATCCTCAATCCGTGAGATTGGCGGCGCGTTGGATTCGGAAATCCAGTCATTGAAATGGAAAGCCTCGCCGGAGACGGTCGCCTCGCCGATCTGGTAGCCGCGAATGTGGTAGGTGCCAGGCGGAACTTTTTTTCCTGAGTCATCGAGCCCGTCCCAGCGCGAGATGAAGCCATTGAGGCCGACTTGGAATTTCTCCTCGCCGTCGAGCGCGTGGAGGGTTCGGACGAGGTGGCCATTTTTGTCGAAAACGCCAAGCGTGATCCGTCCGGTGGAGGGAACGGCGAAGACAAACTCGCCCTCGGCCGGCGTGGCAGGGGCCTTGGCGAGCGGGAGGAGAAGGAGAAAAAGCGAAAGGAGCCTCACAGGTAGTGCTTCCAATTCACATTAGGGAAGAGGTTGTCGCGCTCTTCGCAGGCTGCGAGCAGACCCTCATCGGGCTTGCCGGATTCGAGCATTTCCCAGAGCCGCGTGAAGCGGAGTAGATGGTCGTTCGTGCGGCGCGTGGCGTAGTCGACTGCCGTGCCGGTTTTCATAAGGAACGCCCAGTCGCTGGACTGCGCGAGGAGGAGTTCGCGCGCGAGCTGCTTGAGGGTTCGGTCAGTGAACGCCGAGCGGGTCTTCGCGTGCTGGCGTGCGGCTTCGGTCATACGGCGTGCGGCGGCGTGGAGGTGCGGGTAGATCCAGGAATTGCAGTGGTCGAGCCAGACCTCGGAGTAGCCTTTGTTTCCCCAGCTCGAGGGGGAGGGGCAGAGCATCTGCTGGGTGGGATTTTCGTGGAGGTAGGTGCTAGGCGTGGTGAGGCGGAAGGTCTTCTGGTCGTAGGCCGCCTTACGCAGGAAGAGATCGAGGAACTCTGGGCCTTCATACCACCAGTGGCCGAAAAGCTCAGCGTCGAACGGGCTCAGCACGATGGGCTCAACAGGGAGGTTTTGGCAGAGGTGCTGGATCTGGCCGATTCGTGCGTTGAGAAAGTCGCCCGCGTGGTGATCGGCTGCGGCCATAGCCCAGGCTCGATTGTAGATTTCTTTGTGGGGCGAGCCAGTGATCCGGTGGTATTTGATGCCGGTGTTTCGCCGGTGGCCTGTGGCAGGCAGAACCGTGTGGAGGTAGTCCTCGGGCAGATCCATGCCGATATCGCGGTAGAAATCCCGATAGGCGGGATCGCCGGGATAACCCTCGCGGGCGCTCCAGACCTGCTTGCTCGACTCGCGGTCGCGTCCAAAAACCGCCGGCCCGGCAGGTGTGAAATACGGGGCGTAAATCGCGAAGCGCGGCCTTGGTTCGCCATACATCAGACCGTGCGCATCAACCACGAACCATCGAATGTTGGCCTCCTGCAAAATCGAATCGATCCGGGGAACATACCCGCACTCGGGCAGCCAGATTCCCGCCGGATCGACACCGAAGCATTCGCGGTGGGAATCGCGGCCGATCAGGATTTGGGCGCGCATCGCCTCGGGGACGGCTTCCATCAAGGGAAGGAAGCCGTGCGTGGCAGCGCAGGTGATGATCTCGAGGATGCCGTCTTTTTGGAGTTGGGCAAAAGCGCCGACGATGTCGCGGCGGATTTCTTCGCGGTAAAAACGCAACGCCTCGCCAAAGGCGGCTTGGTAGTGGCGGGCGATGTGTTGGAGCGCCTCGTCGCGCGAGGTGCGGTCCACTTCCATCGCAGCGAGTTCACATCCCCGCTCTAGATACCGCTCGGCGCGGCTTTGCAAGAGCGGGTCGCGCAGCATCGCGCAAAGGGTCGGCGTGAGCGTGAAGGTGATCTTGGCGGGAACCTTGTCCGCGACCATGCGGCGAAGGATTTTCAGCAGCGGGATGTAGCACTCTGTGATTGCCTCGAAGAGCCAGTCCTCTTCAAGAAACTCCTCGTGCTCGGGATGGCGCACCCAAGGCAGGTGGGCGTGTAGGAGGAGAGCGAGCGAACCTTGGCGCATAAGAGCGGGAGAAGACTTACGACGAGGCCGTGTCCGCGACAAGCGCGCAGAACCCTACCGCGCCCAACCAGGCCAATTTTTCAAACCCGCCAATGCTCGTCCGCGGTGGCTCAGGCGGTTTTTGGTTTCCGCGCCCAGCTCGGCGAAAGTCTCGCGGAATCCCTCTGGCACAAAAAGTGGATCATAACCAAATCCTCCCTCGCCTTGTTCTCTCGCGATGATCGCGCCTTCGACCGAACCGCTGAAATGCGCCAAAACCTCGCCTCCCCGCGCCAGTGCGATGACGCAACGGAACCTTGCAGAGCGTTCGTGCGCAGGAACGGCGGCGAGTTTTTCCAAAAGCAGGGCGCGGTTTGTGACATCGGTCGCGCCTTCCCCGGAGAACCTCGCCGAGCGAACGCCAGGCGCGCCGCCGAGCGCATCGACTTCGAGTCCTGAGTCGTCCGCCAGCACCCATCCGCCGAAATGCGCCGAGGCCGCGAGGGCCTTCAGAGCCGCATTTTCCTCGAAGGTCGTGCCGGTTTCCTCCACCTCGCCGAGCGCAGGGACGTACGAGAGATCGAGCAATTCGAAGGATGGGCCGAGGATTTGGCGGATTTCCACGAGCTTGTGGGCGTTCCGGGTCGAAACGAGCACGGTGTATGGATTTGCAGGGTTGGCGGGTTCCAGCATAGGCTTCGCGTTTTTTACGATGTCTACGCAGCGCAAGCAATTTCCCTTCTCGGAGTTCGAACCCAAGTGGCAAAAGCAATGGATCGAGGGCGGCGCCTTCCGAGCCAAAAACCCCGGCGATGCCGGTTTCGATGCCACCAAACCGAAGTTCTACATTCTCGACATGTTTCCCTACCCGAGCGGCGATGGCCTCCATGTCGGCCATGTCGAAGGCTACACGGCGACCGACATCCTTGCGCGATTCCACCGCATGCGCGGATTCAATGTCCTCCACCCGATGGGATGGGATGCGTTCGGCCTGCCCGCCGAACAATACGCGATCAAAACCGGACAGCACCCGCGCGTCACCACCGCCCGCAACATCGAGAACTTCCGCCGCCAACTCCAAGCCGTCGGCTTTAGCTACGATTGGGATCGCGAAGTCAGCACCACGGACCCCGAATACTTCCGCTGGACGCAGTGGATTTTCCTCCAACTCTACAATTCGTGGTTCAATCCGGCCTCGAAAAAAGCCGAGCCGATTTCGAGCTACACCGGCGCGGACCCTGACTCGGTGCGCCTCGCGTATGTCGCCGAGATGCCCGTGAATTGGTGCCCGCAACTCGGCACCGTGCTGGCCAACGAGGAAGTCGTGGACGGCAAAAGCGAGGTCGGAGGTTTCCCGGTGGAGCGCCGCCCGCTGCGCCAATGGATGCTCCGCATTACGGCCTTCGCCGAGCGTTTGATCGAAGGCCTCGAAGGCCTCGACTGGCCCGAGGGCATCAAGCTGCTCCAGCGAAACTGGATCGGCCGCAGCGAGGGGGCGTCGGTGAAATTCCTAGAGGAAAAAACCAACGCCGAGATCGAGGTTTTCACCACCCGGCCGGACACGCTTTTCGGCGCGACCTACATGATTCTGGCCCCCGAGCATCCGCTTGTCTCCGAAATCACCACGGCAGAGCAAAAAGAGGCCGTCGAAAAATACCGCGTCTCCGTCGCCTCGAAGAGCGACCTCGACCGCACGGAACTCAATAAAGAAAAATCCGGCGTCTTCACCGGCGCCCGCGCCATCAATCCCGTCAACGGCGAGCGCATCCCCATCTGGATCGCCGACTATGTCCTCATGGGCTACGGCACTGGCGCGATCATGGCCGTCCCAGCCCACGACGAGCGCGATTTCGAATTCGCCAAAAAATTCGAGCTTCCGATCCGCGAGGTTGTCTCAAGGAGCGTGGGCGTCCCGCCCACTCCTTATTTCGAACCCAACCAGGAAATCCGCCAACATACCCCGTTCAAACTCCCACACTGGCAGCAGGGTTCAAAGCTGGTCTTCACCACTTGGCGTCTCGCTGACAGTCTCCCAAAGGACAAACTCGACCAATGGCGTGAGGAGCGGGACGCATGGCTAACCCATCACCCGGAACCCTGGAGTGAGGAAGTCGAAGCCGACTACCAAGAACGCTTTTCAAAATCCATCGACGCCTGGCTAGACGCCGGAACCGGCGAGTGCATCCTGAGAAATCCCGCCATCGCCGAGATCGTCGCCAATGCCCTCCGGCATTTCGATGGAGATCGTTATCTTCTGGAATCCTTCGTGGTGATGCCGAATCACATTCATGTTCTCTTCCATCTTTCGGCGGAGCACCCGTTGGAAGAAATTCTGCATTCTTGGAAGAGCTACACCGCTAAAGAAATCAATAAGGCCTTGGGCACAAGCGGCGAGGTTTGGCAGCGTGATTACTGGGACCGCATCGTTCGAAACACGACCCACCAGTCGAACCTCGTAGACTACATCGCGAAAAATCCTCAGCGCGCCAATCTCAAGGATGGCAGCTATGTTCTTTATTCAAGGAGTGTGGGCGTCCCGCCCACATCGATCGAACTAGTGGGCGAGACGCCCACTCTCCTTGAAGAGCCAGGCTTCGCGATCAACTCCGCCTTCCTCGACGGGCTCCCCACCACCGAGGCCAAGCGAAAGATCACCGCCTGGCTCGAGGAAAAATCCCTCGGCTGCGGCACCGTGAACTACAAGCTCCGCGACTGGCTTTTCTCCCGCCAACGCTACTGGGGCGAGCCATTCCCGATCGTGTGGGAGAACGGCAACCACCGAGCGATTTCCGAGGGCGAACTCCCGCTCGTCCAGCCGGACATGGAGGATTTCAAGCCGACCGGAACTCCCGAGCCGCCGCTCTCGAAAGCCCGCGACTGGGTGCGTTACTCCGAAACCGCCGAGCGCGAGACGAATACCATGCCGCAATGGGCGGGCTCATGCTGGTATTACCTGCGGTTCTGCGACGCGAGGAATTCGGAGCGCTTTATCGGCAAAGCGGCGGACGATTATTGGATGGGCAAAAACGCGAAGCCCGGCGGCGTGGATCTCTACATCGGAGGCACCGAGCACGCCGTGCTTCATCTGCTCTACGCGAGGTTTTGGCACAAGGTCCTCTTCGACCTCGGCCACCTCACCACGCCGGAGCCGTTTCAGCGACTCGTGAACCAAGGCATGATCCTTGGTCCAGATGGACAAAAAATGTCGAAGAGCCGTGGCAATGTCGTCACGCCCGATAGCGTGATCGCCGAATACGGCGCCGACTCGCTGCGTCTCTACGAGATGTTCATGGGCCCGCTCGAGCAGATGAAACCTTGGAGCATGAAGGGCGTGGAGGGCGTTTACCGTTTCCTAGGGCGCGTGTGGCGTCTTGCGATGGAAGAGAACCAGGAGGGCGAGTGGGTTTTGTCGAAGGACCTTCAGGAAATTCCTTTGACCTCACAGCAACTCCGCGTGACTCACGGGACGATCAAAAAAGTTACCTCCGACATCGGCGATCTGGCCTTCAACACGGCGATCTCTCAGATGATGGTTTTCACCAATGAATTCGTAAACGCCACGCCGCGTCCGTTCGAGGCGCTGCGCATCCTACTTCCAATTCTCAGTCCGTTCGCGCCGCACCTCGCAGAGGAACTCTGGAGCCGCCTTGGCTTCGAAGGCTTCGCCTCGCAGCAACCGTGGCCGGTCCACGACGAGGCCCATTTGGTGGAAAACGAAATCGAGCTGGTCGTGCAGGTGAACGGCAAGGTCCGCGAGCGCCTGCGCGTGCCGAAGGATTCCTCGAAGGAGCAAATAGAAAAAGCAGCGCTTGAGAGCCCCAAGGTCGCCGAAGCCACGGCGGGACTCGAGATTGCCAAGGTCATCGTTGTGCCCGGCAAGCTCGTGAATATCGTGGCAAAATAATGCCCATGACCCGACTCCTTCCGCTCGTGATTGCGCTCTGCCTTTCGGCATGGGCTCACGCCGCGCCGATCGCCGAGAGCCTCGTCCGCATCGAGGCGACCTCGCAGGAGCCGAATTACAAAACGCCTTGGAGCCCGGGCGAAGTGATCTCCGGCGTGGGCGCGGGGTTTGTGATCGATGGCGACCGCATCATGACGAATGCCCATGTCGTCAGCAACGCGCGCTTCCTCACGGTCTCGAAGGAGGGTGACCCGAAGCCCTACACCGCCCGCGTGCTCCACATTGCCCACGATTGCGACCTCGCCTTGCTGAAGGTGGAAAATGTCGAGTTTTTCAATGGCACCTCACCGCTGGAATTTGGCGGACTGCCCGAGATCGAGTCCGTCGTTTCCGTCTATGGCTACCCGATCGGCGGCAAGCGGCTCTCCGTCACGCGCGGGATCGTTTCGCGGATCGATTTCCAAACCTACTCGCACTCTGCGATGGATTCCCACCTCACGATCCAGATCGATGCTGCCATCAATCCCGGCAACAGTGGTGGCCCGGTGATGCAGGATGGCAAGGTCGTCGGAGTCGCCTTCCAAGGCTACTCAGGCGATGTCGCGCAGAATGTCGGATACATGATTCCCGTGCCGGTGGTGGAGCGTTTTCTCAAGGATGTGGAGGATGGAAAATACGACCGCTATATCGACCTGGCGATCAGCTTTCAAAACCTCTTCAACCCTGCCGCGCGACGGGCACTTGGTTTGGAAGACGACGACAGCGGCGTGATGGTTGGAGCTGTCTACGGCGGCGGCTCGTCAGATGGCATCCTCAAGCCGGGAGATGTGTTGCTCGAGATCGACGGCTACCCCATCGCCAGCGACGGCTCGATCCGCCTTCAAAACGGCGTTGTGCCATTCACCGAAATCGTTGAAAGAAAATTCCGTGGCGAGAAGGTGAAGCTCGTCATCATCCGCGACAGAAAAAAACAAATCGTCGCCGTGCCATTGGACGACCCCTGGCCGTTCACGCTGCAAAGCAACGCCTATGATGAAAAGCCGCGCTATGTCATTTTCGGCGGTCTGGTGTTTCAACCGGTGGACCGCAATTTCCTCGCTGCGCATGACCCTTCGAATCAGCGATTGAACTACTTTTTTGATTTCTTTGTGGAAGATGAGATTTATCGCGACCGCAAGGAGCTCGTCGTTTTGAGCAACATCCTTCCCGACCCCGTGAATGCCCACACGGGAGATTTTCGTTACTCCCTCATCAATGAAATCAACGGACGCCGGATCCAAACTCTTCAAGATGTCGCGCAGGCCTTCGCTAAGCGGGAGGAATATTATGTGATCAAAACCGCCGATGTCGGTCCCCCGATCGTTCTGGAACGCAAAGCTGTCCTGGCCGCTACGGAAAATATCCTTAAACGCTACGGCATCGCCTCGGAGCAAAATCTCGAAAAATGAACCCGCTCCTTCGCCTCATAGCCTTTTGCATCATGGCGCAAGCCGCCGTCCTTGCCGGAGCATTTCAGCCACGCCTTCCGCAGCAATCCACGCCAACCCCGGTCCCCAGCCCGTCTCCAGCGTCGAGTCTCGAAACCCCAGCTCAAGTCACGACTCGATCCATCATTCGTGTGAATTCCACGAACCAAGCCTACGACTATCAATCGCCGTGGCAGAAAAAACCACCTTACAGCCGCCGCGGCCTCGGCGTGTTGATCGGCGAGAACCTCGTCCTCGTTACGGCCGATCTCGTGGCGAATTCCAATTTCATCGAACTTGAAAAGGCCGCCACCGGCGAAAAATCCACGGCGACCATCGAGCGCATCAGCTACGAGTGCAACCTCGCGATCCTGCGCGCCACGAATCCGGTATTCCTCTATGGCATGATTCCCCTCGCCCTCGAGGGCAAGGTTTCCATCGGCGACTCCGCGACCGTTCTTCAAATCGAGCCGAACGGCGAACTCGCACGCACCCCCGGCCGCATCTCCTCGATCTCCATCTCACCCTACCCGCTCGAAAATCTGGGCCTTCTTTCCTTCAAACTTAGCATCCCGCTCCAACAGCGCGATGGCAGCTTTACGCTCCCCGCAGTGCGCGATGACAGGCTCGTCGGCCTCCTCATGCGCTACGATGCGCGAAACCAAACCGCCGATATCATTCCCATGCCGGTGATCTCGCGATTCCTCGATTCCGTGAATTTCCCGCGCCTCGGAGTTTCCTACTCCCCCCTCCGCGACCCCCAACTCCGTCGCTACATCGGCTTGAACGAAGCCGGCGGGATTTATGTTACGAAGGTCACCCCGAAAAGTTCCGCTGCTTCCGCAGGACTCCGCGAGGGCGATGTGATTCTCGCCGTGGACGGCCACCCTCTCGATCAAGACGGCAACTACGAGGATGCCGACTACGGCCGCATTCTCTTCAGTCATATCAGCAGCACGCTCACACCTTCGGGTGACAAAGTGGTTTTAAAAATCCTTCGCAACGCAATAATCGAGGAGATCACCGTTAAGATGGAGCCCATGGATCGTTCCGGCAGCATCAGCCCATCCTTCATCGCCGATTCCGCGCCTCCCTATTTCATTCTTGGCGGGATGGTCTTCGTGGAACTCTCCCGCCCCTACCTCCAAGAGTGGGGAGTGGATTGGACCAAAAATGCCCCCCAGCGCTTG